>JBMOJJ010000026.1:0-21786 GCA_049315845.1 Rhodoferax sp.
CCCTGGGCGGCTGCAGCAGCATCAACGGCATGATCTACATGCGCGGCCAGGCCCGTGATTACGACCAGTGGGCCAGGCTCACGGGCGATGATGCCTGGACCTGGAGCAATGTGCTGCCCTACTTCAAGCTGCACGAGGATCACTACAAGGGGGCCGACGCGGCGCACGGCGCGCGCGGCGTGGCGCCGGAACTGATGAGCGATGCCGCCACCCCCTACCGCCAACTGATGCGCCATCGCAACGCCGGTGGCGAGTGGCGGGTCGAGAAGCAGCGCCTGCGCTGGGATGTGCTCGACGCGTTCGCGCAGGCAGCGCAGCAGGCCGGCATTGCGCCGACCGATGACTTCAACCGCGGCAACAACGAGGGTGTCGGCTACTTCGAGGTGAACCAGAAGGCGGGCTGGCGCTGGAGTACCGCCAAGGCCTTCTTGCGCCCGACCTGCTACGCGCGATCCAATTTCGAGATGTGGACGGCGGCGCACGTTGCCAGGCTGGTGCTGCAGGCGCAGCCCGATGGCAGCCAGCGCTGCACCGGTGTTCAGGTCTGGGACAACTCGGAGATGGTGAACGCCAGCGCCAGCGCCGAGGTGATCCTTTGCGCCGGCAGCATCGGTTCGCCGCAGATTCTGCAGCTCTCCGGCATTGGCCCGGCGGCCTTGCTGCAAAAGAACGGCATTGCCGTGCTGCAGGACGCGCCGGGGGTGGGCGCCAACCTGCAGGATCATCTGCAGATTCGCGCGGTTTTCAAGGTGCAGGGCGTCACGACGCTCAACACCCAGGCCAATTCGCTCTGGGGCAAGGCGATGATCGGTCTCGAGTACGCGCTCAAGCGGACCGGCCCGTTGAGCATGGCGCCCTCGCAACTCGGTGCGTTCACGCGCAGTGACCCGGCCCAGCCCTACCCGAATATCGAGTTCCACGTACAGCCGCTCAGCCTGGAGGCCTTTGGCGAGCCTCTGCACAGCTTCAACGCGTTCACCGCGAGCGTCTGCAATCTGAATCCGACCAGTCGCGGCTCGGTCTGCATCCGAAGCGGCAACTTCGAGGATGCTCCGGCGATCGCGCCCAACTACCTGAGCACCGAGGCCGACCGCAAAGTGGCGGCCGATTCGCTGCGGATCACGCGGCGCATCGTCGCGCAGCCCGCGCTGGCCAGATACCAGCCGCAGGAGTGGAAGCCCGGCGTCCGGTTTCAGACCGATCAGGAACTGACCAGACTGGCTGGCGACATTGCCACCACCATCTTTCATCCGGTCGGCACCACGCGCATGGGCGCGGCCGACGACCCGCTGGCGGTGGTTGACTCGCGGCTGCGGGTGCGCGGCAGAGGCGGCCTGATTGCAGGCCTGCGGGTGGTGGACGCCGGCGTGATGCCGACCATCACCAGCGGCAACACCAACTCACCGGCCCTGATGATTGCCGAAAAGGCCGCTCAGTGGATTGCCGAGGATGCGCTGCTTGCCAGCCCCAAAGGGTAAATCCCTAAAGGGTAAGCACTGATGTGACAGCCGGTCCTGGCGCGTACATTTGCGCCAAGCTTTGACGACCTTCAGGGTTGTTGGAGAAGGACCGTGGAGACAGCCCCGAGGGCATAAGAACGAGGAACAGGGCACCGCTAAACCCGGTGCCCTTTTTTATCGGGGCGCCAGAGTGGCCGCAACGTCTACGGCGGTGGCCAGGGGACCTCGGCCAGGGGCCGCGGCTTGCCGATCGGCGCCGGCGCCTGCGCCTTTTGCACCGCCGCAATATCCTCCACGCTGGGGTATTGGCCGAGCAGCCAGTAGTCGAAGATGCGCCGCGCGATCGGGGCCGCGTTCTGGGAGCCGAAACCGGCGTTCTCGACAATCATCGCCAGAGCAATCTTGGGCTCTTCTGCCGGTGCAAAGGCGGTAAACAGCGCATGGTCGCGAAAGCGTTCCTCCATTTTGGAAGCAACGTATTTTTCGTTCTGCTTGATCTGGATCACCTGTGCGGTGCCGGTCTTGCCGCCGCTGGTATAGCCGGCGCCGCGAAAGGCGGCAGCCGACGTGCCCTCGATATTGACCCCCACCAGCGCATTCTTGATGACCGCAATATTGGCCGCCTTGGCAATCACTTCGCCAACCGCCTCGCGCGTCGTGCTGGTCGGCTTGCGCGTCATGATGTCGATCACCTCCTTGACCAGGTGCGGCTTCATCTTGACGCCGTTGTTGGCCAGTGTGGCGGTGGCAGAGGCCAGCTGCAGCATGGTGAAATTGTTGTAGCCCTGGCCGATGCCCAGCGAGATGGTTTCACCGGCGTACCATTTTTGCTGGTCGGCGCGCTTGTAGGCCTTGCGTTTCCACTCGGTCGACGGCAGCAGGCCGCGCACCTCGCCGAAGATGTCGATGCCGGTCAGCTCGCCAAAACCGAAGCGCTGCATCTGTTCATGGATGGTGTCGACCCCGAGGTCGTTGGCCAGTATGTAGTAGTAGGTGTCGCAGGACTGCACGATCGACTGGTACATGTTGACCATGCCGTGCCCGCCCTCCTTGTCGTCACGAAAGCGGTGATTGCCGAACATGAAGAAGCCCGGGTCGGAGATCGACTTCTCGGGCGTGCGGGTTCCGGTCTCCAGCGCCGCCAGCGCCATGAACGGCTTGTAGGTGGAGCCGGGCGGGTAGGTGCCGCGCAGCGCACGGTTGAGCAGCGGCTTGTCCGCGGATTCATTGAGCGCCTGCCAGTTCTCGCTGTCGATGCCCTCGACGAACAGGTTCGGATCGAAGGTCGGCTTGCTGACAAAGGCCAGCACTTCGCCGGTCTTGGGGTCCATCGCCACCAGCGCGCCGCGGCGATCGCCAAACAACTGCTCGACCATGTGCTGCAGCCGGATGTCAATCGACAGCTTGACGGTGTTGCCCGGTGTGGCCGGACTGCTGGCCAGTTTGCGCATCGCGCGTCCGCCGGCCGAGGTCTCCACCGACTCGACCCCGGTGGTGCCGTGCAATTGGGCTTCGAAGCTCTGCTCGACGCCGAGCTTTCCGATGTACTCGGTGCCGCGGTAGTTGGCCTGCTCGTCCGAGTCGTCGAGTTTCTCCTTCTCGCTCGGATTGATGCGCCCGATGTAGCCGATCACGTGGCTTGCCAGCTCTGCATACGGGTAGCTGCGAAACAGGCGCGCCTTGATTTCCACGCCCGGAAAACGAAAGCGCTGGGCGGCAAACTTGGCCACTTCCTCGTCGCTGAGCCGCGTGCGCAGCGGCAGCGACTCAAAGCTCTTGGATTCCTCCAGCAGCTTCTTGAAGCGACGCCGGTCGCGCGGGGTGATGTCCAGGATCTGGGACAGGTCCTCGATGGTCTGCTCCAGATTGGCGACCTTGGCCGGCGCGACTTCAAGCGTATAGGCCGAGTAGTTGCTTGCCAGCACAATTCCGTTGCGGTCCAGGATCAGACCCCTGTTGGGAACCACCGGGACGATGGCGGTGCGGTTGTTCTCGGCCTGTTCCAGCAGATCTTCGTGGCGCACGATCTGCAGGTAGGCAAGCCTTGAGGCCACCAGCAAGAGACAGACCAGCACCGCGATGCTGGCCACCAGCACCCGGTTGCGAAAGCGGGACAGCTCGGCCTCGACATTGCGCAGTTCAGTCATGATCGCCGCCGCGCCGGGCCGTCCCAAGCAAGGCGAGCCCCCTCGGGGGGCAGCGCAGTACACGCAGTGACGAGCGTGGGGGTCGCGATACGCCGGCGCGCCGGGCCGCCCCAAGCAAGGCGAGCCCCCTCGGGGGGCAGCGCAGTACACGCAGTGACAAGCGTGGGGGTCGCGATACGCCGCCGCGCCGGGCCGTCCCAAGCGAGGCGAGCCCCCTCGGGGGGCAGCGCAGTACACGCAGTGACGAGCGTGGGGGCCATATTGCTACAGAGGTCTGTGCGCGTCAGGGTCGGGCGAGCGCCGCTGCGGCGCCAGCAGCAGCACGCTGACCACCGGCCACAGCAGGGACTCGAGCACCGGCGCCAGCAGCAGCGGCAATCCCGGGAAGTTGCCTCCGGCGATCAGGCGGGCGATCACTTCGATCGCGTGCGACGCGGCAAAAATGGGCAGCACCTGAAACGCCTGTGAAGGCACACTGAACCATAGCAGGCGTCGGTGGATCGCGATGGCCAGGAAACTCAGCACCGTGTAGGCCAGTGCATGCTGGCCCAGCAGCGATCCCTGGTGGACGTCGATGGCAATGCCAAAAACAAAGGCGACGCCGATGCCAACGCGCTGCGGCTGATGAATGCTCCAGAACACGATCACCAGCGCCAGGAAATCCGGCGTCCAGGCGGCGCGTCCGAACAGGCCCATGTTCTCCAGCATGTTCAGACCCAGCGCGGCCAGCAGGCTGCCGACGATGAAAAAGGGATTGGCCGGCAGCAGCAGCTGATGGCCGCGGCGCATGATCATTTTCTGCCTCCCTTTCTGGGCGGCAAAGGGGCCGCCTCGACCGGCGGGCGCGCAGCGATCTGGCTCATCAGCGGTTTCAGCACCATGACGTGGCTGACGCCCGAGACCAGCGCCAGGGGCCGGCAACTGATGCGGGCAAAGGCGGAATCGACCCGGCGTTCAACCTTTTCCACCTTCGCCACCGGCAGTCCCGCCGGGTAGATGCCGTCCACGCCGCTGGTGGTGAGCAGGTCGCCGGTCTGCACGTCGGCATTGGCCGCCATGTAGCGCAATTCGAGACCGTTGGCGCGCAGGGCCGGGTCACCAAAGGCGACCGCGCGCACTCCGGTGCGCGTATTGAGCACCGGAATCGCCTGGTCGCGGTCGGTCACCAGCGTCACCTCGCTGATCATCGGGTAGACCCGGGTGACCTGGCCGAGCACGCCGTTTTCGTCCAGCACGGGCGAGCCGGCCAGCACGCCCTCCAGCGCGCCCCGGTCGATGATGACCTTGTGCGTGTAGGGGTCGGCTGCGTCGTACAGCACCTGCGCCGCCTGCCAGGGGCTTGTCACCCTGTCGCGCAGCGATAGCAGGCTGCGCAGACGGGAATTCTCAAGCGTCAGCTGCTCGACCTCGTTGGCTCGCCGGGACTGGAGCTCCATCTTGCGGTGGGTGACTTCTTCACGCGCCTGCGAGGCCTTCAGGGACTCGACATACTGGGCCCCGCTCTGGGCCCACAGCACAGGCTGCAGCACCACCCATTGCACCGGGTAGAGCACGCTGGCGACAAGCACCCGCAGCGGGCGCACCAGCTCGAAGCGGGCATCCGCCACCATCAGAAACAGCGCCAGCGCGCTGCAAAACGTGAGTTTGGACAGGGCTGACGGACCCTGCCTGAAGAAGGGGGGAGGAGTACCGTCCAGCGTACCAAGCGGCATCGCTGCAACCGCTGCTATTCGCTGGTGAAAATGGAGCCAAGACGCTCCATCCGCTCCAACGCGATCCCGCAGCCGCGCACGACACAGGTCAGCGGGTCTTCAGCCACCAGCACCGGCAGGCCGGTTTCCTCCGCCAGCAGGCGGTCCAGGTCGCGCAGCAGCGCGCCGCCGCCGGTCAGCATCATGCCGCGGTCGGCAATGTCGGCGCCCAGTTCGGGCGGGGTTTGCTCGAGCGCATTCTTGACCGCCGACACAATGTTGTTGATCGGGTCGGTCAGCGCTTCCAGAATCTCGTTGCTGGAGATGGTGAAGCTGCGCGGCACGCCCTCCGACAGGTTGCGGCCGCGGACTTCCATCTCGCGCACTTCGCTGCCGGGAAAGGCCGAGCCGATGTTCTTCTTGATGGACTCGGCCGTGGGCTCGCCGATCAGCATGCCGTAATTGCGCCGGATGTAGTTGATGATGGCCTCGTCGAACTTGTCGCCGCCGACGCGCACGCTGCCCTTGTAGACCATGCCGCCGAGCGAGATCACGCCGACCTCGGTGGTGCCGCCGCCAATATCCACCACCATCGAGCCGCTCGCCTCGCTGATCGGCAGGCCGGCGCCGATCGCGGCGGCCATCGGCTCCTCGATCAGGTAGACGTCTCTGGCGCCGGCGCCGAGCGCCGATTCGCGGATCGCGCGGCGCTCGACCTGGGTCGAGCCGCAGGGGACGCAGATGATGATGCGCGGGCTGGGACGGAAGATCGAGCGCGGATGCACCATCTTGATGAACTGCTTGAGCATCTGCTCGGTGACGGTGAAGTCGGCGATCACGCCGTCCTTCATCGGCCGGATCGCCTCGATATTGCCGGGCACCTTGCCCAGCATCGCCTTGGCTTCCTTGCCCACCGCCTGAATGGTCTTCTTGCCCTGGGGGCCGCCTTCGTGGCGGATCGCGACGACCGACGGTTCGTCGAGCACAATGCCCTTGTCGCGCACGTAGATCAGGGTGTTGGCAGTGCCAAGGTCGATCGCCAGGTCAGTGGAGAAGTACTGACGAAAAGCTCCAAACATTAAGAATCCTCTCGGGTATGAGCGGCGCTTCAACCGGTCATCACCCCATTGACTGAAAAAAATGGCGTAGATTTTCGGCAAAAAGCCACGCTGCCGCAGACTTCAAGCCAAAGGCGGGATAATACTCCATCCCCTTTGAAAACTCTGCCCGGCCACGTCACCGGCGTGGCGATTCAGACCTCATTTCGAATATTAATTTTATGTCCCTGACCGCTGCTGATATTGCCCGCATCGCCAATCTGGCCCGACTGGAGCTCAAACCGCTCGAAAGTGAACGAATGTTGAACCAGGTCAACGGGTTCTTTGAACTGGTTGAAAAGATGCGTTCGGTCGACACCACCGGCCTGCAGCCGCTCGCGCATCCGGTCGCCGCGATGGGGGAAATCTCGCTGCGACTGCGCGAGGACAGCGTGAGCGAATTTGACAACCGGGAAGCCAATATGCGCAACGCGCCCGCGGTCGAGCAGGGACTGTTTCTGGTTCCCAAGGTGATCGAGTGACCATGAACAACACCTCAGATCTGCACGAACTCACGGTGGCTCAGCTGGCCACGCAGTTGCGCCAGCGAAAAGTCTCGGCGGTCGAGACGGCGCAGCATTTCCTGGCGCGCGCGCGCGCGAACGCCTCGCTGGGCGCCTTTCTCGATCTCAATGAAGAGGCAACCCTGGGGCAGGCGCGCGCTGCTGACGCCGCCTTGGCGGCCGGCCGGGAAGGGGCGCCCTTGCTGGGTGTGCCGGTCGCGCACAAGGATATCTTTGTAACCCGCGACTTCATCTCGACCGCGGGCTCCAGAATGCTGGCCGGCTACCGTTCGCCGTTCGACGCGACCGTGGTGGCGAAACTGGCCGAGCAGGGGGCGGTGACGCTGGGCAAGCTCAACTGCGATGAATTTGCGATGGGTTCGTCGAACGAAAACTCGGCCTATGGCCCGGTCAGCAACCCCTGGGATCGCACGCGCGTGCCGGGCGGCTCCTCGGGCGGCAGCGCGGCGGCGGTGGCGGCGCGGCTGGTCCCGGCCGCGACCGGCACCGACACCGGCGGCTCGATCCGCCAGCCGGCCTCGTTTTGCGGCGTGACGGGCATCAAGCCCACCTATGGCCGTGCCTCCCGCTACGGCATGGTGGCGTTTGCGTCCAGCCTGGATCAGGCCGGTCCGCTGGCGCGGACCGCGCAAGATTGCGCTTTGCTGCTGTCGGCGATGTGCGGTCCGGACCCGCAGCGGGATTCGACTTCGCTCGACGTTGCGGCGGAAGATTTCACCTTGACCCTGAATGAATCGCTGGCGGGCCTGCGTATCGGGGTGCCGGCGGAGTTTTTCGGCGCCGGCCTGGCCGGCGACGTTGGCGCCGCGGTCCATGCTGCGCTGAACGAATACGAGAAACTGGGCGCCCGACTGGTTCCGATCTCGCTGCCTCGCACCGAACTGTCGATCCCGGTCTATTACGTGATCGCGCCGGCCGAGGCGTCCAGCAACCTGAGCCGCTTCGACGGCGTCAAGTTTGGCCACCGGGCGGCCCAGTACAACGATTTGATCGACATGTACAAGAAGACACGGGCCGAGGGGTTTGGCGACGAGGTGAAGCGTCGCATCATGATTGGCACCTACGTGCTGTCGCACGGTTACTACGATGCCTATTACCTGCAGGCGCAGAGAATCCGGCGCATGATTGCCGATGATTTTCAGCAGGCCTTCAAATCCTGCGACCTGATCGCCGGGCCGGTGGCGCCTACCGTGGCCTGGAAGCTGGGCGAAAAAGGTGACGATCCGGTGGCCGCCTACCTGGCCGACATTTATACCTTGCCGGCCTCGCTGGCGGGACTGCCGGGCATGAGCATTCCGGTCGGCTCTGGCGCCGGGCAGATGCCGGTCGGCATGCAGCTCATTGGCAATTACCTGCAGGAGTCCAAGCTGCTCAACGCAGCGCACCGCTTTCAGCAGGCAACGTCCTGGCATCTGGCCCGGCCGCAGGGGTTCTGAACATGAACACATCGACTTCCACGCTCGTGCTCGGTTATGAAGTGGTGATCGGGTTCGAGACCCACGCCCAGTTGTCCACGCACTCGAAGATTTTCAGCCGCGCCGCAACCGCCTTTGGCGCGGCGCCCAATACCCAGGCCTGCGCGGTGGATCTGGCGCTGCCCGGCACCTTGCCGGTGATGAACAAGGGCGCGGTGGAACGCGCCATCCAGTTCGGGCTGGCGGTTGGAGCGCACATTGCGCCGCGCAGCATTTTTGCGCGCAAGAACTATTTTTACCCGGACCTTCCCAAGGGCTACCAGATCAGCCAGTTTGAAATACCGGTGGTGCAGGGCGGCATCGTCGAGTTCTTCCTGGACGGCGAAAAAAGGTCGGTGCGGCTGGTGCGCGCCCACCTGGAAGAAGACGCCGGGAAGTCGCTGCACGAGGACTTTGTCGGCCAGACCGGGATTGATCTGAACCGCGCCGGCACGCCTTTGCTGGAGATCGTGACCGAGCCTGACATGCGCTCCAGCGCCGAGGCAGTGGCGTATGCCCGGGAACTGCATAAGATTGTGACCTGGATCGGCATTTGCGACGGCAATATGCAGGAGGGCAGTTTTCGCTGCGACGCCAACGTCTCGGTGCGCAAGCCCGGGCAGCCACTGGGCACGCGGCGCGAAATCAAGAATCTGAACAGCTTCAAGTTCATGCAGCAGGCGATCGATTTTGAAGTGCGCTGGCAGATCGAGCGGATCGAGGAGGGGCACGCGATCGAGCAGGCGACCGTGCTGTTCAACCCGGACTCCGGCCAGACCCGCGCGATGCGCAGCAAGGAAGACGCGGCCGACTACCGGTATTTTCCGGACCCCGACTTGCCGCCGCTGGTGATCGCCGATGAATGGGTGCAGCGCGTGCGCTCGGAGATGACGGAGTTGCCGCGCGTGATGGCGCAGCGATTCATGCGGGACTACGACCTGTCCGAGTACGACGCAACGATACTGACGCAAAGCCGCGCGATGGCGGCCTATTTCGAGGACACGGCCAAGGCCTGCGGGAAACCCAAACTGGCCAGCAACTGGATCACGGGCGAATTGTCGCGCCGCCTCAATGTGAGCGAAATCGAGATCACGCAAGCGCCGGTGCAGAGCGGGCAGCTGTCGCGGCTGATCAGCCGGATCTCGGATGGCACGATTTCAAACAACGCAGCCAGGCAGGTGTTCGACGCGCTGTGGAGCCAGGAGAGCGGCGATGTCGATCAGGTGATCGACGCCAAGGGGCTCAAGCAGCTGGACGACCCGGACGAACTGGAAAAGATCGTGGCTGCCGTCGTGGCAGCCAATTCAAAAAATGTCGAGCAATACAAGGCCGGCAACAGCAAGGCCTTGAACGCGCTGGTCGGTCAGATCATGAAGGGCAGCAAGGGCAAGGCCAATCCGCAACAGGTCAACGATCTGCTGCGCAAGAAGCTGGACTGAGTCAGGGTTTCTTCGCGCCGCTGGCCGCCGGCGCCGCAGACTGCATCGCCCACAGCTGCTTCAGGCGAAACAGTTCTTCCTCGAAGCGGAAGTTCACGCGCTTGATTTCGGCGTCCTGGTCCGCGATGAAGCGCGCCTGCACCGCCAGGCTGTTGTTCACCTCGTCGAGTTGCCGGCGCACCCAGGTTGGCGCCTTGCTCGGGTCCTTCTTGTAAAACTCCATCTCGTCGAGCACCGCGCTGCGCTGGCGCTGCAGTTCGTCCACCCGGGTGACGGCCGCCTGCCTGACAACGCCGATTTGGGCCAGCGCCAAAGCGCGCTCGCGGTCGTGCACCGCCTTATTCGGGTAGCGCACCAGCAGGGCCCGGTCGCGCCGCTTTTCTTCGCTCAGGCGAGCCCGCTCTTCCTGTTCAGCCCGCTCCCTGAGCTCCATGTCGGTGCGTTCCTGCGCGGTCAGCGTGGGTCCGACCTTGGCCTTCACCGTGCCGCTTGGATTGAGCATTCTTTGCTCTCGGTCGATGCAGTCGGCGATCGGCCGGTCCGATGTCAGGTTTCGTCCCTTGGAGTCGACGCAGGTGTAGATTTCGGGCGACCCAGGCGCCGATGTTTGCGCCGACGCGGCGGAAGTCGCCAGCGCCAGCAGCAAAACCCCAAACAGGTTTGTGCACCGCAGGCTTGATCTGGACATGGTTGTCATCTTTCTGCGACGCCATAGCGTTGCTGGTAGGCCTGAACACGCTGCTGGTCGGTGGCCGGGCCGACGGCGCGATGCAGGTCAAGATACTGCATCAAGTCGGCGAGCTTTGCAATCGCACAAACCTTGAGCCCGAGCTCCTTTTGCACATACTGAACCGCGCTGTAGCCGACGTCCTGACCGTTTTCGATCGCCTTTTCCTGCCGGTCCAGCGCGATGACGATCGCATGGGGAGTCGCCCCGGCGCCCTGAATGATGGCAATCGATTCCCGGACCGCGGTACCTGCCGACATCACATCGTCGACGATCAGCACACGTCCGCTAAGCGGCGCGCCGACCAGCGAGCCGCCTTCGCCGTGGTCCTTGGCCTCCTTGCGGTTGTAGGCAAAAGGAACGTTCATTCCCTGGCGCGCCAACTCCACCGTCAGGGCGGCGGCCAGCGGGATGCCTTTGTAGGCCGGGCCAAAGATCATGTCGAACTGAATGCCGCTGGTCAGCAGACGCTGCGCATAGAATCGGGCCAGACGCCCCAGTTTGGCGCCGTCGTCGAACAGGCCGGCGTTGAAAAAGTAGGGGCTGATACGACCCGCTTTGGTCTTGAACTCGCCGAAACGCAGCACGCCGCAATCAAGCACAAACTGCAGGAAATCCTGGGCCAGCGCATCGGGAGCGCTGACCTGACCGATTCTTGTTGCCACAGACTCTGACATGGGGAATTCCTTGTTCACATTGACCAGCCTCAACCTCAATGGCATCCGCTCCGCCACCAGCAAAGGTCTTGAAGCCTGGCTGGCCAAATCCAGGTCCGATTGTATTTGCGTGCAGGAAGTCAAGGCGCAGGCCGCCGATGTGGCGGGCCGCTTTGAGAAACTTGCCGACCTGTCGGGCTACTTCCACTTCGCCGAGAAGAAGGGCTATTCCGGCGTTGCCGTCTATACCCGGCTGGAGCCCAGCGACGTGCTGATCGGCTATGGCTCGACCGAGTTCGACGCCGAGGGCCGCTATCTGGAACTGCGTTTCGACCGCGCGGGCTCGAAGCACTCGATCATCAGCTGCTATTTTCCGAGCGGGTCATCCGGCGAGGAGCGCCAGCAGGCCAAGTTCCGTTTTCTGGACGAGTTCTATCCCCACCTGGAGAAGCTGAAAAGCGAGCGCGACTTCATCCTCTGCGGTGACGTCAATATCGCGCATCAGGAAATAGATCTGAAGAACTGGCGCGGCAATCGCAAGAATTCCGGCTTTTTGCCGCAGGAGCGCGACTGGATGACGAGGCTGCTGTCGGACGCCGGTCTGGTCGATGTGTACCGCAAGCTGCACCCCGACGCTACCGATGATGCCTACACCTGGTGGAGCAACCGGGGCCAGGCCTATGCCAAGAACGTGGGCTGGCGGCTGGACTACCACCTGGCCACTGAGGCTCTGGCTCAGGGAGCCCG
This sequence comes from Rhodoferax sp., assembly GCA_049315845.1. GTDB lineage: Bacteria > Pseudomonadota > Gammaproteobacteria > Burkholderiales > Burkholderiaceae_C > Rhodoferax. The sequence continues at coordinate 11,943 of JBMOJJ010000026.1, forward strand.
CTCGGTGGAAATCTACAAGGGCGAAAAGTTCTCCGACCATGCGCCGCTGACCGTGGCATACGACTGGAGTCTCTGAGTAGGCGCGACGCTGTGTTGCGCCTCGCCCCTCAGAGCCGCCGTGCGGCCTGCTGCGGCGTCCAGTTGGCCATGATCGCGCGGTGTTCGGGGATGTTGTCGAGAAAGCTGTGACGCAGGCCCGGGTCGTTGATAGTTACGGCCTGCGCCAGCAGTTCGGCGCGGGCATTGCCCAGCACCTGGGCGCCGCGCGCGTCCCCGACATGGGCAAGCACCTGGTGGCAGGTCAGACGGATCAGGTAAGGCGCCTCGGTGCCGTCCAGTTGGCTGTTTGCGCAGATATGCGTCAGCAGATCCTCGACCATCTGCATCGCCATGCCGGTGTCGTTCTGAGCCAGCGCGACCCGCGCCAGACCGGCTGCCGCGTCATGACGGGTCGCATTGCCAAGCGCGCTGGCAACTTCGCTGGCGCGAGCAAAGGCCGCTGTCGCTGCCGCATGACGTCCGAGCGCCAGCTCGGCGTTGCCGAGCGAGCACAGGGCGATCGCCTGGAAGACCGGACTTTCAACCTCGGTCGCAATGTCGAGCGCGCTCTGCGCGTGCCGCAGCGCCAGCGCGTCGTCACCCTGGCGCCAGGCCAGCACCGACAGGTTGGTCAGCGTGTTGGGTTCAGTCGCGCGGTCGCCAACGGCGCGCGCCAGTTTCAGGCTGTCTTCCAGATAGCGCATGGCGCGGCTGTGCTCGCCCAATCGAAGCCAGCCGTTGCCCAAATTGCCCAGCGCGATGGCCTCATTGCGCCGATTGCCGAGTTCACGGTTGATCATCAAGTCCTGCCGGTCCATTTCTAGCGATGCCAGCTGATCACTCTGGCTGTCAGCAATGACCGACAGCGCATTCAGGAACAGCGCTTCGATCGGGCGTGCGCCCAGCGCGCGCGCCTGGTCCAGTCCCTGCTGCGCCAGCGCATGGCCCTGCGCTGTGGCCCCCAGATAGGCCAGCGCCAGCGCCAGACGGTGCTGGCCGCGCAGCCGCAGCATGTCATCCCCGGCGCGTTCGGCCATTGTCATGGAGTCGCGGGCGGCCTGCTCCATCGCATGGTATTCACCGTTGCGCATCGCCATCGTGCTGCGCCGCCACGCGACCTCGCAGCGCCGCGCATCGTCGTTCAGCGCGACTGCCAGTTCCTGCAGCGCATCGATATCAGCCTGTTGTTCGGTGCGCTTGCCTTGCAGCTCCAGTGTCCGTTCGCGCACATCGAGCAGGCGCCAGCGCAACTGCTGCTGCTGCGTCAGTGCCAGTGCGCTGGCCACATGGCTTGTGACTGCCTCGTGCGCGTAGCGCAAGGCCGCATATTCGGCCGCACGGGTGAAGAACTCGCAAGCCTGCTCGCTGTCTCCGGCCTTCACGAAGTGCTCGGCGGTGATGCCGAGGAAGTCGTTGGCTCGGGCTCCGGTCTGGGCCGCAAGCCATCTTGCCGCCTCGGCGTGATGTTTGCGCCGGGCCGGCTTGAGCAGCGTGTCGTAGGTGACCTGGTGCAGGAGCTGGTGTGAAAAAGCGTATTCCTGCGCGCCCTTGATGTCACCCTGCGGGGCGGTGTCCAGATGTGGCACGGTCAGCTCGTGCTGTATCAGTGACGGCAACGCCAGCGGCGACCTGGGGTCCATCGCGGCCAATGCCTGATCCCAGAAGACGAAGCCGATCACGCTGGCCTGCTGCAGCGCCAGCTTTTCCGCCGGCTGCAAACCATCGAGTCGCGCCTGCAGCACGCCGGTCAGGGTCTGCGGCACGCGCAATTCCAGCAGTTTCTCTTGATTCACGCGCCAGCACTCGCCACGCGCCTCGATCGCCCCTTCATCCACCAGCATTTTCACCAGCTCCTCCATGTAGAAGGGGTTGCCGTCGGCGCGGCGCGTGACCAACGCGCGCAGGTCAGGGGGGATCTGGGGCAGCTTCTTCAGCAATTCGCTCAGCAGTTGGCGGCTGGCGCTGGGGTCCAGCGGACCCAGGGTGATGCGTTGCGAATCCGCCATCCCGGGCCAGTCGGCGCGCCGCTCGAACAGCGTCGGGCGCGCCAACGCCACTATCAGCATGGGCACGTCGCGATTGACCTGGATCAGGTAGCACAGGAAGTCCAACGATCCCTCGTCGGTCCAGTTCAGGTCATCGAGCTGCAGCAGAACGGGCGCGTTGTTCTGGCTTGCAAAGCGGCGGAACATCTGGGCCGCCGCGTGAAAGCCGCGGTTTCGGATCTGCTTCGCATCGTCCGGGATGCCCTTGATATGGACGCTGTCGGTGAAATCCAGTCCGATCAGGTGTCCGAGCAGATGGGCGTGCGCCTGCGCCATGTCTTCTTCGTGGTCGGTCCGAAAGAGCGGGACCAGTCCTTGTTCGATCTTCTGCTTGGCCACTTCCATGCTGTCGCTGTCTGCAATCTGCAGCCGCCAGGCCAGGATGTCGCGCAACAATCCATACGGCTGGGTCTGTGTCAGCGGGTGGGAGCGGCCCTGAAAAAAATAGAAGATCTCGGGGCGCGCCTCAGCCCAGTTCTCGAACTCGTACAGCAGCCGGCTCTTGCCAAGGCCGGCTTCGCCGACCACGGTCACGACGCTCAGCCTGGCGTCGCTGTACAGGCGTTTGAAGGCGTCCTGCAACTGTTCCATTTCAGCGTCGCGTCCGACCATCAGGGGTTCCACCTCATCGATACCGCGCGGATTGACGCGAAAAGCGCGTGGCTTGCGGCGCTGCACCAGATAGGTGAGCAAAGGTGCGTCGACCCCCTTGACCGTGATCGGCGCTTGCGGCTCGACGTCGAACACACCGCGCACATGGCGGTAGGTCTCGTGGCTGATGCGCAGTGTCCCGGCCGGCGCGGTCTGCTCCATCCGCGCCGCAAGGTTCACGGTGAAACCGCGTATGTTGTCCTGCGCGTCGAGACCGCCGCCGAGCAGGACAGCGCCGGTGTGCAGGCCGACGCGCACATTGAATCCAGCGCGCCGGTGGCGTTGCAGTACCAACTCGCCCAGGGCCTTGCCCTCTTGCAGCAATTCCAGGCCCGCGATGACCGCGCGCTCGGCATCGTCCTCATGGACTTCGTCGGCGCCAAACGCCGCCAGCAGGCTGTCGCCGGCGTACTTCAGCACCTTGCCCCGGTGCGCTTCGACGATGGCTGTGCAGCGTGCCAGCGCGTCGTCCATGACTGCGTGCACCTCTTCGGGGTCGAGGTGCTGGCTCAGCGCCGTGGAGTCGACCACGTCGAGAAAAAGGACGGTGACCTGCTTCAGATTCTGGCTGACGGCCAGCGCGGTGTCGGGCCCGCCCGCAGCGATGCTTACGGCGGCCAGTCTGGCGCGCAACGGCCCGAGCGCGGTATCGACCACCGCGTTGCCGAGCACGGCACGCTGCGCCTGCAGCGCATCAATGGCGGCTTCGAGCTGTTGCAGTTCGTTCGGCATGCCGGGTCGCACAGGAGGGGTCGTCAGCAGAGGGGGCTGCGCATCATGCCGGATGCGAGCGCCGGTATCCGCGGCCCGCCTTGAGTCTGCTTTTCAGTTCTTTTCGGCGCCGTGCCGCCTTGTCGCTCTCATAGACCGCCTGTTCCCACTGGCCGGTCTTGGGGTCCAAAATGTTCAGGTAGCCGCCCGGATTCATGCCGAACGATTCAAGCGTTTTGCCCTGGTGCGCGCGCCCCAGGAAATCATTGCGCCGTCCGATCTGCTCGCCGATGCTGAAATAGCTGGGCAGGACAAAGTTCGATACCTCGACGCCGTCTATCGGGTAGCTCTCGGCCTGCACCGCGTCGCACATTTCGAACATGTGAAAGACGCGGCGGCGCCGGTCCCTCGGGTCATTGCCCTCGACCAGCAGGTTGACCATCGGATCACCGACCAATTCCAGCGCCTCGTGCGACAGGGTGATGGACCAGGCTTCCTTGATCTGCTTGCACAGGCCCAGAAAGACAACGCCGTAGGGGATGTCCCTGTAGTTCGCCAGGTGCCAACCGGTCGCCTCCAGCGCATTGGTGCCGTCAACCAGGTACAACACCGCATCGCCACGCATGTCGCCAAGCGTCTGCACGCTCGGGCGCTTGCCGATCGAACCCTCCAGCCGAAGCGTCGCTCCGAAACTCCAATAGGGTTCAAAGTCGTCCCTGATCTGGCGATTGACGGCTCGAATTACCCCCTGCACGGTTTCGTCGCTGACGACCCTGGAGTGATTTATCAGTGAGATGATCATGGCAGTCTGTTCAAGAGGATTGACGTCCGTGGTTCAGCCTTGTCCGCGCTCGCATCCCGAGCCTGCAGGAAACCGTGCCATCCTGATTGCATAAGATCGGGGTTGTGATCTTAACCATCCCCGTCCCAAAGGTCCATCACCGCAGCTGGGGCCTGCAGTGACGCGCAGACAATTGTGCGCGGCAGGCCTGCTGCTGTTTGTGCTGCTGGGTCATGGGCTGGTCTTGTGCTGGCTTGCGCAACGGGTGCAGCACCTGAAACCGCTGATTCCGATGGCCGAACCCATGTTGACCCGCCTGATTGAACCGGTGCCGCTGACGCCGCCGCTTCGCCGGCCGACGTCACGCAGGAATCGCTCCGCCGGGCAGTTGGCTGCGGCACAGTTGCCGGCGGGCGAAGTCGCCGCGCAGCCGGATCCGGGCGCTGCCGAGAATCAAACGGGTCCGCAAGCGACCGAGCAGCCGCCGGCGAGCGGGCCAGAGCCGTTCGGTCCTGCGCCGCAGCTCGATCAACCTGGTCCGGCCGCACTGGCGCAGCAGACGGCGGCCGCAGACAGCTGGCCGGCGGACACCCGCGTGTCCTACCGTTTGCGGGGTAACTACCGGGGTGAACTCAATGGAAGTGCCCGGGTCCAATGGCAGCGCGAACAGGGGCGCTACCAGGTCCGGCTGGATCTGGGCCTGCCCCCGGTGCTGCAGGTTTCGATGATCAGCCAGGGCAGGGTCGGTGAGGCCGGACTGTTTCCGGGCGTCTATGAGGAGCAACTTCCTTGGGGTTTGCGGCGCATGGTGTTTGAGGGCGACCAGGTCAAGTTCGACAACGGCGCACAGCTGCCGCAACCACCGGCCCTGCAGGACACCGCCAGCCAGTTTGTCGAGCTCAGTCACCGATTTTCCAGCGGCCGTGATTCCTTGCAGGTGGGCAGCGTGGTCAGCGTGTGGCTGGCAAGGCCGCAGGGCATCTCCCTGTGGACCTACGACGTGATCGAGGAAGAAGTTCTGCAGACGCCGGAACTCGGCGCGGTGCCGGCGTTTCACCTGCGGCCAAGGCCGGTCGCCAACCCGGCCGGTGTGATCACGGCCGAAATGTGGTTCGCTCCCAGCCTGCAATATCTGCCGGTGCGCGTGCGGATCGCACTGGGCGCCGACAATTTTGTTGATTTGCTGGTCGAGCGCGTCGAGCAGGGCCTGGCGCCGGCAACACCGCAGGGGGATTGGCGCGACGGGCGCTGAAGCCGGGGGCAGCGCCGACGCCTAAAATGGCGGCAAATGCTACGTTACCAAACCATCCCCGTTACCGCCTTCCAGCAAAACTGCTCGCTCGTCTGGTGCGACCAGACCCTGCAGGCTGCCGTCATTGACCCGGGGGGCGACCTCGAACTGCTGCTGGTCGAAGCAAAGCGACGGCAACTGGCGCTGACGCAGATCTGGCTCACCCATGCGCACATCGATCATGCGGGCGCTGCGGGCGAACTGGCCTCCCGCCTCGGGTTGCCTATCATCGGCCCGCACCGGGCCGACCAGTTCTGGATCGACGGCCTGCCGGCGCAGAGCAAGATGTTCGGCCTGCCCCAGTCCACAGCTTTCACACCCACACGCTGGCTGTCGGACGGGGATACCGTGACAGTGGGGCAAAGCACGCTGCAGGTGCGGCATTGCCCCGGGCACACACCGGGGCATGTAGTGTTCTACTCGGCGGACGCAGGCCGGGCCTTTGTCGGCGACGTGTTGTTTGCCGGCTCGATCGGGCGCACCGACCTGCCGCAGGGCGATCACGATACGCTGATTGCCAGCATCGTCGAGCGGCTCTGGCCGATGGGCGACAGCACCGTCTTCATACCCGGCCACGGACCGGAGAGTACTTTTGGCAGGGAACGTGTCAGCAACCCTTATGTGGGCGGGACATAGCAGCGCGGCGCAACCGCGCCGTCTCATTTTCTGGAGAACGTGACCTGGTAGCTGTAGCTTCCGGGCTCCAGCGCATCAAATACGAGCATCGACCGATAGTCATCAATCTTCATGATCCTGGGCTTTGCCATCCCGATCTTCATGCCCTCGACCACCGTGCCAATTCCCCTCTGGGGCAGCATCACAACCAGAGAGGCCCCCTTGACCGGTTGATTGCCGGTGACCGTTATGTTGAACTCGACGCGGTTGCCGGTGTTGCTTGCTGATACTTTGAAACGGCTTCGATCACGCCACCAGTCAGCCACTTCTCCGGCCGACGCCATCCACAGATGTTCCCGGTAATTCTTGAGATGATCAAGGAAACCCGGCATGGCCGCAGCCATCACGCTGTCGCGGTTGAAGTTCTGGCTGTGCACACTTAGCAGGCTCAAGGCGCCGGTGGCCAGCGCCAGATCAAAATCGTCGATCAAGGCTTTCGTTGTCTGACCCGTGCTGAGCTTTTCTCCGTACAGATTGAGATCGTCGCGCTGCGTCCGCGCCAGCACGACCAAACCTTCTGACTCTGGGGAACCGGGGGTTCTAACCAGCAACGGAAGGCGTCCGTTGGTCCGATTGGGGTCGGCCGTGTGGTGGCGCATGCCAAATTTCTGCAGCAATTGTTCCGTTGTCGCATCGTAGCCTTCGGTAGGTGCCCTGAAACCGGTCATGCGCTGAGGGTTTGGAATGACCGACGCCATATCGCTTCGCATGGCCTGGATCCGCTGCTCCTGATCCCCAGCGGACTGGCCCTTGAAACTGGTGTGAACGTCGCCGTGGTAGCCGATCTCGAAGTTGCGGGCAAGCTGACTCACCACTTCGGGGAAGAGTCTGGCGACCGAGGTCAATACGTAAAAAGTGCCGCGATAGTCGATCGATTGCATCATCGAGGCAAAAGGCAGTGCATTCGGGAATCCCTCTTCGGTGTCCATTTCGATGACCTGAGCAGCGTACTTTCCCTGCGGCCACGCGGCCAGAACGACCAGAGGATCGCGGCGCAGCCATTGCAGCGTGTCATCGATCAGATTGTGGGTCCCGAGAGTGTGCGCTTCCCAACCCGATTCGGCGAAAGCAAAGAAAGCGAAGCGACCCGATTGCTCGCTTGCTTCGGTAAAGATGACGGCCCCTTCTGCACGCCGCTCGTCATCGGTAACCCGGGACCAGTTCATGAAGCGTGCGCCCACCATTTCACCCCGGGCGCGCAACAAGGTTTCCGCCGTCTTGCTCAGCTCTATTCGTTGCCCCGCAGCCTGGGTGTGCGATACGGGCGATTCACCCGTCAGGATCAGGTTGTGAGCGTTGGCGGCCACGGGAAGTTCGCCGATGATCTTGGCTCCGAGATTTTCCAGAAATTGCCAGCCCTGCCAGTCGCCCTTGCCATTTCTGCTGCCGGTCGCCCAGGTTGCAAGAACCGCTCCACCCTTTGAACGGAAAGCCTGAATTTCAAATCGCTCTTCATCGCTCAGCGACACGGCCGACGGGAGCACAAGGACGCCGCTTCGTTGTTTGCGCAACTGGGCGGCGTTCTGAATCTCGCTGAAGTCAACTTTGCGATTTGAAAAATAATCTCGCCATGGCGTCAGCAGAACCTCGTAGTTGCCTCCGATACCCGTGAGATAAGTCCGGGTGTTGCTGGATGCATAAAGAATGACGCTGGAGCCGGCTGGTTTGGCATACGAGAAGGCGCCGTTGACGCCCATCAATGGCAAATTCCAGCCCATCGATTTCATGAACAGCAAATAGATGAGCATCGGCACCGCCACGCTCAATATGACCATGACGGGCAAATACGTGCTCACGCGATTGAAAACCGGTCGTCGCGAGCGCCGATCGGCGTCGGGCTTTCTTCCTGCAACAGAATGCATCGGTGGACTAACTGTTATCGTTCATCTGACGACGCTTCCTTTACCGCGTCAGGAATATAGCGCTTCAGAAATACGGGTTCAGTGGGGCCGCCTTTGTTCATCGTTTCATCGGTTCTGCCGGCGGTCGGTTTTCGTTTGTCGCGCAATTTGAACGCGGCATACGCGCCGACCCCGACCACCATGGTCCCGATGGTGGTAATCAGGATGACCGTTGCCAGGACTGAAATAAGATCCATGTCAGAGTTTCCCTTCTCGCTCCAGTTTCCCCCAAGTCATTGCCGAACCACGCCACTCTTCAATGGTGGCAAAGACTTTGGAAACATCGATGATATTGATATAAAAAAGCCGGAACATGATTGCATAGAAGATCAGAGACGGTTCCTCTTCTTCGATGACAACGCAGTAGGCGGCAGCAACCACGTCGAGCACTGTAAGCTGAAGCCACCAATAGAACAGAAGCGTGGCCAGACCGTATTGCAGGCCGACAAAAATGAAGAACAGGTTTCCGAGCAGATTGGAAAAAGGCCACATGATGCCTTCGAACAACATGTACCAGAGGATATAGCAGTTCACCCCCGCCTTGCGCGGCTGCCAGAGTGCATGACTGTGCTTGGTGGTCGCCTGCAGAATGCCGCGCGTCCAACGATAGCGTTGCTTGAGCAGGTCCAGCAGGCCGCTGGGTGTCTCAACCCAGGCGATGGCGCGCGGCTCGTACGCTACGTGCCATCCGCGCATCAGCAATTTGAGCGTCAGATCACAATCTTCGGCAAAAGTGTCGCGGTCGTAGCCGCCGACCTGCAGCAGTGCGGACTTGCGGAACAGGCCGAGTGGTCCGGGGATGATGTTGACCACGTGTCCAAAGCTCTGCGCCTTGCGCGCCATTGCCAGCCCCTCGACATATTCCAGCGCCTGAATCTTGGTCCATATGTTCTCGCGGTTGATCACCTTGACGTTGCCGGCAACTGCTCCGACTTTGGGATTTTCAAAGTGCCGGATGCAGACACGCAAAGTGTTGGGTGAAAGCTTGGTGTCGCCGTCCATATTGAGGATGAACTCGCCCCGCGCCAGCGTCATGCCCGTGTTCAGCGCATCGGCCTTGCCACCATTGGCTTTGGTGACGACGCGAATCTCGATATCGGTGGCCTCACGCACCACCTCCATCGCTTTCTCGTAGGTATCGTCTGTAGAGCCATCGTCGACCACAATCACTTCGAAATTTGGATAGTCAAGCTTCAATAGCGACCGCATCGCCGCCTGAATAACCGGCCCCTCGTTGTACGCAGGAACAACCAGGGAGATCATCGGCATTTCGCCGTCTTCGCGGTACATCGGGGCTTGTTTGCTGCGCCCTTTGTACAGAGATTCCAGATGATCCATGAACGAATAGAGGATCAGCACCGTAAAGCGAACAACCAGCAGGACCAAGAAAAACAGCAGGTAATAGCTGACGCCGGCGAGCAGGTAATTCTGCAGCAGGACGGCGAAAGAGCCTTGAGATTCCCGGACCGAGTCGTAGGCGCCAACCAGCAGAACGATCAGGCCACCCACTGCAAGGGCGGACCATCCATAGCGCCACGCATAGCGCGCGACTTTCCTTATCTCCAAAGCACTTCCAGATTCAAGGTTGCAGCCAATGAGTTGTAGGCGGCGTTGTCGCGCCAGCTGTCCAGGTACCAGAGATTCCCGCTCAAGGCAATGTTTCTGGAGACCCAGAATTTGCCGCCGGTCGTCGCGCTCCAACTCGTTCCTGAATCGCCGTAGAGGCCGAAGCCGACCTGGCCGGATGCGT
>JBMOJJ010000282.1:0-4974 GCA_049315845.1 Rhodoferax sp.
CGATCAAGAAGGGCGTGATGGAACTGGCCGACCTGGTGGTGATCAACAAGGCCGACATCGACGCCGACGCCGCGATGCGCGCGCAGGCGCAGATCACGGCCAGTCTGCGGCTTCTGGGATTGAACGGAAACCCGCATGACCCGCACAGCGACAAGCACTGGCATCCGCAGGTGGTGTCGCTCAGCGCGCTGCAGGGTCAGGGCGTGGACCGCTTCTGGAGCGCGGTGAGCCGATTCCGCGGCCTGCAGTCAGGCGACGGACAGATGGCGGCGCGGCGCCAGAATCAGGCGCTGGCATGGATGTGGGAGCGCATCAACAGCGGCCTGCGCCAGGCCTTCAGGCAGGACCCGCGGGTTCGGGCGCTGCTGCCCGGCCTGACCCTGACGGTTCAGGGCGGGCAGATTGCGGCGTCCACGGCAGCGCGAAATCTGCTTGCGGCGCACATCGGCAGCGCGCAGGCGGCGCTGGATCAGACGGAAAATTCAAATCAGACAACGGCGACATGAAAGAAGGAAACCATGCACGACATCCTTGAGCAACTCGAAGCCAAGCGCGAACTCGCGCGCCTGGGCGGCGGCGTCAAACGCATCGACGCCCAGCACAAGAAAGGCAAACTGACGGCCCGCGAGCGCATTGAACTGCTGCTCGACGAGGGTACCTTTGAAGAGTGGGACATGTTTGTCGAGCATCGCTGCGTCGATTTCGGCATGCAGGACCAGAAGATCCCAGGCGACGGTGTGGTGACCGGCTACGGCATGATCAACGGCCGGCTGGTGTTCGTGTTCAGCCAGGATTTCACCGTGTTCGGCGGCGCATTGTCCGAGGCGCATGCGGAAAAGATCTGCAAGGTGATGGACCAGGCGATGAAAGTCGGCGCGCCGGTGATCGGCCTGAACGATTCGGGCGGAGCCCGCATCCAGGAAGGCGTTGCCAGCCTGGGCGGCTACGCCGACGTGTTCCAGCGCAATGTGATGGCCAGCGGCGTGGTGCCGCAGATCAGCCTGATCATGGGGCCCTGCGCCGGCGGCGCGGTCTACAGCCCGGCTATGACCGATTTCATCTTCATGGTGAAGGACAGTTCCTACATGTTCGTGACCGGCCCGGAGGTCGTGAAAACCGTGACGCACGAGGACGTGACGGCTGAAGAACTGGGCGGCGCCATCAGCCACACGACCAAGAGCGGCGTGGCGGATCTGGCGTTCGAGAGCGATGTCGAGGCGCTGCTGATGCTGCGCCGCCTGTACAACTACCTGCCGCTCAACAACCGCGAGAAGGCGCCGGTGCGCCGTGGCGGCGATCCGGCCGATCGGATGGACAGGAGCCTGGACACGCTGGTGCCCGACAACGCCAACAAGCCCTACGACATGAAGGAACTGATCGTCAAGACGGTCGACGACGGCGACTTCTTCGAACTGCAGCCCGAGTACGCGAAGAACATCCTGATCGGCTTTGGCCGCATGGAGGGGCAGACGGTCGGCTTCGTCGCCAATCAGCCGCTGGTGCTGGCCGGCTGCCTGGACATCAAGAGTTCGATCAAGGCGGCGCGCTTTGTGCGCTTTTGCGATGCCTTCAACATACCGGTGATCACCTTTGTCGACGTGCCGGGTTTCATGCCGGGAACCAGCCAGGAATATGGCGGCATCATCAAGCATGGCGCCAAGCTGCTCTACGCCTTTGCCGAGTGCACGGTGCCCAAGATCACCGTCATCACCCGCAAGGCCTACGGCGGCGCCTACGACGTGATGAGTTCCAAGCACCTGCGCGGCGATGTCAACTTTGCCTGGCCGAACGCCGAGATCGCGGTGATGGGCGCCAAGGGCGCGGTGGAGATCATCTTCCGCGAGGACAAGGGCGACCCGGCCAAGCTGGCGGCCAAGGAAGCCGAATACAAGGCGCGCTTTGCCAACCCGTTTGTGGCCGGAGCGCGCGGCTTCATCGACGACGTGATCCTGCCGCACGAGACCCGCAAACGGATCTGCCGTTCGCTGGTGATGCTGCGCGACAAGAAAATCGAGAACCCGTGGCGCAAGCACGGCAATATTCCATTATGAAATCTCGCGGGACAGACCAAAGCTACACGAAGTGAGCCTGCTCTGTCCCCGACACTTTAGGAAAAGAACATGTTTACCAAAATACTGATTGCAAACCGTGGCGAAATCGCCTGCCGCGTCATCCAGACCGCGCGCAAGATGGGTATTGAAACGGTGGCGGTGTACTCCGATGCCGACAAGGACGCGCGCCACGTCATGCTGGCCGACGAGGCCGTCAACATCGGTCCGCCTCCCAGCCGCGAGAGTTATCTGCTGGCCGACAAGATCATCGCCGCCTGCAAGCAGACCGGTGCCCAGGCGATCCATCCCGGCTATGGTTTCCTGAGCGAGAACGCGGCGTTTGCCAAGCGGGTCGAAGAGGAGGGCATCGTCTTCATCGGTCCCAAGCATTACTCGATGGCCGCGATGGGCGACAAGATCGAGTCCAAGAAGCTCGCCGGGGCTGCCGGCGTCAACTGCATTCCCGGCGTCAACAGCGCGATCGAGACCGCACAGACAGCGGTCGAGATCGCCAGGGGCATTGGATACCCGGTCATGATCAAGGCCAGCGCCGGCGGTGGCGGCAAGGGCCTGCGCGTGGCCTTCAATGACAAGGAGGCGTTCGAGGGCTTCACCAGTTGCCGCAACGAGGCGCGCAACAGCTTTGGCGATGACCGCGTGTTCGTCGAGAAGTATGTGGAGGAGCCGCGCCACATCGAGATCCAGCTGATCGGCGACAGCTTTGGCAATGTGGTCTACCTCAACGAGCGCGAGTGCTCGATTCAGAGGCGCCACCAGAAGGTGATCGAAGAAGCGCCGTCGTCCTTCATCAGCGAAGCGACGCGCAAGGCGATGGGCGAGCAGGCCGTCGCGCTGGCCAGGGCGGTGAAATACCAGAGCGCCGGCACGGTCGAGTTTGTGGTCGGCAAGGACCAGAGTTTTTACTTCCTCGAAATGAACACCCGGCTGCAGGTGGAGCACCCGGTGACCGAGTGCATCACCGGGCTGGATCTGGTGGAGCTGATGATCCGGGTCGCCGCCGGCGAGAAGCTGACCTTGACGCAGGCCGATGTCAAGCGCGAGGGCTGGGCGATCGAATGCCGTATCAACGCCGAAGATCCGTTCCGCAACTTTCTGCCATCGACCGGACGGCTGGTGCGTTTCCAGCCTCCGGCCCAGACCATGTTTGCCTCCGATATCGAGCACTGGCAGGGCGTGCGCGTCGATACCGGCGTGCAGGAGGGCGGCGAGATACCGATGTTCTACGATTCGATGATCTGCAAGCTGATCGTGCACGGCAAGGACCGCCTCGACGCGATTGCCAAGATGCGTGAAGCGCTCAATGGCTTCGTGATCCGGGGCGTCAGCAGCAGCATCCCGTTCCAGGCGGCCTTGCTGGCGCATCCGAAGTTTGTCTCCGGCGATTTCAATACCGGCTTTATTGCCGAGCACTACGCGCACGGCTTTCGGGCCGAGGATGTGCCGCACGACGACGCCGACCTGCTGCTGGCGCTGGCCGCCTTTGTGAACCGCAAGTACCGCAATCGCGCGACCGCCATCAGCGGCCAGATGGAGGGCCACGAAGTGGCGGTGGGCTCGGACTTTGTCGTCGTCGCCTTGGGACAGAAAGGGCTTGCCACGCCGACTCCGGTGTCGGTGACCGGCTTTGACGACAAGACCGGCTCCAGCCTTGTCACGGTGGGACCCCGAAGCTACAAGCTGTGCAGCAACTACCGGCTGGGCGAAATTCGGATCAGCGGCACCTGCAACGGGCAGCCCTTCACCGCGCAGGTCGAGCGCGGCAGTCTGGCAGGAAAGAATCCGCTGGCGATCCGGGTCTCGCACAACGGTACCCAGGTCGACGTGCTGGTGCTGTCGAAGCGGGCCGCCGAACTGCATGCACTGATGCCCTACAAGGCGCCGCCGGACATGAGCCGCTATGTGCTGTCGCCCATGCCGGGCCTGCTGGTGGACGTGGCGGTGCAGCCCGGCCAGAAGGTTCAGGCCGGTGAGCGCGTGGCGGTGATTGAAGCGATGAAGATGGAGAACGTGCTGTTTGCGGCCGCCGATGGCGTGGTGGCCAAGGTGCTGGCGAGCCGGGGCGATTCGCTGACGGTGGATCAGGCCATCGTCGAATTTGCCTGAACAGTAGGTGCGCTTGTGTGAGAAGCATCCGCAAAGTCCCGTGCTGACCCTGGACAGTGGCTTTACGGTGTACCGCAAGAATGGCCGGCACGTGGACGCTACGGAAGACTTGCATGGCGGCGGGGTTAATGTGCTACGATTTAATTTCGTTTTACGAAAGAGTTTTGTATGACAACCGTAGCTGTTTCGCCCAAATTTCAAATCGTTATCCCGAAGGATGTACGCAAGCAACTCAACATCCGCGCTGGGCAGCGGGTTGAAGTTCGGGTAGAGGGTGCCATGGTGGTGTTGCGGCCGGAGTTACCGATCACGGCCCTGCGCGGCCTGTGTCCGGGCATAGACACCGATGTTCCCAATGACCCTGAGGGGCCCACCTGGCCAGGTGGTTGCGACCCCGCACCGGAGCCGTTTTGGGTGCCACGTAGCGAGCGCGCATGAACATAGTGGACTCTTGCGGCTGGCTGGAGTACATAGCCAATGGCAGCAACGCGGCGTTCTTTCAAGACGCGCTGGCCGACGAGACGCAATTGCTGCTGCCACCCTTGGTGGTTTTCGAGGTGATTCGCAGACTCAAGGTGCTGGGGCAGGACTTTGCCATAGTCCCTACCGTCACTGTGATGCGCCGTTTGCAGCGCGCGGATCTCAGCGCAGAACAATTGGCTCAAGCGGCCGTTGCCTCTCATGGCCGCAAACTGGCCTTGGCCGATGCCATAATCTGGCAAACCGCGCAAACGTATCAAGCCCTGCTTTACACGCAGGATGCTGATCTGCAGGGCTTGCCCGGGGTTGTCTATCAAGC
>JBMOJJ010000027.1:0-21689 GCA_049315845.1 Rhodoferax sp.
GGAGCCGCTGCTCAAGCACGCCGGCGCCATCTTCCTGGGCGCCTACACCAGCGAGTCGCTGGGCGACTACTGCGCCGGCCCGAACCACGTGCTGCCGACCAGCGGCACCGCGCGCTTTTCCTCGCCGCTGGGCGTCTACGATTTCCAGAAGCGTTCCAGCCTGATCCAGGTCAGCCAGGCCGGTGCCCAGAGCCTGGGCCTGATCGCCGCCGAACTGGCTTACGGCGAAGGCCTGCAGGCGCATGCGCGGGCGGCGGAGTTGCGCCTGGCCGAGGTGCCGCCGATGCGGGAGTCCAAATGAAAGCTGTCCCTGCCCAGACCCTGCAACGCATCCGCCAGGATATCCAGTCCATGCACGCCTACGCGGTCCAGGATTCGGCCGCAATGGTCAAGCTCGACGCGATGGAAAATCCCTACCGCCTGCCGCCGGACCTGCAGCGGCAACTGGGGCAGCGGCTGGGCGCGCTGGCGCTGAACCGCTATCCCGCCGGCCGCATCGACCTGTTGCGCCAGGCGCTGGCCGCTTATGCCGGCATGCCGGACGGCTTCGACATCATGCTGGGAAACGGCTCGGACGAGCTGATCAGCCTGCTGGCGATGGCTTGCGACCTGCCGGGGGCTGGCATTCTGGCGCCGCTGCCAGGGTTCGTGATGTACGCGATCAGCGCGCAGTTGCAGGGCTTGGCGTTTCATGGCGTGCCATTGAGCGCCGAGTTCGAGCTTGACCAGGCCGCGATGCTGACCGCCGTCGCCGAGCACCGGCCGGCGATCACCTATCTGGCGTATCCCAACAACCCGACCGCCAACCTGTGGGACGACGCGGTGATCGAGAGCATCATCGATGCGGTCGGTGAGCAGGGCGGCCTGGTCGTGCTGGACGAAGCCTACCAGCCGTTCTCCAGCCGCAGCTACATCGACCGGCTCACCCGCCACAGTCATGTGCTGCTGATGCGCACGCTGTCCAAATTTGGCCTCGCCGGCGTGCGCCTGGGCTACCTGATGGGTCCGAAAGCCTTGATCGCCGAGATCGACAAGGTTCGGCCTCCCTACAACATCAGTGTCGTGAACTGCGAGTGCGCGCTGTTTGCGCTCGAGCACAAGGAGGTCTTTGCGGCCCAGGCCCGCGCCTTGCGCGAACAACGAGACCTGCTGCTGCAATCGATGTCGGCATTGCCCGGCGCCAGGGTCTTCAAGAGCGAGGCGAACATGATCCTGCTGCGCGTGCCGGATGCGCAAAAAACATTTGACGGCCTGAAATCGCGCCATATTCTGGTCAAGAACGTTTCTAGAATGCATCCATTGCTGCACAACTGCCTGCGCCTGACGGTCGGGACCGACGATGAAAACGCGCAGATGCTGGCGGCCCTGAAGGAATCACTGTAAACATGAATCGCACTGCTGAAGTCTCCCGCAACACGGCCGAGACCAAAATCACGGTCAAGATCGATCTTGATGGCAGCGGCCAGTCCAGGCTGCAGACCGGCATTGGTTTTTTTGACCACATGCTGGACCAGATCGCGCGCCATGCGCTGATCGATCTGGAAGTCCATGCGGATGGCGATCTGCATGTCGATGGCCACCACACGGTCGAGGATGTCGGCATCGCCTTCGGCCAGGCCGTGCACCGGGCGGTCGGCGACCGCAAGGGCATCCGCCGCTATGGTCACGCCTATGTGCCGCTGGACGAGGCGCTGTCGCGGGTGGTGATCGATTTTTCCGGTCGTCCCGGCCTGGTCATGCACGTGCCGTTCAAAAGCGGCATGATAGGCGCCTTCGACTCGCAACTGGCGTTTGAATTCTTTCAGGCCTTTGTCAATCATGCCTTTGTGACCCTGCACATCGACAACCTGCGGGGCGAAAACGCCCACCATCAGGCCGAGACCGTCTTCAAAGCCTTCGCCCGCGCGCTGCGCTCGGCGCTGGAAACCGACAGCCGCTGCGCTGACGCCATTCCATCGACCAAGGGCACGCTTTAGCCGGCGCTGATTGTGCGGAACAAAGCATGACTGCAGTGTTGCACGGCGCCAGCCCGAAGACCGTTGCCGTGGTCGATTACGGCATGGGCAACCTGCGCTCGGTATCGCAGGCGCTGCAGGCCGCGGCTGCCGGGAGCGGCTTTCAGGTGCTGATTACAGCCGATCCGGACCAGGTCCGCGCCTGCGAGCGCGTGGTGCTGCCGGGGCAGGGCGCGATGCCGGACTGCATGCGTGAATTGCGGGAATCGGGCTTGCTGGCATCGGTGCTCGAGGCCGCCGCCGGCAAGCCGCTGTTCGGCGTCTGCATCGGCATGCAAATGCTGCTCGACCACAGCGCCGAGGGCGACACCGCAGGCCTGGGCCTGATTCCCGGCGAAGTGCTCAAGTTTGACCTGATCGGCCAGCGCCAGGCCGATGGCAGCCGTTACAAGGTGCCGCAGATGGGATGGAATCAGGTCTATCGGAACAACCATGGCGGCGCGGCGCATCCGGTCTGGGGTGATGTGCCGGATGGCAGCTATTTCTATTTTGTCCACAGTTTTTACGCCCAACCGTCTGATGCGCGCCACAGCGTGGGTGAGACTGACTACGGCACCCGGTTCAGTTCTGCCATTGCGCGCGATAATATTTTCGCTACACAATTCCATCCTGAAAAAAGTGCCGATCACGGTTTGTCCCTTTACCGGAACTTCCTTCACTGGAAGCCCTGAGATCCCCGCTCGCCCTGAGTCTGACACTGCCCGCTTTCCTCTCAAACCCTGAAGCATCATGCTTTTAATTCCCGCAATTGACCTCAAGGACGGCCACTGCGTCCGTCTCAAACAAGGCAAGATGGACCAGTCCACCACCTTTGACGAGGATCCGCTCGCGGTGGCCAGGAAATGGACGGTGCAGGGCGCGCGCCGTCTGCATCTGGTTGATCTGAATGGCGCTTTCGCCGGCCATCCGATCAACGAGAAGGCGATTCGCAAGATTTTGAGGGAAGTCGGCAGCGCTGTGGATGTGCAGCTCGGGGGCGGCATCCGCGACCTCGACACCATAGAACGCTACCTGGATGCGGGTTTGCGCTACGTCATCATCGGCACCGCGGCGATCCGCAACCCCGGCTTTCTGCAGGACGCCTGCACTGCGTTTGGCGGCCACATCATTGTCGGCCTGGACGCTCGCGATGGCAAAGTGGCCACGGACGGCTGGAGCAAGCTGACGCGCCACGATGTTATCGATCTGGGCAAGAAATTCGAGGATTTCGGCGTCGAGTCGATCATCTATACCGACATCGGGCGAGACGGGATGCTCAGCGGCATCAATGTCGAAGCGACTGTGCGGCTCGCGCAGGCGCTGACGATCCCGGTGATCGCCTCCGGCGGCCTGTCCAGCATGACCGATATCGAAGCGCTGTGCGAGGTCGAGCAGGAGGGCATCGAAGGCGTGATTTGCGGGCGGGCGATTTATTCCGGCGATCTCGACTTTGCCGCAGCGCAAAGGCGGGCGGACGAGCTCAATGGCTAGCAACACGACCCCCGCGCCTGTCGCTTCGCGCACTGCGCCGCCTCCCGGGGGGGCTGATTTTTCATGCGGCGGTGCGGCGAAAGATCGCCGATCCCGTGCTGCGGGATTGTCGAGGTGCTAGCCAAACGCATCATCCCCTGCCTGGACGTGACCGGTGGCCGTGTCGTCAAAGGGGTGAATTTCGTCCAGCTGCGTGACGCCGGCGACCCGGTCGAGATTGCCGCGCGCTACAACGAGCAGGGTGCCGACGAACTCACCTTTCTGGATATCACCGCCACCAGCGACGGTCGCGACCTGATTCTGCACATCATCGAGGCCGTGGCCTCCCAGGTATTCATACCGCTGACCGTCGGCGGCGGTGTGCGCACGGTGGACGATGTGCGCCGGCTGCTCAATGCCGGCGCCGACAAGACCAGCTTCAACTCAGCCGCACTGGCCAATCCGCAGGTGATTGTCGATGCGTCAGCCAAATACGGCGCGCAGTGCATCGTGGTGGCCATTGACGCCAAGCGCCGCTCGGTCGCCGATGCCGCGCGCCTCGATGCACAGGGCGTCGAAATGGGCTCCGGATGGGATGTCTACAGCCACGGCGGGCGCAAGAACACCGGCTTTGATGCGGTTGCCTGGGCGACCGAGATGGTGCGCTGCGGCGCCGGTGAAATACTTCTGACCAGCATGGACCGCGATGGCACGCGTTCCGGCTTCGACCTGGCGCTGACGCGCGCGGTCAGCGACGCGGTCAGCGTGCCCGTGATCGCATCGGGGGGTGTCGGCACGCTCGATCACCTGGCCGATGGCATCCAGCTCGGCGGCGCCGACGCGGTGCTGGCGGCCAGCATCTTTCATTACGGCGAATTCACGGTCGCCCAGGCCAAGGCGCGCATGGCCGAACGCGGCATTCCCGTGCGACTGACCCGATGAGCTGGCTGGAGGCGATCCATTGGGACGCGCAGGGCCTGGTGCCGGCGATTGCGCAGGAAGCCGCGAGCGGCGACGTGCTGATGCTGGCCTGGATGAACCGCGAGGCGCTGCAAAAGACCGCCGAACTTGGGCGCGCGGTCTATTTCAGTCGTTCGCGCAACAAGCTCTGGTTCAAGGGCGAAGAGTCGGGGCACGTGCAGTCCGTGCATGAGATCAGGCTCGACTGCGACCAGGACGTGATCCTGCTCAAGGTCACACAAACCGGGCATGAGCCCGGAATTGCCTGCCACACCGGGCGTCACAGCTGTTTCTTCAGCATGCTGGAAAATGGGGTGTGGAAAGCCACCGAGCCGGTCTTGAAAGACCCGCATACGATCTACAGATAAGCGCCTATGCCTTCCAACCATGTTTCAGTTGCCGATTCCCTTGCCGCGCTGGCCCGGGTGATCGAGACGCGCCTGCCAAAGAACGGCGGCGACCCGGCGTCCAGTTATGTCGCCCGTCTGCTGCACAAGGGGCCGGACGCATTCCTGAAAAAGATCGGCGAAGAGGCGACCGAGGTCGTGATGGCCGCCAAGGACGCCGACGTCGGGGGCGACCGCGGCAAGCTGGTCAACGAGGTGGCCGACCTCTGGTTTCACTGCATGATCGCGCTCGCTCATTACGGGCGGAGCCCGGCTGACGTGGTGGCAGAACTGGAGCGCAGGGCCGGCACCAGCGGCATCGAGGAAAAGGCCTTGCGCAAGCTGATGGCGCGCGAAGGAGAGGGCGCATGACGCAGGACGGATCCAACCCCCCGATGGCCGGCCCTGACCAGCGCACGCTGCAGAATCTCGAGTCGCTCAACACCATCGGAACGATCAGCTACATCCTGCATTTGATCGTCGCCGTCGGCGCGCTGATCCCGGGCGGTCAGTTCGGCCCGGTGTTGCTGCTGGTCGCGCTGATCCTCGACATGGTCAAGCGCGCCGATGCCGAGGGCACTTGGCATGCCTCGCATTTTCGCTGGCGCATCCGGACCGTGCTGATCGCCGCGCTGCTGTACCTGGTCACGGTCCCCTTGTGGCTGCTTTTTATCTTCCCGGGCTGGATTGCCTGGTGCCTGATTTCGCTCTGGTTTCTGTACCGCATCATCAGCGGCTTTGTGCGCATGAACAAGGGGCTTGCGATGGAGTTCGCGCCATGATCGGGCAGACCGTCCAGCATGACCCCGACTGCCTGTTCTGCAAGATCGCCGCCGGCACGATCGGGTCCCGGCTGGTCTATCAGGATCAGGAGATTTTTGCCTTTCACGACATCCATCCGTGGGCGCCGGTGCATTTCCTGATGATTCCGAAGTCCCACATTGCGTCGATGGCGCAGGTCGGGGCCGAGCACGCTGCGCTGCTCGGGCGCATGCTGGTGCTGGCGCCGCAACTGGCATTGCAGCAGGGCTGCAATCCCTACCCGCAGGGCGGTTTCAGGATCTTGTGCAATACCGGAGCGGAAGGCCGGCAGGAGGTGCAGCATCTGCACATCCATGTCATGGGCGGCCCGCGGCCCTGGCTCAGGGGCTGATTTCCAGCCAGACAGTTCGCCGACTAAAATCGGTTCAATTCTTTAGGAGACGCTGATGGGACTTTCGACAACACACCTGATTATTTTTCTGGTCATCATCGTGGTGATTTTTGGCACCAAGAAGCTGCGCAACATCGGGTCCGACCTTGGTGGCGCGGTCAAGGGCTTCAAGGACGGTATGCGCGACGGCACCGAAAAGACCACCGAAACGCCGCCCGCAAGTGCCCCGGTGCAACAGGTTGCCGCGAGCGCGACGCCGGTCAAGGAAACTATCGACGTCGAGGTCAAGACCAAAAGTTGATCGGCACCCTACGTGATTGATATCGGGGTCACCAAGCTGGCCATCATCGGCGCCATCGCACTTCTGGTCATCGGCCCTGAAAAACTGCCCGGTCTGGCCAAGACCGCAGGGACCCTGCTGGGCCGAGCGAGGCGCTACGTGGCGGATGTCAAGGACGAGGTCAATCGCTCGATGGAGCTTGACGAACTCAAAAAGATGAAGGACACGGTTGAAAATGCGGCGCGTGATGTAGAGAGTTCGATTCAGACCAGCGCCGCCGATTTCGAGAAGAGCTGGTCCGACAGCACCGAACCGGCAACCGGCGCGCTCGGCAATGAACCGAAACCCGATTTCCCCGAATACAAACATCCCGGGAAGAAGTGGCGCGTCAAGCAGAGCGCGACGCCGCGCTGGTACAAGGTCCGCAGCGGTGTGCGCAGCAACGCATTGTCGGGGGCAGCGCGGGTGGCCCGGTTTCGCCCCACCAGATTGAGCTGATGACAGATCCGACCAAAAAAGACGACGAGCTCGCCGGCACCGAACAGCCCTTTGTGCAGCATCTGATTGAGCTGCGCGACCGGCTGCTGCATGCGCTGTACGGAATAGCGGCTGTGCTGGCGGTCCTGCTGTTCTACCCTGGCCCTTCCAGGCTGTACGACCTGCTGGCGATGCCGCTGGTGAAAGCCTTGCCGGAAGGCTCGCGGATGATTGCGGTCGGTGTCGTGTCGCCGTTTCTGGTGCCGATCAAGGTCTCGGTCATGGCGGCGGTCGCACTGTCGCTGCCCTGGATTCTTTATCAGATCTGGGCTTTTGTGGCGCCCGGCCTGTACAAGCACGAGAAGAAGCTGGTGCTGCCGCTGGTTGCGGCCAGCACCATCCTGTTCTACACGGGGGCGGCGTTCTGCTACTTCTTCGTCTTTGGACAGGCTTTCCCGGCGATCCAGAAAATGGCGCCGATGTCGGTGGCGGTCAGCCCGGACATCGAAGCCTATCTTGATTTCGTCGTCACCATGTTCATCGCTTTTGGCGTGGCTTTCGAGGTGCCGATCGCGGTCGTGATCCTGGCTCGCATGGGCATCGTGACGATCGTGCAACTGAAGGCCTTCCGCACCTACTTTGTGGTGGGTGCGGCGGCGGTGGCGGGTCTGGTGACGCCACCCGATCCGGTCTCGATGATTGCGCTGCTGATTCCGATGGTGCTGCTCTACGAGTTGGGCATCATGGCGGCCAGGCTGTTCATCAAGCACACTGCGGCGCCCGAAGAAAAGCGGTGATGCAAATGCCGAACAAGGTGCTGGATTGGCCGCGCCCCGTCAAGCGCCTGTTCGTCATGCTGGTCGATGTGCTGATGGCGCTGCTGGCCACATGGGTTGCCTATTCGCTGCGCTATGAGACACTGCACTGGCCAGAAGGCGACCAGTGGTGGATCTATCTGCTCGGTCCAGCGCTGGCGGTTCCGATATTCGTTCGCTTCGGTCTTTACCGCGCGATCTTCCGCTACACCGGAATGGACGCGCTGCTGGCAACCGGACAGGCGATTGCGCTCTATGCGCTGCTGCGAATCCTGATACTGTATTGGCAGAAGTGGCCGGTGTTTCCGCTGACCCTGGGGGTCTTGCAGCCTATCATCTTCTTCATGCTGGTCGGCAGCAGCCGGGTGCTGGCGCGCTTCTGGCTCGCCGGCATCGGCATCGGCAAACACCACAAGCAGGGCCGCATGCTGATATTCGGCGCCGGCGCGGCCGGTGTGCAGACGTCTTCGGCGCTGGCTGTGACCGGGCATTTCAAATTGCTCGGATTCGTCGATGAAGACCCGGCCAAGATCGGCCAGACCATCAATGGCGTTCCGGTGTTTTCAGCGACCGTGGTTTCCGCCCTTGTCAGCAAGCTCGACATCACCGACATCCTGCTGGCGATACCGAGCGCCAGCCGCGACCGGCGCAACAAGATCATTCAGAGCCTGCGCGCGTTGCCGGTCCATACCCGGACCTTGCCCGGGCTGACCGATCTGGCCAGCGGGCGCGTCACGGTGAAGGACTTCCGTGAACTCGATGTCGAGGACCTGCTGGGGCGCGCCGCGGTCACGCCGCAGGCCGAGCTGCTGGCCGGCAGTCTGTTCAACCAGACCGTTCTGGTGACCGGCGCCGGGGGCAGCATTGGCAGCGAGCTGTGTCGCCAGATCCTGCAGGAGCGTCCGCGCCGGCTGCTGCTGCTGGATCACAGCGAGTTCGGCCTGTACTCCCTGCATCGCGAGCTCCAGGCCTGGTGCCGGGTGCAGGCCTCCGATATCGAACTGGTGCCGCTGCTGGCCAGCGTGGCGAACCGGCGCCGCCTGGACTGGATTTGCGCCAACTATCAGCCCGACACGGTTTACCACGCAGCCGCCTACAAACATGTGCCGATGGTCGAATGCAATCCGTCCGAAGGCATCCTGAACAATGTGTTTGGCACCCTCAACATGGCGCAGGCGGCGCAGGACGCCCGCGTCGCCAGTTTTGTGCTGGTGTCGACCGACAAGGCGGTCCGGCCGACCAACCTGATGGGCGCCAGCAAGCGCATGGCGGAACTGGTGCTGCAGGCATTGGCGAGCCAAAACGGCCAGCATCAAACCTGCTTCAGCATGGTCCGGTTCGGCAATGTGCTGGGGTCCAGCGGCAGCGTGGTGCCGATGTTTCGCGAGCAGCTGGCGCATGGCGGACCGCTGACCATCACGCATCCCGAGGTCACACGCTATTTCATGACCATTCCGGAGGCCGCGCAGCTGGTACTGCAGGCCGCCGCGATGGCCGCCGGGGGCGAGGTCTTTGTGCTTGAAATGGGCGAGCCGGTGAAGATCATCGATCTTGCGCGTCGCCTGGTCGGCCTGTCCGGCTTGCAGGTGCGTGACGCGCAGCAGCCCGATGGCGATATCGAATTTTCTTTCGTCGGGCTGCGGCCCGGCGAAAAACTCTATGAGGAACTGCTGATTGGCGACAACCCGACAGCGACCGAACATCCGCGCATCATGAAGGCGCATGAGGAATTCATCGCATGGCCAGACCTTGCGATTCATCTGCAGCAATTGCAGCAGGCCGCGGCCGAGGAAGACATCGACGCGATCCGGCTCGTGCTGCGGACCTGTGTCCATGGCTTCCACGACGAACCCGGCGTCGATTTGACTGCGCTGCCGGCCTGACAACGGCCTTTGACCGATGAGCAAAAAAGTATTCATTAAGACCTTTGGCTGCCAGATGAACGAGTACGACTCGGCCAAGATGGCGGATGTGCTCCATGCGGCGCAGGGATTCGAGCCGACCGACAATGTCGAGGAGGCCGACCTGATCCTGTTCAACACCTGTTCGGTGCGGGAAAAGGCGCAAGAGAAGGTGTTCTCCGACCTGGGACGCGTCAAGCGGCTGAAGAAGAAGGGCGTGCTGATCGGCGTGGGCGGCTGCGTGGCGAGTCAGGAGGGGTCGGCCATCATTGAGCGCGCGCCCTACGTCGATCTGGTGTTTGGTCCGCAGACGCTGCACCGCCTGCCGCAGATGCTGGCGGCGCGCGAGCTGCAAAACCGCTCCCAGGTCGACATCAGTTTTCCTGAAATCGAGAAGTTCGACCATCTGCCGCCGGCCCGTGTCGAGGGCGCCAGCGCCTTTGTCAGCATCATGGAGGGCTGTTCCAAGTACTGCAGCTACTGCGTGGTGCCCTATACGCGGGGCGAAGAGGTCTCCAGGCCGTTCGAGGATGTGCTGGTCGAAGTGGCCGGACTGGCCGACCAGGGTGTGAAAGAAATCACCCTGCTGGGGCAGAACGTGAACGCCTACCGGGCCGCGATGGCGCAAGCGGGCGAGGCGGCCGACTTTGCCACCTTGCTGGAATATGTGGCCGAGATCCCCGGCATCGAGCGAATCCGCTACCTGACCAGCCACCCGAACGAATTCACGCCGGCGCTGATTGCCGCCTACGGCAGGATCCCCAAGCTGGTAAGTCACCTGCATCTGCCGGTCCAACACGGCTCGGACCGGATCCTGATGGCGATGAAGCGCGGCTACAGCGCGATGGAATACAAGTCGACGGTGCGAAAGCTGCGCGCCATCCGACCCGACATGGCGCTCAGCAGCGACTTCATTGTCGGTTTTCCGGGCGAGACAGAAGACGATTTCAAGCGCTTGATGAAGCTGATCGACGATGTCGGCTTTGACAATTCATTCAGTTTCATCTTCAGCCCGCGGCCCGGCACGCCGGCGGCGAATCTGGCCGACGACACGCCGCATGCGGTCAAGCTGCGGCGCCTGCAGCACCTGCAGGGGGTGATCAACGACAGCATCAGGCGCATCAGCGAAAGCCGCCTGGGCACGCTGCAGCGGATCCTGGTGGAGGGCCACTCCAAGCGCGACGAAACCGAGCTGATGGGACGCACCGAGTGCAATCGTGTCGTCAATTTCGTCGGGTCAGCGGCGCTGATTGGGCAACTGGTCGATGTAAGAATTACGGCCACGCGCTCTTTTACATTGCGTGGGGAAGTGCCTTCGCCGCGCTAGCCTGGGCTATCCCGCAAGGCGGGCATCCAACATCCCGATATCAGTTGGGGACAGAGCAAGCTCACTCGCTGCGCTCCTGTAGCCTTGGTCTGTCCCGCAAGATTTCAAAAGGGCATTCGCGGCATGCCCTTCATGCCGCCCATGCGCTTCATCATCTTCATCATGCCCGAGCCCTTCATCTTCTTCATCATGTCCTGCATCTGCTCGAATTCCTTCAGCATGCGGTTGACTTCCTGCACCTGCACGCCGGCGCCTGCGGCGATGCGGCGCTTGCGCGTGGCTTTGATGATTTCGGGCTTGCGGCGCTCCAGCGGCGTCATGCTGTGGATGATGCCCTGCTTGCGCTGGATGTCTTTTTCCGCCCGACCCATGTCGAGCTGACCGGCCTTGGCGGCCATCGCCGCCGGCAACTTGTCCATCAGGCTGGACAGGCCGCCCATCTGCTTCATTTGCTGGATCTGGGCCAGAAAATCATTCAGGTCAAAACCGACACCACTCTTGACCTTGGCGGCGAGTTTCTGTGCCGCTGCGATGTCCACGCCGGACGTCACCTGCTCGACCAGCGCCAGGATGTCGCCCATGCCCAGGATGCGCCCGGCATGACGCTCGGCGTCAAAGACTTCCAGTCCGTCTATCTTCTCGCTGGTACCCGCAAACTTGATTGGAGCGCCGGTTATCTGGCGCACCGACAAGGCCGCGCCACCGCGGGAGTCGCCGTCGAGCTTGGTCAGGACGATGCCGGTCAGCGGCAATGATTCCTTGAACGCCCTGGCGGTATTGATCGCATCCTGGCCTTGCATCGCATCGACCACAAACAGCGTTTCCACCGGCTTGAGCACGCTGTGCAGATCACGGATTTCGAGCATCAGCGTCTCGTCGATGGCCAACCGGCCCGCAGTGTCGACCAGCAGAACGTCAAAGAAGTGCTTGCGCGCGTAATCGAGCGCTGCCAGCGCAATGGCCACCGGCTTTTGCTCAGGCGAACTGGGAAACCACTCGGCGCCAGCCTGTGCCGTCACCATTTTCAGTTGTTCGATCGCTGCCGGGCGGTAGACGTCGCCTGACACGGTCAGGACCTTCTTGCGGCGCTTTTCGATCAGATACTTGGCCAGCTTGGCGGTGGTGGTGGTCTTGCCCGCGCCCTGCAAGCCAGCCATCAGGATCACCGCTGGCGGTTGCGTCGCCAGATTGATGTCGGCCACGCCCTCGCCCATGGTCGCTGCCAGTTCCTTGCTGACAATGCCGACCAGCGCCTGTCCGGGCGAGAGCGATCCCAGCACATCCTGGCCCAGCGCCTTTTCCTTGACGCGGGCGATGAAGTCGCGCACCACCGGCAGGGCAACGTCCGCCTCCAGAAGCGCCATGCGCACTTCGCGCAGCATGTCGGTAATATTGCTCTCGGTAATGCGCGCCTGACCGCGAATTTCCTTGACCAGGCGGGAGAGTTTGTCACTGAGGGCGGAGGCCATAGGGGGTATTCCGGTCAACGGAACCTTGGTTGGATGCCAATTGGAACTGGCGAAATGCAAAACGCTAAACTGTGGTCATGATTTTAGCCAGTGCTTCCCCGCTCGCCTTGACTTTGGCGGTTGCCACTGCGGTGGCCTATTCGGTTTCAGCGATGGGCGCCGCCCGCATCGGCGCGCGCTGGGCGAAACCCGCGGTCTGGCTGGCCTGGCTGTTGCACGGCGCTTTGCTGGCCTTCGGTCTTTTCGGCCAGGAGCCGCGCTTCGGCTTTGCGCCGGCTCTTTCGGTTACCGCCTGGTTGATCGCCGCCGTGTATGCCGTCGAGAGTCATGTTTATCCGCTGCTGCAGACGCGCTGGACCTTGTCGGCGCTGGGCGCGATCGCGGTGCTGCTGGCGCTTTTCTTCCCGGGCAATCCGCTGCACCCGACCGCATCGGTATGGTTGCCCCTGCACTGGGCGCTGGGCATCGCGTCCTATGGCCTGTTTGGCGCCGCCGTGGTGCACGCGTGGTTCATGACGCGGGCTGAGGAGCGCTTTCGCCTGGCCGCCGATCCCCACAGCGGCATGCCGCTTCTGACCATGGAGCGTCTGACCTTCAGGTTTGTGGCGGCGGGCTTTCTGCTGCTGACCGCGACGCTGCTGGTGGGCGTGCTGTTCGGCAATCAGCTGTACGGCTCGAGCGTCAGGTTGAGGCTTGACCACAAGACGGCATTTTCTGTGCTGTCCTGGCTCACTTTTGCCGTGTTGTTGATGGGGCGCGCCCGATTTGGCTGGCGCGGCCGGCGGGCGGTCAGGGTCCTGTACATAGGTTCGGCGCTGCTGTTGCTGGCCTATGTCGGTTCGCGTTTCGTGATGGAGATCGTTCTCGGGCGGACGCCATGAAGGTGGTGCTGGTGCTGGTTGTGGTGCTGGTCGGCGTCTGGCTCTGGCGTTTCAACCGGTCTGCCGAAACCGAAGCGAGGCGACAAAAGCCCTCCACGCAGGAGCCTCTGGAGATGGTGAGCTGTGCGCTGTGCGCCGTGCATGTCTCGAAGGCCGATGCCATGCCGGGTAAAAAAGGTCACTATTGCTGCCCTGAACACCGCCAGCGCGCGGAGCTGTGAATGCGTTTGCGACCCGAAGCAAAGACGTGGTTCAACGCGGCATTGCCGGAACCCGATCCCGAAGCGCTCGGTGAGGCCGGGGAGTTTGAAAGGTTGTGGCGCGGCTTCATGACGGCGCGCGTCATGTTGGGGCTAGTGCTGCTGGCGCTGCAGGGCGTCATCTATGAGCTCGGCAGCAGCAAGGACATCAAGCTGACGCTGCTCTGCGCCGGCTATTTCGCAATCGCGTTGACGGTCAGGGTGAAGGCTGGTGCGCGGCCCGTCCGCGGCACATTCGATACCCAGTGGATCGCGATCAGCGGCGTTGACATCGTGGTGATCGCGGCGCTGCAGCTGGTGCAGGGCAGCAGCATCAACTATGCACCCCTGTTTGCCTTGCCGATCCTGATGACGTCGGTGCTGGGGTCGCTGCTGCTGTCGATGGCCGGCGCAGCGGGTGTGACCTTGATGCTACTGGCCTACGCGGCCTGGATGTCGACGCAGACGCCGGCCGATGCGGCCACCTATTTCCTGCAGGCAGCCCTGAGCGGCGCGGGCGGTTTTGTCATCGCGTTCTTGGCCAGCCAGATATTGAGTCGACTGGCCAATGTGGAGCTGACGGCGCAGCGCAACCAGGCGGCCGTGCGCTTGCAGCGAAAGGTCAACGAACTCGTGATCGAGACCCTGGCCGATGGAGTCCTGATCGTGGACCAGGATTGCACGGTGCGGGCCGCCAATCCGGCGGCGCGCCGGATGCTGGGCACCGAAAGCTCGCTTGCCGTCAGCTCCTTCAATCTTGCGTCCTTGGCCGGATGGCAGGGGCTGGCCGACCTGGCGCAGCTCAGCTTTTCCGACAACGGTGGCAAGCAGGCAGATGTCAGCATTCATCATCCCGGTCAGGGTCCCCGGCGCGTGCGCGTGCGCACCCAGTTGACCACCACACCCGGTGAAGGCGACCCGAGTTTGTGCGTGATGTTTCTGCAGGATCAGCGCCAGATCGAAGCGCGCATGCGAACCGAGAAGCTGGCCAGCATGGGACGCTTGTCGGCTGCGGTAGCCCATGAGATCCGCAATCCGCTGGCCGCGATCGTGCAGGCCAATGCGCTGCTCGATGAAGATATCTCCGATCCGAGGCAAAGGCAGCTCACAACGATGGTCAGTCAAAATGCCGCGCGCCTGGAGAAGATTGTGGAAGACGTGCTTGACGTTTCCAGGGTCCAGTGGCGCGATAACGCGATTGTTTCGAGCGTGGTGGAGCTCAATGGCGCCGTCGCCAGAATCTGCCATGACTGGCAGCAGCAGGCTGGCAGCGAAAAATTGCTGCGCTTCGATCATTCGGCACGGGGCGTCAAGGTCAGGTTCGAGTCCGAGCATCTGCGCCGGATTCTGGTGAACCTGCTCGACAACGCGCGCCGCTACTCGGGAGGTCGCGACGGCGCGGTCGAGGTCTGTGTCGGCCAATCGGAGTCCCGGCACGGCGTTCTTCGCGTCTGGAGTGCTGGCGAGCCGCTGGAGCAATCGGTTGAGCGGCATTTGTTCGAGCCCTTTTTTTCATCCGAGGCGCGCTCCAGCGGGCTGGGCCTCTTTATTTGCCGCGAACTGTGCGAACAGCATGGTGCCGCGATCGCCTATTTCAGGACATCGCGCAAGATCGATGGCGTGCCGGCTGAAGGAAACGAATTCAGGGTAACCTTCGACACGCGGCTCAGATCGGAAATCAACGGAGAATGACACGGTAGCGGTAGCAGCATGACTTCAAACACAAAGCTGAGCAATGCCAGAATTCTGGTCGTCGACGACGAACCGGACTTGAGAATCCTGTACGAGCTGACACTGGTTCGCGACGGCTTCTCGGTATCGGTTGCCGAGAATCTGGCGCAAGCGTTTGAGCATTTGAGTGAAAGCCGTTTTGACGTGGTCATCACCGACATGCGCCTGCCCGACGGTCTGGGGGTGGAACTGATACGCCACCTCAGGACGCAGCAGCGCCGCGAGCGCTGCGTTGTCATCACCGCCTATGGCTCGGCCGAAAACGCGGTCGAGTCGCTCAAGGCCGGTGCTTTTGACTATTTGACCAAGCCGGTCGACCTCAAGCAATTCCGAGGCGTCATTGCCTCCGCGGTGCAGGACGCCAAGGTGGGTGCCAATGCGGTCGCCCGCACCATCCCGCCGCCCGGCGGGGCCGGTGAAGCGGCCTTGGCGCGGCTGGTCGGCGAGTCGGCGAGCATGCGGCTGGTGAAGGAACGGATTGTCAAGGTGGCGCGCAGCATGGCCCCGATCATGGTGACCGGCGAGTCGGGCACCGGCAAGGAAATGGTGGCCAGCGCGATCCATGCCAACAGTCACCGCACGGCAGGCCCGTGGATTGCGGTGAATTGCAGCGCGATACCCGAGAACCTGCTTGAGACCGAGTTTTTTGGCGCCAAGAAAGGGGCCTATACAGGTTCCAACCAGGACCGGGAGGGTTTCTTCCAGGCGGCCCGCGGCGGCACTCTTTTTCTCGATGAAATCGGCGACTTGCCACTTGCCATGCAGTCGAAACTGTTGCGTGCGATCCAGGAGCGCTGCATTCGCCCGATCGGTTCGCCGCAGGAAGAGCCGGTGGACGTGCGGATCATCAGCGCCACGCACAGGGATCTGGCGGCGGAGGTGCAGGCCGGCCGCTTTCGGCAGGACCTCTACTACCGCCTGAATGTGATTCAGATCGTCATTCCGCCGCTGCGCGAGCGGCGCGAGGACTTGCCGGCCCTGTGCGCCGCGTTGCTGCGCCGGATTGCTGCCGACTCCGGCATCGCGGTCCCAAACCTGCCGGCGGCGGTGCTTGATCAACTGGCGCTCGATCCGCTGCATGGCAATGTGCGTGAACTCGAGAATCTGTTGCACCGGGCGGTTACGCTGAGCGAGGAAGATGAGCTTCAGTTTGAGCCCTCGACGCCACAGCCGCTGGGCCAGGAGCCGGCGATTGCGAGCGCGGCGCCGCAGGATGATTTTCAGGACCCGCTGCCGAGTGACCTGCAAGGCTTTCTGGACCAGACCGAGCGCGCAATACTGATCAAGACCTTGCGCGAGACCGGTTTCAACCGCACCTCGGCGGCCGCTCGCCTCGGGCTGAGCCTGCGCCAGATGCGCTATCGGATTGCCAGGTTGCGCATCGACACGCCCAACACGGGCGATGGCAGTGATGAAGCGCTCTAATGCTGCGACCGGGGCGGCGCTGTGGCGCGATGGGTGGTACCGACATGCAGGCCGGCGGGTCTCGCCAAATTTCGGACCCCGACCGCCGCCGGCCCGGGTCGACCTGATCGTTCTGCATTGCATCAGTCTGCCCCCGGGCGAATTTGGCGGTGATGCTGTGGAACGCTTCTTCTGCAATCAGCTCGATTGGGCGCAGCATCCCTATTTCAGGAGCATCGAGGGTCTGCAGGTCTCATCGCATTTCTATATCCGCCGGCATGGCGAACTGCTGCAGTTTGTCAGCGCCGATGATCGCGCCTGGCATGCCGGTGTGTCGAGCTACCGTGGACGCGGCAACTGCAATGATTATTCGATCGGCATAGAGCTCGAGGGCGTCGCCGGCGGACTTTTTGAAAGCTGCCAGTATGAAACGCTGGCGGCCTTGTGCGCAGCCATTTCCCAGCGCCATGGCGTGACCGACATCGTGGGTCACGAGCACATTGCCCCCGATCGAAAAGACGACCCGGGAGCGGGCTTTGACTGGCTGCGGCTGCGGCAGAACCTGGGGTTTGCGGTCCCGTTTCCCCCCTCGGCCGGAGCGCCATAAGCCGGTCTTTGCGGCGGATTCACGGCCAGGGCCATATATCCGACCTGGGCCCGGGGACACTACCGGTAGCGGCTTGTCATCCCTCCAGACACCATATATAGTGTCCTCCTCGCCTGCAAAGGCTTGATTGCGTGGCGCGCATGATGCCGCTGCGGTGACCCCTCGATTTCAAATGCCCGACAGTTACAGAGTAGACATTCGATGCAAAACGACCTGACCATGACCGACAACCCGCCGACCGATGTTTTCGCGCCGCAGCCTGACGTTGAAGCGGGCTCCCCGGTGCTTGGTTTGCTGAGCAGCTATCAGATCATCCGTCGCAACGGGGCGGTCGTGCCGTTTGAGCCGCGCAAGATTGCGGTGGCCATGATGAAGGCTTTTTTGGCGATTCATGGCACGCAAGGTGCGGCATCGGCGAGCATCCGCGAATTGGTTGAACAGTTGACGCAGGGCGTGATTCGTGCGCTGATGCGCTCGCGTCCGGCCGGCGGCACGTTTCATATCGAGGATGTGCAGGATCAGGTTGAACTCGGGCTGATGCGCGGTGGACATCACGAGATCGCCCGCGCCTACGTGCTGTATCGGGAAAAGCGGGCGCAGGAGCGCGCCAGAAAGGTGAGCGAGGAACTGCCCAAGGCGATCTTGCTGCATGCGATTGACCAGGGCGAGCGCGTTGTTCTCGACCTCGATCGCCTGCGCCGACGGATCGAATCCGCCTGCGCCGGCTTGGGCGCGGATATCAAGGCCGCGCCGATCATGGCCGAAACCCTGCGCAACCTGTACGACGGTGTGCCGATGCAGGAGGTGCACAAGGCATCGGTGCTGGCCGCCCGAACGCTGATCGAGAAGGAGCCTGATTACACCTACGTGGCGGCCCGTCTGCTGTTTCATACCATCGCCAGGGAAGTGTTGGCAAAGGATGTTGTCCAGGGCGAGATGGCACAGGCCTATCTCGACTACTTTCCAGGGTTCATCAAGAAGGGCGTGGACAGCGAACTGCTGGACCCAAGGCTGCTCCAGTTTGATCTGCTGAGACTGGCGACTGCTCTGGACGCCGGACGCGATCTGCGTTTTGACTATCTGGGCCTGCAAACCCTGTACGACCGCTATTTCCTGCATGTCGACAAGGTGCGCATCGAGTTGCCGCAGGCCTTTTTCATGCGTGTGGCGATGGGTTTATCGCTCAACGAGATCGACCGCGAGGCGCGCGCGATCGAGTTCTACCAAGTCCTGTCCTCGTTTGATTTCATGTCGAGCACGCCGACCTTGTTCAACAGTGGCAGCTTGCGCTCGCAGCTTTCCAGCTGCTACCTGAGCACGGTGCCGGACGATCTGGGCGGCATTTATGAACTGATCAGGGAAAACGCGCTGCTGTCCAAATACGCTGGCGGGCTGGGAAACGACTGGACACGGGTGCGCGCACTGGGCGCGCACATCAAGGGAACCAATGGCGAGTCACAGGGTGTGGTGCCCTTCCTGAAGGTCGTCAACGACACCGCCGTTGCGGTCAATCAGGGTGGCAAACGCAAGGGAGCCGTCTGCGCCTACCTGGAAACCTGGCATCTGGACATCGAGGAATTTCTCGAATTGCGAAAGAACACCGGGGATGACCGGCGGCGCACCCATGACATGAATACCGCCAACTGGATCCCGGATCTGTTCATGCGCCGGGTCATGGAAAAAGGGCATTGGACGCTGTTCTCGCCCAATACTGTGCCCGACCTGCATGACAAGTTCGGCCTCGACTTCGAGAAGTCCTACGTGGCCTATGAGGAACAGGCCGCGCGCGGCGAAATAAGGCCAAGCCGCACTTTGCCGGCCGCGGATCTGTGGCGAAAGATGCTGACGATGCTGTTTGAGACCGGCCATCCCTGGATCACGTTCAAGGATGCCTGCAATATCCGCTCGCCGCAGCAGCATGCGGGGGTGGTTCACTCCAGCAACCTGTGCACCGAGATCACGCTCAATACCAGCGACAGCGAGACCGCGGTGTGCAACCTTGGCTCGATCAACCTGCTGCAGCACCTGAAGAATGGCGCGCTAGACCATGCCAGGCTGCAAAAGACGGTTGCCACAGCGATGCGCATGCTCGACAACGTCATCGACATCAACTATTACGCGGTCAAGAAGGCGCGTGATTCCAATCTGCGGCACCGGCCCGTGGGCCTGGGCCTGATGGCGTTCCAGGACAGCCTGTATGAGCTGCGCATTCCTTATGCGAGCCAGGCCGCAGTCGAATTTGCCGACCGGTCGATGGAGGCGATCTGCTATTACGCCTATTGGGCCTCGACAGAACTGGCGCGCGAGCGCGGCTGCTACGCCAGCTACCAGGGCTCGCTCTGGCAGCAGGGCGTCTTGCCGATCGACACGCTGGACCTGCTGGCGCGCGAGCGGGGCGGCTACGTCGAGGTGGATCGCACATCGACGCTGGATTGGACCGCGCTGCGGACAAAGATGGCCCGCGACGGCATGCGCAACTCGAATTGCACGGCCATTGCGCCGACGGCCACGATCTCCAACATCATCGGCGTGGACGCTTCGATCGAGCCCAGCTTTGGCAATCTGTCGGTCAAGTCCAATCTGTCCGGCGAATTCACCATCACCAACAGCTATCTGGTGCGCGACCTCAAGCGTCTGGGCCTGTGGGACGACATGATGGTGATGGACCTGAAGCACTTTGATGGCTCGCTGCGCTCGATCGACCGGGTTCCGGCTGACATCAAGGCGCTGTACGCGACCGCATTTGAAGTCGATGCGCAGTGGCTGGTGGAGGCTGCGGCGCGGCGTCAGAAGTGGATCGACCAGGCCCAGTCGCTCAACATCTACATGGCCGGAGTGTCGGGAAAAAAACTCGATGAGATCTACAAGCTGGCCTGGATCCGCGGTCTGAAAACGACCTACTACCTGCGCACCATGTCGGCCACTCATGCAGAGAAATCCACCGTCACAGCGGGGCGCCTGAATGCGGTCTCGTCGAGCGCTGACAAGCAGTCGGGCGGCATCGCCATGAACACCATCGATGTTGCCGCCGCAGCTGCGAGAAAGCAGATGGCCGATGATGGAGCGGCGACGGACATCCGGTTTTGCGCGCTTGACGATCCGACCTGCGAGTCATGCCAATGAGGTCGGCGGCAACTTCACGCGGGCCGACTTGCGATGCTGCTGCACAACACTTCGCGCGCGTATCGGTCAGCGAAGTGAACGAATGCTTTTCATTTCATTTCACTGCTCTCATAATCGCACACTGGAACCATCTATGTTGAACTGGGAAGAAGAAATCAAGCCCTCTGCGCAACTGCCTTTTGCCCGCGGCTCATCGGACAGCCGCATGGTGGAGCCGCCTCTTGCAGTTCATACCCTTCACGATGGCGCCATCAAGCCAGCCAAGCAGGCGACCAACGGTCTTTTCACAGCCAGCCCACATCGCTTCAATGCGGATGACAAGCGGATCATCAACGGCAAGACCGACGTCAACCAGCTGGTTCCTTTCAAGTACAAATGGGCCTGGGAAAAATACCTCGCCAGTTGCGCCAATCACTGGATGCCGCAAGAAGTCAACATGACGCGCGACATCGCGCTCTGGAAAGATCCGCAGGGCTTGACCGAAGACGAACGCCGGATCATCAAACGCAACCTCGGCTTTTTTGTCACCGCGGATTCGCTGGCCGCCAACAATATCGTGCTTGGCACCTACCGGCATATCACGGCGCCGGAGTGCCGGCAGTTTTTGTTGCGCCAGGCTTTCGAGGAGGCGATTCACACCCACGCCTACCAATACATCGTGGAGTCGTTGGGACTCGACGAGAGCGAGATCTTCAACGCCTACCACGAAGTCAAGTCGATTCGCGACAAGGACGAGTTCCTGATCCCTTTCATCGAAGCCATCATGAATCCGGAGTTCACGACTGGAACGACCGAGACCGATCAAACCCTGCTGAAGTCGCTGATCGTGTTTGCGTGCCTGATGGAGGGCCTGTTCTTCTATGTCGGCTTCGCGCAGATTCTGGCCCTGGGCCGGCAAAACAAGATGACCGGCGCGGCCGAGCAGTACCAGTACATTCTGCGCGACGAATCGATGCACTGTAATTTCGGCATCGACCTGATCAACCAGATCAAGCTGGAGAACCCGAAACTGTGGACGGCCCAGTTCAAGGCCGAAATCAGGACCCTGTTCGAGACCGCGGTGGAACTCGAGTACAAATACGCCGAGGACACGATGCCGCGCGGTGTGCTGGGCATGAATGCTTCCATGTTCAAAGGCTACCTGAGGTACATCGCCAATCGCCGCGCGATGCAGATTGGTCTTGAGTCCCTTTTTCCCAACGAAGAAAATCCGTTCCCGTGGATGAGTGAGATGATCGATCTGAAGAAGGAAAGAAATTTCTTCGAGACCCGCGTCATCGAGTACCAGTCGGGCGGCGCGCTGTCCTGGGATTGAGTCTGATGATGATGTCAAGAATTACACAAGCTGTTGCCGCTCCCGCTGGTGTCAGGGACAGTTTGTGCACCCGAGTTCATGCTGCTGGGATCGAGCCCAACAGCATGAATCGCTTCATGCTCTCCAACTCGCATGAAGTGCTCTTTGTAAATTGATC
>JBMOJJ010000283.1:0-4948 GCA_049315845.1 Rhodoferax sp.
ATCTGGCGCTCGGCCTCGCGCATCAGGGCCGCCTCCTCGGCCCGGTCCAAACGCAGCATGCAGGCGATCCAGCCGCAGTGACCGCGCAGGTGCGCGCCCAGCGCGACGTTGTCAAGAACGCTGCGGCCACCCAGCAGGCGCACATGCTGAAAGGTGCGGCCCAGGCCGCCAGCGGCAAAGGCGCGCGATGAAAGGCCGCGCATGTCCGAGCCGAGCAGGCTGACCGAGCCTGAGCTGGGGTCATCGACGCCCGATATCATGTTAAAGAAGGTGCTCTTGCCAGCTCCGTTGGGTCCGATCAGCGCGTGGATTTCACCGGAACGCACGTCCAGGTCGACATTGTTGTTGGCCAGCAGGCCGCCAAACCGCTTGCAGACCTCCGTGGCAGCCAGGACGGTGCCCCCTTTCTTCGGCAGCTTGCGCGCGGCAAGGTGATCGACCGGCTTGCGGTCGCCCGCTTTGGGCGGACGCAGATAGGGCTGAAACAGTCGGGCCAGGCTCGGCCACAGGCCGTCCGAAAAGCGCTGCAGCACCAGCAGCATCAGCAGTCCGAAGACGATCACCTCGAAATTGCCGCTGCTGCCCAGCAGGCTCGGCAGGATGTCCTGCAGATACTGCTTCATCAGCGTGATCAGGGCCGCCCCGAGCACGGCTCCCCAAAGATGGCCGGCGCCGCCGACCACCGCCATAAAAAGGTATTCAATTCCGATGTTCAGGTTGAACGGGGTTGGATTGACAAAACGCTGCAAGTGGGCGTACATCCAGCCCGACAGGCTGGCCATCAAGGCGGCCAGCACAAACACCTTGATTCGGTAGCGCGCGGTGTCGACGCCCATGCTCTCGGCCATCACGCGCCCGGTCTTGAGCGAGCGGATCGCGCGGCCCTCGCGCGAATCGAGCAGGTTGTGCAGCGCCCACAGGCTCAGCAGCAGCACCGCCCAGGTCAGCAGGCCCAGTTCGCGGACCGACCGCAGCTCGATGCCCGCCACAGTGAGCGCCGGCAAACCCGCCATGCCGGTGTGGCCACCGAGGAATTCGAGGTTGCCGAACAGGAAGTAAAGACTCAGACCCCAGGCAATCGTTCCCAGCGGCAGATAATGGCCCGACAGCCGCAGAGTGACCGCGCCCAGACACCAGGCTACAGCAGCGCTGACCAGCAGCCCTGCCGCAAGTCCGACCCAGGGCAGTGCCGTCGATCCCGGCAGCAGTCCGAGCATGTCAGCCGCAGCGGGCACGGTGCAGAACCAGGCGCTTGCGTAGGCGCCAAGGCCGACAAACGCCGCCTGGCCAAACGACGTCATGCCGCCCACGCCGGTGAGCATGACCAGGCCCGCGGCCACCAGCGCGTACAGGCCGATGTAATTGAGCATGGTGACCGTGAACTCGGGCAGAAAGCCCCAGGCCATCAGCAGCAGCGCTACCGCCAGCAGTGTCAGCCGGCGCCGCGTCATTCCTCGTCCTCGACGTGATGGCTGTTGAGCGAACGCCACAGCAGCACAGGAATGATCAGCGTGAAGACAATGACTTCCTTGAACGCGCTGGCCCAGAACGACGAGAACGATTCAAGCAGGCCCACCAGCAGCGCGCCTGCCAGCGCCAGCGGGTAGCTGGTCAAGCCGCCGATGATGGCGGCAACAAAGCCCTTGAGCCCGATCAGGAAGCCGGTGTCGTAATAGACCGTGGTCAGCGGCGCGATCAGCAGGCCCGAAACACCGCCAATCAGCGCCGCCAGCGCGAAGCTCAAGTCGCCCGACAGCTCGGTCGGGATGCCCATCAGGCGTGCGCCGACCCGGTTCATCGCGGTTGCGCGCAAGGCCTTGCCGATGATCGTGCGCTCAAAGAAAAAAAACATCAGCAGCACCAGCAGACTGGCAACACCCATCACCACCAGCGACTGCCCGCTGACCGGAATACCGCCGAGTTCGAGCCGCAGTTCAGAAAAAGAAGCTGTTCTCGAACCCTCGGCACCAAAGAAAAGAAGGCCCAGACCGACCAGCACGCCATGCAGCGCGACCGACACAATCAGCAACGTCAGCACCGTCGCGTGCGCCAGCGGCCGATAGGCCAGGCGGTACACCAGCGGTCCCAGAGGCGTGATCACCAGCAGCGCGGCTGTGGCCTGTCCGGTCATCGAAGTCGGCACCAGCACCAGCACGGTCAGGGCCGCCAGAGCCGGCAGCAGCACAGCCCAGAAAGCCGTCGAGCGCCAGTCCACCGCTACCCCGCGCCGATGCCGCACCGCCTCCACCAGCAGATTGAGCGCGGCCAGCGCCAGCAGCAGCCACAGCGTTCCCGGCGTGCGGCCGGCCTGCAGCAGCGCCATGGTCAGCGCGCCAAAAGCAACAAACTCGCCTTGCGGAATGAAGATCACCCGGGTGACTGAAAACACCAGCACCAGCGCCAGCGCCATCAGGGCGTAGACAGCCCCGTTGACGATGCCGTCCTGCGCCAGCAGCAAGGCGACCTGACCGTCCATCAGGGCTGGTATTTCCAGGCACCACCTTCAATCTTGACCATCACGCGGGCGCGCTGGTCCAGACCCAGATGGTCGGTCGCCGACATGTTGAAGACACCGTGTGCGCCGGCCACTTCCTTCACCGTCTCGAGCGCGTCGCGCAGCGCAACGCGAAACTCAACCGTGCCTGGCTTGGCTTTTTTCAGCGCCGGACCGACTGCGGCCTCCATCAGCTTGCCAGCGTCCCAGGCGTGTCCACCGAAGGTCGAGACCGAACCCGCCCCGTTCGCCTTCTCATACTTGGCGACGTACTCCTGCGACGACTTCTTCAGAGGGTGATTGGCCGGCAACTGGGCGGCCACCAGAACCGGACCGGACGGCAGAAACGTTCCCTCCACATCCTTGCCGCCGACGCGCAGGAAGTCGTTATTGGCCACACCGTGGGTTTGGTAGTACTTGCCGGCGTAGCCGCGCTCCTTGAGCGCTCGCTGCGGCAGCACGGCCGGCGTGCCGGAGGCTGCGACCAGCACCGCGTCGGGCTTGGCTGCGACAATCTTCAGGACCTGACCGGTGACCGAAGTGTCCGTGCGGTTGTAGCGCTCGTTGGCGACGATCTGAATATTCTTCAGGGCCGCAATCTTGCTGAACTCCTGGTACCAGCCCTCGCCGTAGGCATCGGAGAAACCGATGAAGCCGACGCTCTTGACGCCGCTGTCCGCCATGTGCGCGACGATCGCCAGCGACATCATGATGTCGTTCTGCGGCGTCTTGAAGACCCAGCGCTTCTTGGCGTCCTGCGGTTCCACGATGCGCGCCGAGGCCGCCATCGAGATCATCGGCGTCTGCGACTCGGCGGCCACATCGATCATGGCCAGCGAGTTCGGCGTGGTGGTGGAACCCAGCAGCACATCGACCTTGTGCTCGTTGATCAGCTTGCGCGCGTTGGTGACGGCGGCCGTGGTGTCCGAAGCGTCATCGAGAACGATGTAGTTGATCTTCTGCCCGCCGATGCTAGCGGGCATCAGCGCGATCGTGTTC
Source organism: Rhodoferax sp. (assembly GCA_049315845.1). Taxonomy (GTDB): domain Bacteria; phylum Pseudomonadota; class Gammaproteobacteria; order Burkholderiales; family Burkholderiaceae_C; genus Rhodoferax. The sequence goes on from JBMOJJ010000283.1 coordinate 3,494, forward strand.
TTCTCCGGAATTCCCAGGGACGCGGCGGGGCCTGTCGCCGACACGGTAACGCCAACGTTGATATCCGCATGAACCGCCGCGGTAAACGCCATCGCGGCCAGCAGGGGCACGGTTTTCTTGAAGCTCATTGTCTCTCTCCGGTAAATAGTAATGGGGAAGCTGATCCTGTGCGGCGGGTTGCAGGCGACGCCACCGGGTCAAGCCGCACGGCACCCGGTTCCGCCGAAAAACGCGCGCCAACAGCCCCGACCCCTGTCATCGGCAAGAGCCCTCCTGTCGGCGAAAGCAGCATGCAAGTGTCCATTTCAACTGAAATATGCTATGCGATGCAACATCTTACTCAGGACTGCGCTCACCGTGACACGGGGTTTACCAGCAAACGGTCAAAAAACACGGCTCGCTTGGCTGCCGGCATGCCGCGATTCCGCTGCGTGGCCGACCGGCGCGCCCCGCCCTCAGGAAGCAGGCTTTGCATGGCTTGCCTCTGATTGCGCCGGGTCCATCAGTCGTCGTAGCGCGGCGGATCGGGGTCGTGATCCCAGCTGCTGTCGGGCTGCGGGACCTTCAGCATCCAGTCTTTCACCAGTTGCACGTGTTCGGCCTCTTCCTGCTGCAGTTCCAGCGCCGCCTTGCGCACCGATTCGACCGTGGCCAGGCTGGCCAGCTGCGCGAAGAAGCGCTCGGCCCTTTCCTCGTTGGCAAGCGCGAGCTGCAACACGTGCCAGGGCCGCATCAGATAATGAACTTCGTCGATCGACGCGGTCTCCGGCGTCTCGAAGCCCTCGAATACCGGCGCTTGTGCAGCCAGCAGGGGAGCCTGGGTCCAGCCCATCTCGGCCATGATCTGGGTCGCATGCTTGCCTTCGATGATCGCCATCTTGCGAAACCACTGCCCGACCTCGGGGTTGTTATGGGTCTCCATCATGTCGGCGAATTCGTTGTAACGCTCGGCCGCGTCCAGCTCCATCTGCAGCGCCTGCGCCATGAAGTCTTCGAGCGTCACCGGCACCTGGCCGGTGCGGGGGGTGTTGGTCTGGTTCACAGCGCAAACTCCGCTTCGAGTTCGGCCACGCTGCGGCGCGGCTGACGCACCGAAGCCGGGTAGGGAGCCCGGTCGCCGGCGTAGAGGACGCCGATGTTCAGACCGTCGTCGGTCATCAACCGGCGCGCCGCGCGCGCCGCGTCGTCGGTCGCCTGCACCTCGGCCGGATGCACCGTCTTGCGCCATTCGCGCTGCTCGGGACGAAAGGTGACGCAGGGACTCAGTATTTCAACAAAGGAAAAGCCGGGGTGCCGCATCGCCCTGGCAATGATGTCGGCGGTACCGTGCAGGTCGCCGGCGAAGGCACGCGCGACGAAGTTGGCGCCTGAGGCGAGCGCCACCACCAGCGGGTTGAAGACGCGCACGCCGGTGCCGCCCGGCGACAGCTTGGAATCCCAGTCGGGCTCGGTCGT
>JBMOJJ010000284.1:0-4938 GCA_049315845.1 Rhodoferax sp.
CCTGATTGGAATTGCCGCACGACATGCCGGCCAGATTCGACAACTCACCGCCCAGTATGTTGGCGTCCAGTTTCAAGGTGAACGCACAGTTCAAACCAATGATCTCATTGCCGTCGGGCAGACTGCCCTTCATCTCCTGGTATTCATTGCCAGCCGACTGAAAGTAGATCGCACCCAGGCCAGAGCGCAGATTTTTGGTGCCGTACTGGGCGGCCATTTCGCCGGCGGCATCTTCATCGCTGACCTTCACACGAGGCGCCGCGTATTCAGCACCAGCGCTGAGATTGAAAATGGCGGTGGCATCGGCCCGTGCACCAAAGGCAGTTGTCACGCTGTGTTTGGCATCAGCCAGCGCCCTGGCACCAAAGGCTAGGTAAGCCACATCGGCGGCGGTGGTCGAGGCATCAGCAGGTGGCATCTTTTGTTCGATGACTGGATAGGCCACCAGCGAGGCAAAAGGTGCGATGCCTCTGGAGCCCTTGCCGTTCCAGCCACGCGCCGCTGCAATGCCGGCCACTGCCGTGCCATGGTCCACCTTCATCTGGCTCAATGCCGGGCTCGGGTCGCTGCTGTTGTTGGCAAAGTTGAAGGACTTGTCAGGGACCACGTTGTCGTTGAGGTCCTCGTGCCCTATCTCCATGGCGGAGTCAACGATGGCGATGGTCACGCCTTTGCCGGTGCAGCCTTTTCCGGCCTGGTGCACTTTTTCGACATTGGCATCAATGCCCTCCACGCCGTAATTGTCGAAGGCTGACACCACCTGGGTCGCTCCGGTGTTCTTGAGGTGCCATGAATTGACGTCGAACGGGTCTTCAGGGCCCACCGTGTTGCTGACCCTACCGTCAAGGCAGGTTCCGGTCAGAGTCGGTGCGGGTACCGTAGCCACGGGTGGCAATGTGTCCATGTTGGACCCGCTCACATCGGTCGCCACGCTGCCACTTGAGCCGCCGCCGCAGGCGCTCAGCACAGCCAGCACGATGCCCGAAAGGCACAGGCCTGCAACTTGTTTGGTTGATACCGGGAAAGACTGTTTCATGATGATCGCTCCATAAGAAAATGACTCCAACCATTGATCCAACCGTGTCAAGACTGACCCCCCTATTTCACGTCGAACACCTCGGCGCAACGCGACAGACTCATGCCAAAGCCACGCGTGTCCTGCATGATCTGGATGGCGGTGATCACGCCCTTGCTGTCAACCGTGAGTTGCGCGTCGCAGAAGATAGCCACGGTGTGCGCCGGCGTGACCAGCCCCTGCGGATTGAGCAGGGCGCCGACGTCAACACTGAACTTTGTCGTCGTCGTCTCGGTCACCGTCGTATTCGGATTCGGGTTGGAGACGTTGGTTGTGCTGCTGCTCCTGCTCATACCGGTGGTGGGTGCATTTGGATCGGGCTTCTTGTATTCCGCCGGGATGTAGATCGAGGTCTCGCCGCCGCGCCAGCGGTAGATGGTGCTGTTGCTCATCGCAAACGAGGACTTCGGCATGCCGTATCTTGAAAAGAAGGTCTCTGCCGACTGGCCTATGAATTGGGACTGCATCGTGTTTTGCGCCTTCTCGGTCGTCACGCAGGCACAGATGCACAAACTCGTGCTCGCTACGATGAGCGTTTTGCCAAATCTTGTCATGGGACCCTCCTTCAGCTGAGACCCTCATAGCCTAACAAGAGAAAGTCTCAGAAAAGTCTCAAAACGTGGACCCCTCTTGCTTGTCGTTGCGGACTCCTTCAGCCGCGCTTCGTCTGCGGGGGTACACTGGACGGAAGAAAACCAAGTCGATAGCCATGGAAAGTGAATCATGCTGAAAACCTTGCGCAAGGTGATGGCGGTGCTCCTTGTCTCAGCGATGATTTCCCCGCTGGCCGGTTGCACAAGCCTTGGCGACGCCGGCCAGACCGAGGGTCTGATCACTGTCAACGACATCAGCGTGGGTTATCGCGTGTTCGGGACCGGCGAGCCCGTCTTCATGATCATGGGCTACGGCAGCACGATGAACCTGTGGGAGGCCGGACTGGTCCGTCAGTTGGCCGGGCGATTCAAGGTGATCGTCTTCGACAACAGGGGCATGGGAAGCACGAGCGCGGGAACGCGCGATTTTTCCATCGAACAGTTCGCTGACGACACCTCGGGTCTGATGGATGCGCTGCAGATATCGCGGGCGCATGTGCTCGGATGGTCGATGGGATCGCTGATCGCCCAGGAACTTGCGCTTCGACACCCCGCCAAGGTTGACAAGTTGATCCTGTACGCGGCTTACGGCGACCCCACGATGTTTCCTGCGGCGCCCGATGTGATCGAGCGACTGGCAGACACCTCGGGCACTGCGCAGGAACGGGGCATGAGGTACATCAGCGTTCTATTTCCCAGTAGCTGGATGCGCAGCAACGGCGAGCGGATCAAGGAGATATTCTTCCGTCCGATGGGAAACATCCCGCAGGAAACCCTTTCCCGGCAAGTCACGGCGATCGAATCCTGGAAAGGTTCATCCGACCGTCTGGGGCGAATTCTCCAACCGACCTTGCTCATTGCCGGCACTGAGGATGTTCTGGTGGTTCCGAGCAACGCAAGCTACCTGCAAGGAAGAATTGCTGGGGCGCGGCTGGATCTGGTGGAGGGCGGCGGCCATGGACTGATGTTCCAGTACCCCGATGCGTTCTCCAGAACGGTCACCGGTTTTCTGGAATGAAGCAGGCGACCAGGCAGCCTCAGCCTGATGCCTGGTCCCAGGTGCAACAGGAGATACGCGCATGAGTAGGTTGATCGCTCTGTCAGGCATGTTCATCGGCGCTGTCGGGATCTTCTTCGGGTTCTATTTTTTGGGCAACGATCCGCACCGGGCGCTCGCCATCGTGACCACCACCACGGTCGGCTTAGTCGGCGTCTTGGCCTTCGTGCGTCACTTCATCTTTCACAAGGCGGATGCCAGGAGGATGGGATGGGAGACCGACCGGCCGGAGTGGGCGTACGAGGTCGGCTTTGCCAACCTGGCATTCGGCGTGATGGGGTTTGTCTCGGTCTTCACCAACCTGGGTTTGCAGGCGCAGGCGCTGACAATTCTTGGCTATGCGGTGTACCTGATGCAGGCCGCACTGCTGCACGGCTATCAGTATTTCAAGGGCGACAGCAAGTCTGCCGAGAAACTCTGGCGCGTCGTGATCGGAACCGCGTCATTCGCAGCGATGATGCTGTTCTTTGCCCTCTTCGCGCTGCTGGGGCCGACCGCAATCGCGTAAAGCGGTCAGGCATGCCGGGGCGCTGCCGACGTTGCATGAGCGTTACGGCATCTCAACCAAGGCCGTGGCCGCCTTGATCAAATCCTGGCTCTGAAGCGTCCGGCGCGGCCCGCTTCAGTGCGGGCTGTTCGTCAGACCGGTACTTCGGCCAATACCGCGTTGAAGGTCGCGCTGGGGCGCATCACTTCGTTCACTTTCTGCTTGTCTGCCAGGAAGTAGCCGCCAATGTCAACCGGCTTGCCCTGCACCGCCTTGAACTCCTGCGTGATCTTCTGCTCGTTCTCGGTCAGCGCTTTGGCCAGCGCGGCGAAACCGCCCTGCAATTCCTTGTCTTGCGTCTGCGCAGCAAGTTCCTGGGCCCAGTACATCGCCAGGTAGAACTGGCTGCCGCGGTTGTCCAGCTGGCCGGTCTTGGGCGACGGGCCCTTGTTGTTGTCCAGCAGCTTCCCGGTCGCCGCGTCCAGCGTCCTGCCCAGGATCTTGGCCTTTTCGTTGCCGGTTTTCAGGGCCAGATCTTCCAGACTGACGGCCAGCGCAAGAAACTCACCCAGCGAATCCCAACGCAAGTGGTTCTCCTCCACCAGTTGCTGCACGTGCTTGGGCGCAGATCCGCCGGCGCCGGTTTCATACATGCCGCCTCCGGCCATCAGCGGCACGATCGACAGCATCTTGGCGCTGGTGCCCAGTTCCATGATCGGGAACAGGTCGGTCAGGTAGTCGCGCAGGATGTTGCCGGTCACCGAGATCGTGTCCAGGCCGCGGATCGCACGCTCCATCGTATAACGGATCGCGCGCACCTGCGACATGATCTGGATATCCAGACCGCTGGTGTCGTGATTCTTGAGGTAGGTATGGACTTTCTTGATCAGCTCGTTCTCGTGCGGGCGGTACGGGTCGAGCCAGAACACCGCCGGCATGCCGGAGTTGCGGGCGCGTGTGACGGCCAGCTTGACCCAGTCGCGGATGGCAGCGTCCTTGGCCTGGCACGCGCGCCAGATGTCGCCCTGCTCCACGTTCTGCGTCAACAGCACCTCGCCAGTGGTCAGATCGGTGATATTGGCCACGCCATCTTCGGAGATTTCGAAGGTCTTGTCGTGCGAACCGTACTCTTCGGCCTGCTGGGCCATCAGGCCGACGTTGGGCACGGTGCCCATGGTGCGGGGATCGAAGTTGCCGTTCCATTTGCAGAAGTTGATCATCTCCTGGTAGATGCGGGCAAACGTGCTCTCGGGCATCACCGCCTTGACATCCTTGAGGCGGCCGTCCGCGCCCCACATCTTGCCGCCGTTGCGGATCATGACCGGCATCGACGCATCCACGATGATGTCGTTGGGCGAATGGAAATTGGTGATGCCCTTGGCCGAGTCCACCATCGCCAGTTCGGGGCGGTGCTCGTGGCAGGCGTGCAGGTCGCTGATGACTTCCTCGCGCAGCGACTGCGGCAGCGACTCCAGCTTGTCATAAAGGTTGATCATGCCGTTGTTGACGTTCACACCGAGTTCGTCGAACAGCTTGGCATGTTTCTCGAAAGCATCCTTGTAGAAGATCCGCACGCAGTGACCGAACACGATCGGGTGCGAGACCTTCATCATGGTTGCCTTGACGTGCAGCGAGAACATCACACCTGTCTTGTGCGCGTCTTCGATTTCCTTCTCATAGAACTCGAGCAGGGCTTTCTTGCTCATGAACATGCTGTCGATGATTT
>JBMOJJ010000028.1:0-21627 GCA_049315845.1 Rhodoferax sp.
GTACGGATTGAAGTGAACATCCGAGAACACGGCCACCGGGAAGCTGCTGGCCGGGGCTTTGGGGGTGTCGCTGCCGCCGCACCCGCTGAGCAGGGTGGTTCCCAGCAACACCAGAAGCAGAACAAGGCGATGGATCTTCGACATTTGATTTCCCATTTGTTGGTCTCTGGATTGTCAGGCACGCATTGTGTTGTTGAGCAGCCGAACAAGGCAGACAATTGCCCTCTGCTTGCCTTTGAGCAAACGACCCAGCCGGGCAGTATGGCATGCTGGTTGCGGTTATGGCCAAACACGCCATGCGCTACATTCACAATTTCAGCCACGATCATGTTTCAAAGGACTGACAATGACAGCTCGATCAGGCGCCGGTTCTGACCCGGTCGGCCACGGCATGGCGCGCCGCGATTTCCTGAAGGTAGGCGTGGGCTTTTCGCTGATGGCGGCCGTTGCCGGCGCGCTGGGCTCGCTCAGTGGCTGCGGTGACGCGGTCAAGGCGCCCGCCAAGAACTTCGTCTTCCTGCAAAACGGCGACATCGCCCTCTTCACTGCGCTTGCGCCGGCGGTCGTGATCGATCTCGTGTCCCTGGACAGCGCCCAGCACGCGGCGCGGATTGCGGATGTGCTGCACAATCTGGACGACACCTGCGGTGCGCTCGACCTTGCCGCTGGGCAGGAGCTGCGAAAGCTACTGGACCTGCTCGCCATCGGCCCGCTGCGCTACCTGCTGACGGGCGTTGGCGCCTGGAACGAGGCCAGCGTCGACACCCTGCAGGCGTTTCTGACCCGCTGGCGCGGCAGCCGGTTCGCCACGCTCAATGCCGGCGGCAACGTTCTGGTCAAGCTCATCTCCGCCAGCTACTACGTTTTGCCCGCGAGCTGGCCGGCGTCCGGTTACCCGGGGCCGCTGGCGCAGATGTACCGGGCAGTCAACTCATGAAGGCAGATCATGGCCATTTCTGATATCTATCGCGAGGGGATGGCGTCGGGCTGGAAAGTCATCGACGCAGCGACCCTGGCCGAGCCGCTGACGCTGGAGGCCGACGTCGCCATCATAGGAAGCGGTGCCGGGGGCGGCGTTGCCGCCGAGATCCTGAGCCTCGCCGGTCTGCGCGTGCTGCTGCTGGAGGAGGGGCCGTTGAGGACCTCGGACAGCTTCAAGGACATGGACGAGGCGCGCGCTTATCGCGAGCTGTACCAGGAGGCCGGCGCACGGGCCACCTCGGATGGGGCGATTGCCGTCATGCAGGGCCGCGCCGTCGGTGGCTCGACCACGATCAACTGGAGCTCGAGCTTTCGCACGCCGGCGCCCACGCTCCAGCATTGGGCAGCACAGCACGAGGTCGTGGGGCACAGCGTCGATGACATGAAGCCCTGGTTCGAAAGGATGGAAGAACGGCTCAGCATCGCGCCATGGGCGGCGCTGCCGAACGCGAACAACAGCGTTCTCAAGCGCGCCTGCGACGCGCTGGGCTGGGAGTCCCACGTGATACCGCGCAACGTCAAGGGCTGCTGGGATTCGGGCTATTGCGGCTTCGGTTGCCCGGTCAACGCCAAGCAGTCCATGCTGGTGTCGACCATTCCGGTCGCGCTCCAGCATGGCGCCACGCTGGTGCACCGGCTGCGCGTGCGGCAACTGCAGCATTCTGATGGCAAGATCACCGGCGCCATCGGTCAGGCGCTGGGCCGCTATGGCCGAACCCCCAGCGGCGTTGCCGTGACGATCAAGGCAAAGCACTACATCGCCTGCGGCGGCGCTATCAATACACCCGCATTGCTGCTGCGCTCGCAGCTTCCCGACCCGCATCAGCGTCTGGGCCGGCGCACGCTGCTGCACCCGGTCGTGGTCTCGCTGGCGCTGATGCCTGAACGCATAGACCCGTTTTACGGAACGCCGCAGTCGATCGCCTCCGATCATTTTCAATGGAACCACGGTGCGAGCGGACCGATGGGCTACAAACTCGAAGTGCCGCCACTGGCGCCGGGCCTGACGGCGAGCGCATTCAACAGCGTGGGCCAGGCCTTGCGCAGCGATATGGCGGCCCTGGCGCACGCCAATGGGATGCTGGCCCTGCTGCGCGACGGCTTTGTTCCTGAAAGCGAAGGCGGCAGCGTGCGCCTGGCAGCCGATGGCAGCCCGATCCTCGACTACGAACTGACGGAGTACGCGTGGGACGGCGCGCGGCGCGCCTTTCTGAGCATGGTCGAGGCGCAGTTTGCCGCGGGCGCCAGGAAGGTGCGTCCGGGCCATATCGACGCGCCGCATTACAGCAGTTGGAGCGAAGCCCGGCAGGCGATCGCCGTGCTGCCGATGCGGAAGTTTCTGGTCTCGCTGTTCACCGCTCACCAGATGGGCGGCTGCGCGATGAGCGAGAACGTCAAGCGCGGCGTCGTCAACAGCGGTGGCCGGCATCACCAGATCGCCAATCTCTCGGTCATGGATGGCTCGGTTTTTCCGACCAGCATCGGCGCCAACCCGCAACTGTCGATCTACGCGCTCAGCGCCCAGAATGCAAGCGCGCTGGCGCAGGAACTGCGTCGCTAGATCCTGTCGGGGCCGACCGTGTCGTGGCAACGGCGATGATCGCGCCGCCTTCGATCACGTCGACGGTCACGCATCGGGTCTGCTGCCAGCGCAGCAATTGAGACACGGACACGGCATAACGCGCGCACAGAAGCTCGGGATCAAGAGCGACGGGTGCCTCTGGAATCGTTTGCTGCGGGCGCAGCGTGTTGCGCCTGTAAACAGCCCAGAAACTGATCCATGCGACCAGCAGGCCGGTCAACTGCACGAAAGGGCGAAGCGGCCTCCAAAGGGCGGACCAATCCGGCGCATCGAGAAAGGTCAGTCGCCCAAAGGGCGGGCGCAGCCAGTCAAAGGCGAGCTGGATCGCATCCATCATCATCCAGCAGAAGGCGGCCCAGGCCAGCAGCGTCAGCAGGAAATCACGCGCGCGAATGCCGGCCGGAACCTTGTCGGCCTTGACCAGCGGCGGCCAGGTCAGAGAGTCCGGCTTCATTGAAATCCCCTGTCCGGACTGGTCCAGGTGCCACGCGCGTTGCGCGCTCGAGACAGCGCTTTGGGCACGCCGGCGATGGCTGTCGCGGTCTGCAGAAGCCAAAAGACCAGCGGGTACCAGACGATCCAGAAAATTGAGCTGCCCATGTTCTTCTCGAAGCGCGAGTCCAGCATCACGCTGATGCTGGCCTGCAGCATGTAGATCGCCCCCAGCACTTCTCCCCACCAGTCTGGAATCATGCTGAACGAGAACCATGACTGGGGCGGCAGCAGGCCGGTGGCGATCAACAGCCAGCCAGCGCATGCGGCCATCATGGTGTAGGACCAGACGATAGACACCACATAGTTCAGCCAGATCGGCAGCATGCGCAGGCCCCCCGGTTTGAGCAGACGCGCAGTCGTGTCGATCACGGTCCGGGTGCCGCCCTCGCTCCAGCGCACGCGCTGGCTCCACAGGCCCTTGAGGGTCTCGGGCATCAGGATCCAGCACAGCGCCTTGGGCTCATACACCATGCGCCAGCCGGCAAGCTGGATGCGCCAGCTCACTTCGACGTCGTCGGTGATCGCGCTCGGGTTCCACCAGCCGACATCGTGCAGCGCGCGTTTGCGAAACGCGCAGATTACGCCCGAGACCGTGAAGAGACTGCCGTAGACCGTCTGCGCCCGCTTGATGAGCCCCACAATCGACGAGAATTCCCCCACCTGCAAGCGCCCGAGCAAGCTTGCGCGGTTGCGAATGCGCGGGTTGCCGGTCAGCGCGCCCAGCGCCGCATCACCCAGAAAGCGCCGCACGAACCAGGTCAGCGCGTGGCGGTCCAGCAGCGCATCGCCGTCGATGCACACCAGAATCTCGCCACGCGCCATCAGTCCGCCGACGTTGAGGGCGGTGGACTTGCCCTGGTTTGTCGCCAGATGCACTACGCGCAAAGACGGGATGCGAGCGCACAGTGACTCCAGCAGCGCCGCAGTGCGGTCGGTCGATCCATCGTTGATCGCGATGATCTCGAAATTGGGGTAGACCAGTTTGGCCAGCACTGAAAAAGTCTCCTCGGCCTGCCGTTCTTCGTTATGGCAGGGCACCAGGACAGAGACGAAAGGGTAAGAACTCAGCGCCGGCGGCGCGTCGGCGAGCGGCTCCAGGCGCTCGCGCATCAGGCGAAACAGCAGCGCGCCGCTGATCCAGTACAGGGACATCACAAAAGGATAGCCAAAGCAAAACGCAACCAGAGCGAGCGCAATATTTTCCGGGTTGGTCAGCCAGTTCATGCTAGAACCTTACAGGAAATGTGGCGGCCGAGACCGCTGGCGCCACTTTGGCAGCGTCGGGCCGGTTGGCAACCGGGTCGTCCGGGCACCAGCCCAGCGCCGCGCCGCCGCGCGCCTGAAAGCCGCGCGTGAAGTGAATCAACTTGTCATTGTCAGGCGCGCCGGCCTGTTCCAGCCAGACGCCGATTCGCCGCGCATGAACGCTTGAAACAGTGCCCGCCAACACCGCGGGTGAGAACAGGCTGAGGTCGGCCGCCGCGCTGGGTCGCGCTGGCTCGGTCTGGCCGCTTTGCCGCAAGATCAGGCGCAATTCGGGATTGCCCGCGCGCACGGCGCGAAACGCGCGCAGTGCCAGGCTGTCGCTGGCATTCATGTCGGAGGGGCGAAGGGCTTCGCGCGCCTGCGCTGTCTGCCAGGTGGCCCCAGCTGTGTCGCTGAAATCAGCGAACTGCGCGTCTTCGACCATCAGGGCATCAAAGGGAAGCTGCTCGCCGAGCTCGCGGAACAGGGCCAGAGTCGCCTGCTCGGCGGGCAAACGGTCTTGCACCGCACGGTGGGCCAGGCGGGCGACGATATCCACTCCGGCGCGCGTTCGCAATTGCCAGGCGATGCGCGACAAGGCATTGCCGCGCATCGGCAATGCGCTGCTGGGGAACCAGGCGGCTTCGATCTTTCCGTCGGCGCCGAGCGCCACCGCGTCGATCACGGCGTCGGTGGCGCCGAGCGCGCGCAAACGTTCGATCGCCTTGCCCAGATTGGCGTCGAACAGCGCCGCGTCAGCGCTCCAGATGACTTGCGGATTGACGCACACCAGGCGCTGCGCGGCGGGCAGAACAGGATTGAAACCAATCTGCGCCACCAATTGGCCAAGAGGCGGGTTATGCGAGGGCCAGTAGCGCCCGATCGCCATCGGTTGCGCCAGATCGGCGGGGTCGGGTCGCAAAGTCAGTGCCATGGAAAAGCCGGCTGCACTGGCCGCAGCCAGCCCGGTTTCGCTGTAGCGCCCAAACGGCCATGCCAACGCGCGCGGCGCTCGGCCAAGCTGCTGGCGCATCAGCGCGCGCGAGCGCTCCAGGTCGGCCTTGACGCGCGCATGCAGAGCACCTTCGCTTTCGTTCTGCGCATCTATTTGTCCGAGCAATCGATGCGCGATGGCCGATGGCAATTGCGTGCCCTGCCGATTGACCGGCACACCCTCATGCAATCCGTAGCTGTGGGATGCAAATTCAATCAGGCCTGAGGCCTGCATCTCGCGCGCCTGCTCCCAGCTGATGAATTTGCTGCGCGGCACGGTCTGGTCGCCATAGCGCACGGTGGCGTCAGGCGCGGCGTCAAGCCATGCTCCCACCAGGGTGGCGACTACCGGGATGCGGTAGGCCAGCGCCAGCGGGTAGACGCGCGTGTACAGGCTGCGGTAGCCATCATCAAAAGTAATCAGGATCGGATTCGGCGGCAGCGCCTTCAGGCCCTGCTCGGCGCGGACGATGTCGTCCAGGGAAATCGCGTTCCAGCCGTTGCCCCGCAACCAGTCGAAGAATGCCACCAAGCGGTCCGAAGTGATGGCGTCGGCGTCGAGGTCGCGCGGGTCGTCCACGACATCGTGAAACGCGATCGCCGCGTAGCGCTGCGCCGCTGGCTGCGTTTGTGACCAGACCGCTGGCCACGCCATGGCGAGCGCCAGAACGCACAGGATACGGCGCAGTTGTCTCATTGGAAGCGGTGCTCCAGCGTCAGGTAAACCCTTGCCATGTGCTCGGGCACGCCGTCGTAGAGGCGTTGTGACCAGCCCAGGCCATAGCGAAAGGCGGTGAAGGGATCATGCTGATACTCATGCTCGTAGCGCACAGCGCCGGTGGCGCCGCGCGCGTAGCTGGCCTGGTTGTACACGCCTGCCGTGACAAAAAGGCGCTGCTTCAGGCCGCGTTCATAAAAGCGCCAAAGTTGATGATTGACCTCCGCCGTCAGGTCGGCGGCGAAATCGCTGCTCGGGTTGTAATAGGGGGCGCCGGCCAGCGAATTGTTCGAGGCATACAAGGATCCGCGCAGCGTAAGCTGCAGGCCCGGGCGGCTCAGCACGCGCAAGGCCGCAGACGCGAAGGCCTCCTGGCGGTGGTTGCCGTCGCTGAAATCGAATACCCGCACACTGGCGCCAGCAGACTGCGATTCGGTCCAGGCGTAGCCGGCCGACGCTGACGCCATATTGGCCGTGATGCCGTAGACCAGCGCGCGCAGAGGCGTATCGGCGGCAAACCGCTCGGCGGCGGCCCCCAGCGTCCAGTGGTCATCCGGCGCCCACTGCAGGCCAAGGCTGAAGCCGGGGCCTGCAAGCACCGATCCGTTCTGCCAGGCCAAGGCCTCCAGCGTGATGTCGGGCCAGCGGCCCTCCATTCCGAGTCCAAGCCTCTCGCGCGAGTACTTGCCCTCGGGCAGCGTCGCCGAGGTGTAGCTGGCCGCTGCCGCCATCCGCCAGCGCTCGCTCAGCGGTGATGAATAGAAATTCAGGCCCAGACTGATGCCGTCTCCCAGCGAGTAGGGGCTGCTTCCCTCTTCGGTATCGAGCGCGGTCGTGATGCGCAATTCCGGCGCCCGGTATTGGCCGAGGTCGCGCTGCGTGCGCTGGATCGCCTCGTCCGCAAGGTGGCGTGCGCCAAGCATGGCCAGTCGCAACTCGGCCCGATTCCATTGCCGGCGGCGCAAGTCCGAATCGACTTGCGCCAGAGCCACACCCAGGTCGTCCGGGGCCAGGCTGGCGGCGATGTCGATCTCCTGCTGCGCGCGCCGCGGCCAGCCGCGCTGGGCCGCCACGCCGCCCAGTGCGGAGCGCAAGTAGGCCAGTGCCGGCGCCGCCTCGGCCAGCGGCACAAGCCGCTCCCAAGCCGCGTCGGGCATCTCTGCATAACTGCGCACCAGTCCGGCGCGAACCTGCGCGTCCAGCCAGTCAGGGTTGGGCTCGATACTGCGGGCAATCCCGAAGCGCCGCGAGGGCTCGCTGGCAGCCAGCAACTGGTCGGCGCTTGCAAACGCCGCGCCGAAATCCTCGTCTTCGACCTCGGCGTAGAAGCGCCCCGCAACGGCTGCCTGGTTGTCCGGATCGGCGGCCAGCACCTGCGCGTAGACGGAGCGCGCTTCATGCGGCTGGCGCAACCCAAGCAGGGCATCGGCCTCGGCCTGGCGCACGTAGGACGGCAGTGTGTTGCCGGCGGCGCGCAAGCTGTTGACGACACGCAGCACATCAGTCCATCTCTTTCGATCACGCAGCGCCACGGCCAGGTCCTGAGCCAGGCGGGTCGTCAGCCCTGGGTCCGGCGGCGCCAAGGCCCGTGACTCGACGATCAGGGCCTCGAGGGCTCTGATTGCAGCGTCGGTGGTGGCGAAACGCTCTCGCGGATCCGGTGGAACAATCTGGGTGCCCCAGCGCACCAGGGACGCCGCCTCCTTGGCGCGCAGCCCGATGTCGCCAGCGCTGCCCAGTGCAGACGCTGCGCCGTAGCTGCCTCCCAGGTCCACCAGGATGTTCGCGACCGCCTGCGCCGCCTGTGCGTCGTTGGCGTCGGCCTTGAGTGCCTGCGCAAAATTGCGCAGGGCCGAATAGCGGTCGCCGGCGGCGATGGCCGATTGGCCGGCCTGCATCAGCGCATCGGCAGTCGGCGCGGTTTGCGCCCGCAGCGTTGAAAACTGCGCCAGGCAAGCGGCAACAAGCAGACCGTATCGGAGTGCGCCAGGCTTTTGCATGGCGTCAAATTATCGGTGAATCAGTTGCTGGCGCATCGGCCTTGCCAGACTGCAGCGGCAGGCAGTGCGCGACGAGAATCAGGCAGCCGCTGGGAAGAAGGGTGGTTGACATGGCAGATGCTGTGCGATGAATTGCTGGCGATTATCAATGAATGCAGTGCTACCTGTGTCGGCACTGAAGTGATAATCGTCGTTTGACAGACTACTTTGGAGATTGAATTCCCGTGGTCAATGTTCCCGACAGAACAGCCGAACTGATTGAGGCTGCGCGCAGCCTCTTCATGGAGAAAGGTTTTGCGAAGGCCAGCATGCGAGAGATCGCGGCGCGTTCCGGTTTGACTCCGATGCAGTCCTACCGGCTTGGCCTGGCCAAGGAAGACCTGCTGGCTGAGGTCAGCATTGAGCTCACCGCGATGCAACTGCGCACCATCGCGGCCAAGGCCTTGCGGCGCCCAGCCGAGCCCTTGCAGGCGTTTGTCGAGCGCTACCTGCTGAAACTGTACAAGAGCGATATCCGGAACATCGGCATCCGCAGGGAAAGCGCCGCCTACGGCTGGATGTGGTCGGCCCAATACGAGGAGCGCATCGTCGAGCAGGTGCTGGCCCTGCTGCAACCGATCGCCGCAGCCATGTCGGTCCAGGGCCTGGATAACATTGCGGCCCGCTGCTTCACGCTTTGGTCGCTGTACTACGTGGGCTATCGGCGCGCGGTGGTGCAGGGCGCCAGCGCCAGCGAGTGTCTGGACGCCATTCGGGATAGCCTCACGCTGGCGCTCCGGTAGAAAAATATTTCCACAAGCTGGATTGCAAAATTTCGTTACCTCGTTAACATCGCTCTATCCAAACATTGCGGAGGTGTCTCAGACACGCCTTTGTGTTGCGGCACGAGAAATGATGAAGCTCTCGATCCATCGAATGACCCGCCCGCTCGGCTGCTTTTGCATTCTGGTTCTCACGTCCCTTTCCATCCCGGCCCAGGCCAAGAACGTGCAACTCAAAGGCTCGGTCTATTCACCCGAAGCTGGCGTGATCTGCGACAAGAAGGGTGGCTTCTGCGCCGACTCGCAAGGCATTGCGGTGGCGCTGACCAAGATGTACCTGGGTGACAAGGCCGAGAAGAGATTGATGGACATGATCCGGCCGGAGCCGGGCGTGCAGGACTTCGACACCACCACCTTCGTGCTGACCAACAAGGTCGCCTGCGACTGCAAGGCCAGGAACTGCAAGGTGAGCAAGCTCGACGACAAGATTGACGCGGCGCACACCAAGGCGCTGTTTGGCAAGTAAAGCTGGCTTTTTTTCTCGCCTGACCGCTTCGCAGGGCAAGTTTCTTTTATCGTAGTGAGGAGCCAACATGACAACAAGTACCTCATCCGTCTTACTCAAGTCCTGGCGCGCCCTGACGACCGCGACGGTGCTCGCGCTGGGTGGTATGAGCGCCGCCGGGGCCACCACGTTGACCCACAATGCCTGGGGCACCAACTACAGCGTCAATTGCACCGGCTACGACGCGCTTCAGTTCAACGCGACTCGCAACCCCGGCGATGGAAGCCCCCCGATTGCGGGGAACACACTCCTCATGAAGTCGGATGTCACTTATTGGTACCCGGACTACCCCTGCTGGGAATCGACCACCTGGACCTCCAACGGCACCGGGCGCAAGGCTGCCAAGGTCACCGGGGTTTATGAAAACCCCAACTTCACGAGCATTGCCGACTTCTACCTGCCAGCAGATCGCTTCATCAAGCTGCGCAACCTGACGATTGACAACGTCGATCTGGATTACGACAACATGGCGCTCTGGTTCTTCACATCAGGGGCCGTTTCGCCGGCGCCCGATATGTCGCTAACCTTGACCAATGGATCAATTACCGGGTTCAACCGGCCCCATGCCTTTGACAGCCGGGCCAATTTCAAGCTGACTGCCACCGGCGACTCCAGCATCCTGAATTGGCCGGTCAAGCTCAAGGTATCCTCACCGACCACCCTGAACGTCAGCGGTGCGGGCTCAAAACTGACCTTCTTCAGGGTTGGCCAGTTTTTCGGTAGTTACATGAACTCCCTGTTTTTTGATAACACAAACAACACCGCGCTGATCGACGGCGCCACGCTGAAACTGGACCAATCGTCCATTACGTTTGGCGACCCGCATCCCTCGAACAACCAGTACGGCCCGATGACGTTCCAGAACAACGCCACGCTGGAATTGGCCGGCCCCGAAACCAAACTCGAGTCGGGCAACGTCTTCTTCACCAACAGCAGCCTGAAGCTGGGCCTTGGCGTCACCAAGCTGATTGTCGACGACCGCCTGACCTTCAATGGTGCCAGCGCCGATATCGCCGGGACCGCCAAGGTGACAGCCCAGGCGTTTGACGTCTTTGGCAGCAATACCATCAAACTGCCAAAAGAATACAGCGAAGCAGACTACACCGTGATGGCCGGCACGGTGCTGATGCATCCTGACAGCACCCTCACCCTGAACGGTGAGGGTAGTCTGGCCTCCGACTTCCAACTGCTTTGGTCGCATCCTGTGCCCGGTCCGCAGTGGGGGCAGATCGTCATCAATGACAACGCCAGCCTGGTGAACGACGGCGGCACTTTTATAGTCAACCCCGCCGCGCGCATCACCATCAATCGCACCAACGGCAATGTGTTCGGCAGCCTGATCGTCAAGAACAGCGGGGCCATCGAGTTGCTTGGCTCACCCAGCTACTACGGCAATGTCATCAACCAGGGCCAGATATCAGCCTTGAGCAACGGCGCGCTCGCCGTCACATCAACTACCTTCAATATTCTGGGTGGAAGCCAGGGCCTGATCAGCATTGAAAGCGACGGTCGGCTCGACATCGGAAACTTTGGCACCACTCTCGGTGCCACCGCCGTTCTGAATACAGACAATAGAGTCCTCTTCGACAACTTCTCGAAGCTGAAACTGACGATAGACCCAACGGCACGCAAGAACAGCCAGCTGCGTACCAGCGCCGAGATCGCCATCAGCAACCTTGCCGAGCTGAACCTTGGCCTGGTCAACGACCAGGTGTTGCCGGTCGGCACCAAGTTCGTGCTGATCGACTACGCTAGCTTGCTTGGCTACGCGGTCAATAGCCATGTGGTTACGTACTTCAATGGGTATCGTGATGGCAGCAGCTTTGTGCTGGGGCTGAACCGTTACCAGATTAACTACAAGGACAGTGGCGATGCGGGCTTTGCAGGGGCTGTCACCCTCTCGGTCATCCCCTTGGTTCCGCCGGTTGCCGCATTAAGCCCGACGCCGCAAACCATCAATGGCACGGTCGGCGCCCTCATCACGCCCTCGGCCACCATGGTCCCCAGCAACTTTGGCGGCACCGTGACCTACTCGATCAATCCGGCCCTGCCACCGGGACTCAAGTTTGACCTGGTCAAAGGCGTCATCAGCGGCACGTCAAGCGACGCGCTGGCATCCACAGTGTTCACCATCCGCGGTGTCGGCTCGACCAGTGGGGATGCCAATGCCATTGTCAATCTCACAATAGCCAAAGCCAACCAGACCATCACCTTCGGACCGGTGCCCACAGCAACTTACTCACCCAGCGGAGTCTTCCTGGTCAGCGCCAGCGCGAGTTCCGCCCTGCCCATCACCTACAGCAGCACGACTCCGCTGGTCTGCAGCGCCAGCGGCGGTTCGGTCACTATCCTGAGCGCAGGCAACTGCACCGTCGCTGCCAATCAGGCGGGGGACGCCAACTACAACGCGGCCCCGCAGGTGACGCAGACCATCACAATCGCCAAGGCGGCCCAGGCACCTCTGACGCTCATCGGCGTTCCGCCCAACATCACTGTCAGCGGTACCAGCGCCTTGAGCACCAGTGGCGGTAGCGGCACGGGTGCGATCAGCTATGCGGTAGCGCCCGCTTCCGCGTCCATCTGCAGCCTCTCCGGTGCCACACTGACCGGCCTGGCCGTGGGCACTTGCATCTTGACAGCAACGCAGGCAGGTGACACCAACTACAACGCCATCACTTCAAGCCCACTCAACATCCAGGTGGGGGCCGGCGCACTGACCCCACTGTTCCTGATGGCCAACCCGACCAGCTTCGGCGTGAATGGCACCAGTGCCCTGAGCACCATTGGCGGCAACGGTGGCGGCGCGGTCACTTATGCGGTGAGCAGCGGCCCTTGCACCATCGCGCCCGGGAGCAGCACGGTGACAGGTACCGCAGTGGGCCAGTGCCAGGTCGTGGCCACCAAAGCGGCCGACGGCAGCTACGGCGCGGCCACCTCCAACCCGGTCACCCTCAGCGTCAACCTGCTCGCGCCGAGTGCCCTGGTGCTCAGCGCAAGCCCGACCACGATTGGCTTTGGCGGCAGCAGCACGCTCAGCACCACTGGCGGCATCCCGGGCGGCGCGGTCACCTACAGCGTCACTGGGCCCTGTTACGTGACGGGCAATACCTTGACCGGCACCAGTGATGGCAGCTGTCAGGTCAGCGCCACGCAAGCAGCCACCAGCGTCTACAGCGCACCGACCTCCAACACGGTGACCGTGACGGTCAAGGAGCGCACCACGATCTTCAGCTATCCACAAACGCCAGCCATCATTGGCCAAGCCTTTGTCCTCACACCGACCACCGCCGGATTTACCAACCCGACCTTCGCCTTGCTGTATGGATCGATGCCGGCGTGGGCGACGCTCAATCCGGCAACCGGCGTCATCAGCGGGACGCCAACGGGCACGCTAGGCACCTTCGATTTTGTGATCAGCGTGCTTGAGAACAACGCCTACGACGCTGCACTGGCCGTGATCACTGTGCAAGTGCCGGCGGCCATCCCGACGCTCAACGAGTGGGGCCTGATCATTCTTTCCAGCCTGATGGTCATGCTGGCCTTTGCGATGAGGCGCAAGCTATGACCAAGCCCCTTTATCAACTGCAATGAAAGGTCGACCATGAAACGCTTTTGTAGGAAAGGCAGTGTCTTGCTGACCGCTGTGTCATTGAGTTTCAGCGGCTCCAGCTTCGCCCAGCGTGAGCAAGGTGACATCCAGCCGATGACGCAGAGCACTTCAATGGAAGTTGAACTGCTGTCCAACGGCGGACCCAACAGCTACCGCCTGCCCGATGACGTCACCCAGGTGGACCTGTCGCAGCAGCTGCGCGGCGGCTGCCGCTTCGGAAAGAGCTGGGGCTATGACCTGAGCGGCAAGGAACTGTGGGTCAACCAAGGGTGTGGCGGGCGTTTCCATGTGACGCGCTCACCGCAGGCCGCCAACCAGGGCGTCGGATCGAACGCGGGTTACGCCATTGCAGCCGTTGCCGCCATTGCCGGGCTTGCGCTGATTGCCAATCAAAGCAACAACAACAACCGTCCGAATGACAACCAGGGCTACAGTCCACCGCCGCAAGGCGGGCATGGCTGGCAGGGCGGGCAAGCTTGGCAACCCGGTGGCCAGGGCGGCGGTCAGTTCCGCAGCGTCGGCGGCCTGTGCCTGGACGCGGACAAAGTCAATGGCAGGATAGGCCCCGGCTCGGCGGTTCAGATCTGGGCCTGCAATGGTGGCGCGAACCAGCGCTTTTACTGGGGTCGCAACGGCGAGATTGCCATTGGCAATCTTTGCCTGGATATTGCTGACGCCAATCCGGGTGACGGCGGCAAGATGATTGTCTGGCCGTGTTCAGGCGCGCGAAATCAGCGCTGGCAGGCCAGAGGCCGCGACATCGTGAGTCAGCTCAATGGCAAGTGCCTTGCGGTCTGGGAAGGCCAGGCCCGCAACGGGCAGCGTGTCGTCACCTGGGGCTGCAACGGCAGCGCGAATCAAAACTGGTGGTGGTAAGGAGACATGACCATGAACCTCAAGAAATACCATTTTGCACTTGGGCTGGGTCTGCTTGCACTGGCAGCGCAGGCCGCAACACCGCCAGCCAATGCCCCGGCCTCCGATCGCCTGAAAGCTGCCTGCATGGCGGCGGACTTCAACCATGACGGATTTGTCTCCCTTGAGGAGTTCCATCAGGATCTGGTGAGCAGTTGGCACGCCCTTCATCCCGACGCCTCGGGCTATGTGGTCATTGCCGACCTTGAGTCGGTCCCCGGCATGACCAAGGGCATGATCGAGCGTCTCAGGCGCGCCAACACCAATGGCGACGGCAAGCTCTCGTTCAAGGAGGTTGTGACGGCGCGCATGGCCTACTTTGAGGCAGCTGACGGCAACAATGACGACAAGCTTTCCATGCAGGAATGCATGGACCACCAGCGCAAGATGACCGGGGCGAGCGGCAAAGCCAGGAAATAGCGCCTACAGATGCGAACAGTCTCGCCGCCCGCAGAGGTCCATCCGGTGCACCTTGTGATGGGCGAAAGCGCTGCGGGCTGCGTGCGTGCTGCGTGCACGTCCTGGGCAATGCCGGGCACCGTGTTGGGGTTTTCTGGCGACCTGGCTCAGGGTCCGCTTGACGACGAGGCGCTCCTGTCGCAGTGGCGGGCAATCATGGCAGGTCCGGACCTGCAGCAAGCCGAAGCGGTGATTGTCTGGCGTGGCGACAACGTCGCCGACGCGATCTTTGTCGCGATGGCCTGCGACCAACTGGCCGGGCGGTTCGAACTGCTGCTCAACGTGACGGTACCCGGGATCGACAGTCGTCCCTTCGTGGCCATGCACTCGCCGGAGCAAATCTCGCAGCTTTACGCCACGCGGCTACCCTTGAGCAGCGCGGACCGACAGTCGCTGGCGCAGGACTTCGCGCGCATCCGCGACAACTGCGGACCGGTCCGGCGGCTGGAGCAGGGCAGGGTGGTGGGAGTGACCATTGATTACTACGATCCCTTGCTTCTGGATGCCTGCACAGCGGACTGGCACGCGGCGGGGCGTGTCGTGGCTACGGCCATGGCCCACTGCGACGGTCCCAATCTGATCGGCGACGGATTCTTCAGCGCACGCCTGGCTTGCCTGATTGAGGCCGGGCGTCTTGACGCCAGAGGGCCGCGCACCGCGCCGCGCGACTACCAGGTCAGGCTTGCAAGGGCCCCCGCTGGCGAGCGCCTATGCAGCAAGTTTTACCGAAGCCAGCAAACGTGAGGCCGCGTCCGCCAGCTAGTCCCCGTTCTGCTGGCGCACAAGGGGTAGCAGTACTGTAAATTCGGCGCCGCCGGCGATATTGCGAGCGCTGATGCTGCCCTGCAGGCGATCGACGATCATCCGCCTGGCCAGCGCCAGCCCGATGCCCAGGCCGGCCTGGCTGGGCGTGCGGGCATACAACTCGAAAATCCGGTCCAGGCGATCAGGCCGGATGCCGCCGCCGTTGTCCGTGATGGTGACCATCAATGCGTCGCCGGCAAGGCTCATCGTGACGGTGATGACAGGCAGCGCGACGGCGCGTTCCCTGAGCACCTGGGTGGCGTTTTCCAGCACGATCATCATCGCATGCGCAAACGCATTGGCGTAACCATGCAGCGTGAGTTCAGGCAGCAGCGTGCGCTCGATGCGCAGCGCGCTGCCGATCGTCATCGGCGTCAGCATGCTGATGACGTGCTCGATCTGTTCGGCCGGACGGAAATCCTGCTGCGACTTTTCGTCGGCATAGAAGCGGTAGATGTCGACAATGGTCTTGTCCATGAAGTCGATCGTCCGGCGCATGTCGGCCAGCGCCTTGGGCAAAGCCGCCTCGCGCTCGGCCAGCGGGCGATCCATCAGCGATTCCAGCTTCATCAACTGCGTGCCCGCGTAAATGACGGGACGCTTGAGCTGGTGCACCACGCCCGAGAGCATCTGGCCGACCGAGATGAATTTCGACTGCGCGATCAGCAGGCGCTCGCCGGCGTCACGCTCGGCCGAAATGCGCCTGATGTGCTGGCCCAGACCGAGCGAGAGTATGACGAGCTCCAAGGTCAGGCCGACCGGTGTGCCGTAAACGCTGATCCAATCCGGAAGGCCCAGTTCCAGGCCAAACCACTCGGCGTCCTGCATGAGCGAGAGCAGGATGAAGCTGCCGGTGCCAGCCAGGTAATACCCCCAGCCTGGAAAACGTCGCAGCGCTGCAAAAAATGCCACCGATAGCCAACACAACAGAAAGAACAGCGCCAGATAGGCGCTTGTCCCGCCAATGCCGGCCAGCACAGGCAGGTAGGCTGAAGCGATCTGGCCGGCAACAAAAAGAAGGGCGAGGGCAATCCAGCTCTTGAGCAGGCGCGTCACGCGCGGTGCGCGGTGCACCAGATCAAAAAATGCATTGCCAAAGAGGGATGCGGTAATGGTGACCAGCAACAACAGGATATGCGATATCCGGTTCTCGGCGGCCACCGACAGCGAACCAAAAAAATCCAGCAACTCAGGCATCAGGGTATTGAACAGCGGCTTGAACCAGACCAGAATGTCCGATCCGTGCATGGTCAGGGTGAAACCAAAGAGCACGCTGGCGTGCAAGACATAAAAAAGAAAGACACGCTGCCTCAGCGCCAGACCCGCCACCAGGTTGTACAGCACCAGCGACACGACCAGGCCGGTGAACACGCCCCAGCTGGTGGCGTCGCGCTGCACAAAGCGCAGGAAAGCGTTGGGCGCATACAGATGAGTGTTGATCTCCATCGCGCGGTCGGACTGATGCCGGATATAGACCAGCACCTGCTCACCGGCCGCCAGGGAAATCGGCTGCACGTCGTACCGGTGCGCCAGCGTGCGCTGTTCGCGCGGCCGCTGGCTGCCCAGAGCCCAGGATTCGACGTCGCCGCCCTGGCGCACCAGATGCATATCGACCTGGTAAACGTAGGGCGACGGGTTCATCAGCAGCACACTGCGCTGGCTGGCGGTCGCGTTATGCAGCGCCAAGCGGGTCCAGAGGGCAGCGGTTTGCGCTGCAAAGCGCGTGCGCCGGGTTGCGGAAAAACGCACGGCGACACCTTGCACATCGGCCAGCGTGAGTAGGGCGCTTTCATCGACCAGCACCTCAAGCGACTCACGGGCATCGATGCGCTCAAAGCTTGCTGGCAACTCAATCGGCGCCAATGCGTTGGCGCTCACCGCTCCGAGCAGGCACAGCCCGGCCAGCAATTGACGCGCTCGACCGCGCCAGCGCTCAAGCATGCTGCGGACTGCGCAGCATGAAGCCCATGCCGTACATGTTGGCGATATGGTCCGCGCCGATTTTGTGCCGCAGGCGCAGGATCAGGTTCTTCAGACCCGCTTCGCTACCATGTTCGTCCTCGCTGTAGATTCGCTCCAGGATGCGGTCTTTACTCAGCCAATGTCCGCGATGCTTCAACAGCAGATCGAGCAAAGCCTTCTCATGCCTCGTCAGGTGTACTGTTTCACCAGCGCTGTGCAAGAATTCGCTGGTGATGCAATAGCTGGTGTTGTCATCGAACTGGGCGTACAGGCGACCCTCGGCCAGAATGCGGTCGGCGCTGCGGCCTAGCGCATCTTTCAGGCGCGCCCAGGACAGCGGCTTGACCAGGTAATCGGCCAGATTCAGCCGCATCGCTTCCAGCAACTCATCGGTTTCGGCATAGGCGCTGGTGATGAACACCGGTACATGTGGATCGCGCTCGCGGATGGCGGCTGTCAACTCCAAGCCATTCATCTTGGGCATGCGCAGGTCCGTGATCACCAGATGAATCGGACGTGCGTCAAAGATGTGTAAAGCCTCTTCGCCGTCACCTGCCACCACCAGATCGCGAAAGAAGCCGCGCAGCAGGGCGGCGGTGTCGTCGCGCAAGGCAGCGTCATCCTCGACGTAGAGCGCATCGAAGTGGCGCAGGATAGGGATGTGCTGTGACGAGACAGGCCTGGTTAGTTCGGTAGTACCACTCATGCGCAAATTATGCCCAGGAATCCCGTCTGAGCAGCAAATGCTTACCATTGCCGGGGAAGTTCTGGAAGATGGTCGAATGCTTGGAATCGACAAAGGTATCTGTTGAGGTTTTCATCAATCTATTTCACTGACATTGCCATTGCCGAGAAGTGATCGACTGTTGACAGGCGTCAACAATAGTCGGTGGGAAAGTGAACTTTGAGACCTTTCTGAGACTTTTGAATGGTAGAACCCGCATGACATGACTCCATTCAAGGATCAGGCCATGATCAAACAATATTCAAGACTTGCCCTCTGCTGCGCTGCCATTGTCTTCGGCGCCTCACTATCGTCCTGCGGCGGATCGAGTTCCAAAGCGTCACCTGACAGCCTTGTGCAGATCCTCGGCATAGATACGGAAGATGGATTGATTCAAGTCGGTGCCGACGAGGTACCCATGGTCAGCGCGGGCGAGCCTTCAACCATCGACATCCAGGGACTGGATCTGCGACTCGGCCTTCAGGTTGCCTTGGGCGGCGCCGCATGTCTGACGCACGATCTGGCCAAATTTGACAATCTGGAAGACGACAGCCCGATAGAGCAAATCAGTGCCGATTGCCCGGCCCAGGGCGTTGGCACCGTCAACTTGACGGTAGCCGATGCAGGCCAACAGATTTATCAGACTCCCGTGCAGGTGATTGCCGACAGCGTGCAAGCAGCCCGGGCGGTGCACCTTGAAAGCCTTCGGCCGCAATACACCGCGCCGCATCCTTTGAGTCTCGCCCAACCCAGAATTCAAGCGCTTGTGGTCACGGCCGCGCCAGGCAGCGTGGCCGGAACCATCACTGCCGACGCGCCCAACATTAACACCACAACTGGCGGCCTCAGCTATGCCGCGCCACTGCGCAACTTCAAGGTGCGTGGCGCAGTCCTGGAACTGCTCGATGCCGACAATCTGAGCGCCAAGCCACTGCAAACCTCCGCCACCGACGCCAATGGCAATTACAGCTTCTCCAATGTGCCGGTTGGCAAGAACGTGATCGTGCGGGTCAGCGCCCAGTTGGCCATGACGCGTGCAGCAGGTGTTGCCACCGGGCCTCAGTACAACTTGATGGTGCGCGACAACACCGGCCCTGGCACGGTAAAACCCTTGTACAACCTATCGTCGCCCGCAACGCTCACTGTGGCAGCCGGCAACGTGATGTCGCTCAATGCCGCGCTCGGCTTTGACTCCAGTGGCAAGGTCACCGGGCCGCGCCAGTCGGCACCATTCTCGATTCTGGATGTGATGTATACCGCAGTCGTGAACATTCAAGCGGCCAATGCCAACATCACGCTTCCTGACTTTAACGTGTACTGGAGCCCGAACAATACCCCCGCCAAGGCGGGCAACAACATAGACCTCAAGATGAAAGGGTCGATCGGGACCTCCCATTTTTCGGAAAATGGCAAATACCCAGGGGTTTTCATTCTTGGACAGGCCGACGTGGACACTGACGAATTTGATCAGGGCGTGGTTGGCCACGAGTTTGGACACTACCTTCAGTACGCCGCATCCTACAGTGACAGTCCAGGTGACAGCCACTCCAGCGACCAATTCAAGGACGCATCGCTTGCTTACGGCGAAGGCTTCGGCACTGCGATCGGCGGTTTGCTGTCGGGCTCGAAGTTCTACACCGACTCCTCGGGGGAGAGCCAGGGCGGTGGTTCCTCGACCGACATATCCAAGCCCGTAGCGTCCGGCAAGGCCAACGGTTTCTACGCGGAAGATACGGTGTCCTATCTGCTCTACACAATGGGCACCCAATACCGCTTCACGCCGTTCTGGAATGCCTTGACCTCCATGGCCTCGGGCTACCAATCGGCAACCCTTTTCAATTTCCTCAATCGGTACCTTAGCCAGAACCCGGGCAGTGCCGACGCCGTAAAGGCTCTTGCAACGGCGCAGAACATCCGCACCACGGACATCCTGGGCGCGCTGCCGGCCACTGCGGTCACCGACCCGGCCATCAACAGCACGGCCAGCGGTGGTGCAGCCGATCTGGAGATTCTCTACCTGACCCTGAATCCGGTCGTTGCCAGCGGGTCAGACGACGTCAATGTCACGACCAATCCGCCGGCGTTCTGCTTCAACAACAAGCTGCGCGGCGCAAACGAAAGCAACGGCCTTGGCATGAGACGTCGTTTTGTGTTCACAGCCAGTCAGTCTGGCTGGTTTGGCCTGAATCTAAGGGATGCTTCAGGCACGAGGTTCGTGGACGGCAAGGTCTTTGCAAACATCCGGGACTCCAAGGGCGCCAAGATCAGTAACTACGGCTGGAACGATGATCTGGGGAAGATCAAGGTGGTTGAAGGCACCATCTACTCCGTCAGCGTCTCGCCTGACCTCGACACGGTAGCGGGCAACCAATGTGGCAATACGCTCAGCTTATGGCGAATCGGGGCCTGAACAGGACATCTGGCGCCGGTGCGCTCGCACTCGCCCTGGGTTCACTGCTCGTTGCGGGGTGTGGTCACGACCAGAATTCAGCCGGTTCGCCCGGTGCGGCAGCGCAGGACTGTCCCGGGTTGGCGGGACTTTTGAAAGCGGCGACCGAGCGCCCGGTACGACGCCAGGTAACGCAGGAAAGTTTTCAACGTGCAGGCTGGCAAGGCGGCCGTGAGCGGGAGGGCAAACCCGGTTCGGGTCTGGCTGTCTACTACCGCTTTGACGGCGACACCGGTAGCGCCAATAAGCTGGCAATGCTCAGCGTGGCCCTGGGCGATGTGCACCGCGCTCCGGCACTGGTGACGGTTTACGGAATTGACGGCGCGCGACTGCAGGCCGGCGATGAACACGGTGTCTGGCGATTGCAACCCGGGATGGTCAGCGAAATTGGTCTGACGGCGATCATCCCGGCATCGGGTGGCGGTCTGGTGGCGGCGACCTGTCAGGATGGCAAGATCTCGATGCGCAACATTCCCCTGCCCGGGCGCGAATTGCACCGTCAAACGCCTTCTGGCGAATACCAGTTGGACGCCAGCGGCAATCCGATCGTGAATATGCAGGCGCCGCTGGTCAATAGCGCGTCAAAGCCAGCAGCAAAAGGCCGTGAGGGCAAGCAGCCATGAACCGGATCTGGACAAAATTGCGGATGACACTGTTTGTCATCCTGGCGGCACTTGCTGTGGGAATGCCACAATTTTCGGCACACGGGCAAGCTCAGCTTGATTCAGGAGCAGAAGTACTTGCCCGCGTCGAAGTGAAAGGCTCGATTCAGACCATTGGGCTGCCCGTCTATGCCCACCTCCTCGACGCGGCCGGTAATGACTATGCGCTGGTAATCGCTTCCGCCAATCAACTTGCCGGTAGCGGCCTTTCGTATCAGATTCTCGATGACCCGGCTTCTTCGGGTACCTATTATCTCGCCCGCGAACGACGCAATGGCGCACGCCAGACCGCCGCCACGCTTTTCAACATACTCCACGATGACGGGCGGCGTATTCTTGTAAAAGGCGGCCCTGAGCTTGCAGGTAAATTGTCCGAATTGGGCTTCGATATCAACGCGATTCCGAAAACGCCAATGATCCTGCGCAGGCCTTTCGATAGGGGTCTGGATCCCTCGCAAAAAGACACTTCCCGCACCCGGCAGTCGTCGACCACGTCGGCATTTCCCGTCACCCAGGATCCCCGTGTCGCGGCAATGATGGACCAGGTGCAGCAGACCGCCCTGTACGATGAGACCGGCAATCTGTCAGGAGAAAACGCCATCACCATCTCGGGAAGTCCTTACACCATCAGCACGCGGCATACAAGCTCCGGCACCCCGATACAGAAGGCCACCCACTATGTTTACGAGCGCATCGGCGCCA
>JBMOJJ010000029.1:0-21574 GCA_049315845.1 Rhodoferax sp.
CGCGATGAAATCGGGTGCAGCCGGCAGTTGCTCCCAGACCTGAGGCAGAAACGTGCTGCGGTAATGTTCATATTCGAACACCAGCCCGTCGACGCCCGGACGCAGTTGGGCCAGCGCGTGGGCTTCGCTCTCGAACTGCATCGGCTGCATCGGTGACAGCAACGAGACTTCAATCTCGGTGTGGGCAAGCTCCGTCACCGTCAGAGGCCTGAAGCGCGGATCGCGCAGCGCGGCTGCCACCGCGTTGGCTTTGACATCGGCCAGCAGCGAGCGGCGCGCCTCGAGCGTGCCGATACAGCCGCGCAGTTGCCCCTGCTGCGTCAGCGTCACGAAGCTTGCACCAGGCTCCTTCAGCCAGCGCGCATCTTCAGCCGCCTCCAGCTTTCGACCCAGCGCGGTCGAAATCGAGGCGCGCGCGATCGGCAGCAGTGTGGCGCCGCGGCTGTCCGCGTCAATGGACATGCGTCGAGCCCTGCACAAAGGCAATGGCGGCGTAGCCGACCACGCGACCCTTCTCGCCGGCCGTGTCACCCGAGTTGCAGAGTCCCAGCAGTTGCGGGCGCAGACCATGACGCCTGGCCGCCAGCAGCAGCCCGTTGACCGGTGTGCCGCCGCAAGCCTGCTCGTGCGTGATCGCGCCATCAAAATCCATGATGCGCTGCACCGTCTCGCGGTCGATCGCCTGAGCCGATCGATAGGGCAGGAAGTGCGATAGATCGGAACTGATCACGATCAGCGTTTCCGGCCCACCCCACAGCGTCTCCAGCACCTGGGCCACTTCGTCCGCGGTCGCGTCGCCGACCGCAAGCGGCAGCAGTTCAAATTCGTCCAGCACCGACTGCAGGAACGGCAGTTGCACTTCAAGCGAGTGCTCCCGCGCATGGGCGATCGGGCTCACGCGCACCTGCGGCAGGCCTGACAAAGCGGCGACACCGGCTTGATCTATCCTGGTTTCACCCAAAGGCGTTGCAAAGGCGTCAGCGCCCGGCAGCGCCAGGCCGCGCACCGGCACATGGTG
Source organism: Rhodoferax sp. (assembly GCA_049315845.1). GTDB lineage: Bacteria > Pseudomonadota > Gammaproteobacteria > Burkholderiales > Burkholderiaceae_C > Rhodoferax. Next base: position 1,019 of record JBMOJJ010000029.1, read on the forward strand.
CACCGGACCGAGCAGCACCACGCGCCGTATCTGCGTGCGCGCCGCGCTCAGGCGCGCATAGGCCAGCGCGGCGGTGGCGCCGGAGTAGATGTAGCCGGCATGGGGCACGATGATGGCCTTGGGCACGGCAGAACCGTTGTAGGCGCTGCGCCCGGCGTCGGCCAGCAGCGACAGCACCGCGCCCGACAAGGCGGACGCCTGTGCCGGGTAAAAGGCGCCGGCAACGGCGGCGGGTCGAACTGTGTGCATGAGCATCTCCCTTTAGGGCCAAGCCTAGTTGAATGAAAATCGGGCCGATTTGTTGCTTATCAAGCCGGCTTCGCATTGCAGCGTCCTGCGTTCGGCCATCGGCGATGTGCATCGACAGCCGAAGAACAGCTAAACTTTAACGGCAAATATCAGACATGCTTATATGAGTACTCTTGACACCAATGCGCTGGAGTGTCTCGCGGCCATCGTCGAAGAGGGTGGCTTTGAGCGCGCGGCGGTGCGCCTGTCGATCACCCAATCGGCGGTCTCGCAACGCCTGCGCTCACTCGAGGTTCAAGTTGGAACCGTGCTGATCGTGCGCAGCAGGCCCTTGCGCCCGACCTCGGCAGGACGGTTGCTGCTCAAGCACGCGATGCAGATGCGCTTGCTGCGGGCAGACCTGGAGCGGGACCTGAAAGAACTGACGCCAGCCACCCTGGGCGAAAGCCGCGACGCAGAGCGGGTTTCGATCGCCATCAATGCGGACAGCATCGCCACCTGGGCGTTGCCGGCGCTCGGTCCGTTGGCGCGTCAGGGTCTGGGCCTCGAGATCATCACCGATGATCAGGACTTCACCATTGAATGGCTTCGCGAAGGCCGGGTCCTTGGCTGCGTGACCACCATCAAACAGGCTTTGCGCAGTTGCCGACTGGTGTCATTGGGCGCGATGACTTATGTCGCTGTGGCGCAATCGGACTATGCCATCCGGCATTGTCCGGATGGCTTGTCGCCACACAGTTTTCGCCAGCTGCCTTTCATCGCCTTCAACCGAAAGGATGACTTGCAGTCCGAGTTCGTTGGACGCGCGCTCAATCTGAAACAGCCGACGCTGAGCCAGCTCTATGTGCCAAGCTCAGAAGGACAGATCCGGGCCGTGATGGACGGATGGGGTGTCAGCGTGGTGCCGGAATTGCAGGCCAGACAATACCTGAAGACCGGTAGCCTGGTGAACATCGCGCCCGGCTGCGCGCTGCCGGTGGAGTTGTACTGGCACTGCTGGAATCTGGATTCTGCCGTTCTCGATGCGCTCACCGCCGCCTTGACCGGGGCCGCTTCGATCGCACTGAATTGAGCGCCGCCTCGGCCGCTTCGAGCTAGCGAACCAGCAGGACCGGCACCTTGCAGTTGGCCAGAACCTGGGTCGCTACCGAACCCATCACGAGGTTCAACAGCGTGCCATGGCCATGCGAGCCCATGACAAGCAGGTCAAATTTCCCGCCGCCGGCCAGTTTGGCAATGCTCTCGCCGGCATGGCCGGTCTTCCAGATGCTCTTGGCGTCGATGCCGTGGCGCAGCAGAAACTTCGATACCGGCGCCAGGATTTTTTCCGCTTCTTCGGCGTAGTATTTGTCGACAATGTCCTTGCCGACCGCAGCCCGCGCCCGTGGCGGCAGCAGTGGCTGAACCGTGAGCACGGTGTAATCGTTGTTCTGCGAAAACAACTCATCATGCGTGCCCAAGTAGGCCAGCATCTTCTTGGTGTACGGGCTGCCGTCGATGGCGAGAAGAATCTTCATTGGCGCTCCTCTGTCAAAACGCCAGTGTAACCAAGATGGCTGTCACTTTCAGAGGTCGATGCAAAGCGCCGCCTGAAAGGCGCTTTGCTCGTTCTTTCTTGCGTAACCGAGCGGGTTGGCGATGACCCGGCAAGCGTTCCTCGTGTAGTCGCTCGGAGCGTGCAGGTGCCCGTGCAGCCACAGTTGGGCGTGCGCCAGCAATGCGTCCAGCGAGTTGCAGAATCCGGCGCTGCCGGGCGTCAGTCCGTAGCGCGGATCGGCGCTCAGCAGGCTGGGGGCAAAATGCGTGACCACCACAGTGGCGCCGTCAAACGGTTCACGCAGAGCCTGCGTCAGCCACTGCTGGCAGAGCAGCGACTGCTCGCGCACCTGTTGCGCGAGCATCGGCACGCCATGGCGCAGGGTGGCGGTTTTCTTCAAGTAGTAGTTGGCGGCGCGAAATGCCTTGTCGCGCGCCTTGAGCTGTTGCGTCAGCAATCCGGTGCTGCCGTTGTCGAGAGCGCCCGCGGCAGGACCGAGGGCGTCGAAATCACTCCACAGCGTGGTGCCGACAAAGCGGACCCGACGGTCATGTCGATCCCGCCAGATGAAGCTGTCTCGTTCCAGCCAGACGATGTCCAGTCGTTCGCAGCTCTCTCGCAGCCGCGCATGCGCCAGATCGAAGTCGAGCGCGTCGTACTCGTGGTTGCCGGGTACAAAGAGCGCCGGCGTGGGCCAGCCGTTCTTCCTCGAGAAGCGGGACAGGCCAAAGTCCTGATCGCGCAGCATCGAGCCGCTTTGGTAGGAGCCGATGTCCCCGGCGAGCACCAGCAGATCGGCGTCTGGCGCTGGCGTTGCGACCCAGTTCGGGTGCGCTTCAAGGTGCAGATCGGACAGGAGCTGAATCTTCATTCTGGGATGCTCTGGCGGCAAATGCCGAGTTTGCCACCGTTGTGAGTGTGGAGCGCAGCCACTGATGAGCGCTGGCGCGGTGCTGGCGGTGATGCCAGAGCGCGTCGACGTGAACCGTAGGCACGGCAAAAGGCAGTTCCCGCAGCAGCAGCTGATCCTTCAAGCCGGTGCTGTTTACAAAGTGACGCGGCAACACGGTCAGCAGATCGGAGTGCGTAACAACCTTGCCGGCGGTGAAGAACTGATTGACGCTCAGCACGATGTGGCGCTCGCGCCCGAGCAGCGCCAGGGCCTCGTCCACGAAGCCGAAGGGCCGGCCCGAAAAACTGACCAGCAGATGGCGAGCGGCGCAATACTGGTCGAGCGTCAGCGGGCTCTGGCAGAGCGGGTGGTCGCGGCGCATCACGCACACGTATTCGCCGCTGTAGAGCCTCTGACGGGCAAACGCGACCACAGCGCCGGCCTGGGCGCGGGCGGTCAGGTCGGCGGCAACAGCCGGGAAGTAGCCAATGGCCAGGTCGATCGCCTGGTCATCAAGCAGCCGGCGCGGGTCGCGCGTGGTCAGCGGCACCACGCGAACCGAGACACCTGGCGCGTCGCGGTTCATGACATCGATCAGACCGGGTATGAGTTCGGCCGCGGTGGCGTCGGCCATTGCCAGCACGAAGGTGGTGCTGGCCTGTGCCGGCACAAAGCTGCTGGGGGTCAGCGCATCCTGCAACTGGCGCATCGCATCGCGCACTGCCGGCCACAAGGCCAGCGCGCGCGGCGTCGGTGCCATTGTCTGACCCTCGCGCTTGACCAGTTCGTCGCCGACCGCTTCGCGCAGACGGCGCAGCGCGTTGCTGACCGCCGGCTGTGTCAGGGACAGGTTGCGCGCGGCCCTTGTCAGGCTGCGCTCCGTCATCACCTCGTCAAAAACACGCAGCAGGTTCAGGTCGAGGTTGCGGAAGTTGCCTGGGATCATTGTCGAAATAAATCACTAATGTGAATATATTGCATCACAAATATAAATTTGAAAAATATCAGTATAAACCCTAATATGAGGACGTATCCCTGCTGTTTGGGCGGGGCGTTGGATCAAGGATCGCATCATGGCAAGTTTCATACAACCCAGTTTTCCATCGCGCCACTCAGGCGTCGAACGTCTGGAGTCGGCGTTTGCCATAGTGCAGAACGTCCGGCACGGCTTCGATAGCGCCAGAAGCCTGAGCGTGATGCTGCTGGCCGCGATGGTTTCGGCAATGCTGGTGGTGGCGGACCAGCTGATGGAGACCTGGGTCGATGGCCACCTGCTGGTCGTCTGGGTCGCGCTGTGGCTGCTGGGTTTTGTCGGACTGGCTGTCTTCTCGATGCCGGCGCGCGGACTGGCCCGCGTTGCCGTTGGCGCCTTGAATGCGTGGTCCGCGCGACTGGCGCAGAAGCGGGCCGACCAACGGCTGTGGTCGCTTGCCAAGGCGGACCCGCGCCTGATGGCCGACCTCGATGCAGCGCGCGCTCGCAGCGACTGCTGATGCATCGCAGCTGAGCCGCCGGGCGGACTCACTGGTCCTTTTGCGCCTGCAAACCGGCTTCGAGTAGCTGCGCCATCACATCGGAGATGTGCTGCGGTCCGCGCGTCTGGATCACCAGTTCGACCTCCACGTTTTGCGCCGCCAGCGTGGTGAAGGCGCGCTGGTGGTGTACCTCCATGATGTTGGCGCCGGCCGATGCCACGGTCGAAGTGATCTTCGCCAGCGTGCCGGGGACGTCGCGGGCGCTGACGCGGATGCGGGTCAGGCGACCGGCGCGCACCATCGCGCGCTCGATGATGGCGGCCAGCAGCAAGGGATCTATATTGCCGCCGCTGAGCACCAGGCAGGTCTTCCTGCCCTTGAAGCGTTCCGGGTATTTCAGAAGCGCCGCCAAGCCGACCGCGCCGGCGCCCTCGGCCAGCGTCTTTTCAACTTCCAGCAGCATGACGATCGCCTGTTCGATATCGTCTTCGTCCACCAGCAGCAGATCATCGACCAGGCGCGCAATGATGTCCTGCGCAATCTTGCCGGGGGAACTGACAGCGATGCCTTCGGCGATGCTGTTGCCGCCCTCGGCGTGATGCTTGCCCTTGATCGCGTTGACCATGGCGGGGAAGCGCGAGCCCTGCACGCCGATGATCTCGACGCCGGGCCTGATCGCCTTGGCGGCGGTCGCGATGCCGGCAATCAGCCCGCCGCCGCCGACAGGAACCACCAGCGTCTCGACGTCAGGCAAATCCTGCAGAATCTCCAGCGCCACCGTGCCCTGGCCCGCCACGACCTCGGCATCGTCGTAGGGGTGGACAAAGATCAGCTGCTGTTGCTCTGCCAGAAGCAAGGCGTGCGCCCTGGCTTCTTCCAGCGAATCGCCGTGCAGCACCACATCGGCGCCAAATTCTCGCGTGCGCTCGACCTTGACGCCAGGAGTCAGGCGCGGCATCACGATCACCGCGCGCAGGCCCAGGCGCTGCGCGTGATAGGCGACACCCTGCGCGTGGTTGCCGGCGCTCATCGCGATCACGCCGCAGCGCCGCTCCTGCGGCGTCAACTGCGCCAGCTTGTTGCAGGCGCCGCGCTCCTTGAAGGACGAGGTGAACTGAAGGTTTTCGAACTTCAGGAACACCTGCGCGCCGGTGATATCGGACAGGGTCTTGGACGCGACGCAGGGCGTGCGCAGCAGATGGCCTTGCAGGCGCGCGGCGGCTGCTTCCACATCGTTGAGGGTGATCATGGCCGCATTGTCCGTCGTCTTCAATTCCTGCGCGTGCCCAGAATCGCGGCCCCGATGATCAGGCTCGCGGCCAGCGCGATGTTCCAGGACAGCGCGCGACCGGTGACCAGCAGCAATAGGACGGTCGAGGCCAGCGGCGTCAGGTAGCTCAGCACGCCGATCTGGCGCACGTCACCCAGCTTCAGGGCTTTGTCCCACAGAAAGAACGCCGCGCCCAGGGGCCCGAGCCCTAGCAGGCACAGCAGCAACCACTGCCGGGTGTCGAGGTTCACCGATGGTTCCAGAGCCGCATGGCAAAGCAGCGACAGCAGGCCCGACAGCAGGCCGAACAGGCCGATCGCCGCAGTGGGAAAACCCTTGCCGGTCAATTCGCCGCGTTTGGTCTGCAGCGAGTAGTTGGCCCAGATGAAGGCCGAGCCGAGCGCCAGCAAGTAGCCCAGAATCGGTTCCCAGGACGCCGTTTTGTTGCGCGTCAGGCTCGTCTCGCCACCGCCCAGAATGGCCATGGCAGCGCCGGCAAAACCGAGCACGGCTGCCAGCAAATGCACGCCGCGCAGCCGCACACCTGGCAGATAGAAAGGCGACAGCACCACGATCAGCAAGGGCCAGAGGTAGTTGACCAGATTGACTTCGACCGCCGACGCCAGCCGCAGCCCCATGAAGAGGAAGAAGTGATAGCCGAACAGCGTGAAGACGCCCAGCCCGAGGGTGCTCGGCGATATCTTCCACAGCCGGTGGTCTTTCGCCGCAGCCGGCCAGGCCAGCACACTGCCCACGCACAGGGTGACGCCGGTCAGAAAAAACGGGGGCACCTGCCTGAGCGCGACGCCCAGCGCAGCCAGCGATGCCCACAGACAAATGGCCGCAAGCGCGTAAAGATTGGCCTTCATCCGGATCTGGCCTGTCAAGCGGACAATGGCTTGAGCAACTCAGCCAGGTCGCCTTCGGTAAACAGCGGCTGCTTGCGGCCGATTGAGCCGCTGTAGACGCTGTCGGCCAACGCGGCCTTGCGCTCCTGTAGCGCCAGGATGCGTTCCTCGATCGTGCCCTGTGCCACGAGCTTGACGACCCATACGCTTTGCGTCTGGCCGATGCGGTGGGCGCGGTCGGTGGCCTGGTTCTCCACCGCCGGGTTCCACCAGGGGTCGTAATGGATCACGGTGTCGGCCTGCGGCAGGTTCAGGCCGGTGCCGCCGGCTTTCAGGCTGATCAGGAACAGTGGCACCTGGCCGCTGGTGAACTGTTCGATCAGCGCGTCGCGCTTCTGGCTCTGGCCGGTCAGCTTGACCCACGAGAGCTTGCGCTTTTCCAGTTCGACCTCAATCAGCGTCAACATGCTGGTGAACTGCGAGAACAGCAAGATGCGCCGCCCCTCGGCCAGCATCTCGGGCAGCATCTCCATCAGTTGGTCGAGCTTGGCGGAGGCCTTGACCTTTTGGGCGGCTGCCAGCTTCAGGAGTTGCGGGTCGCAACAGACCTGGCGCAGTTTCAGCAGCGCGTCCAAGATGGTGATCTGCGATTTGGCCAGCCCCTTGGTGCTGAGCGCCTCGCGCACGGTCTTCTCCATGCCCAGGCGAATCGTTTCGTACAGGTCGGCCTGCTTGCCCGAGAGCTCGACGCGCATCACGGTTTCAACCTTGGGCGGCAGCTCGGCCGCCACCACCGACTTGGTGCGCCGCAGCATGAAGGGCGTGATACGCTGGCGCAGCTGCGTCAAGCGCTCGGCGTTGCCCTGCTTTTCGATCGGTATCCGAAACAACTCGGTGAAGCGCTTCTGACTGCCCAGAAAGCCGGGCATCAGGAAGTGAAACAGGCTCCAGACCTCGCCCAGATGGTTTTCCATCGGCGTGCCTGACAGGCAAAGGCGGTGGCGCGTCTGCAGTTCGCCCGCCACCTGCGCCGCGTAGGTGTTGGCGTTTTTGATGTTCTGCGCCTCGTCCAGCACCACCAGGTGCCACTTGCTTTTGAGCCAGCGCTCGCGGTCGCGCTGCAGCAGCGAATAGGGCGCGATCACGACATCAAAATCGGCCATGCTGCCGGCGAGCTCGTGCCGGTCCTTGCCGTGGATGACCAGGCTGCGCAGCTGCGGGCAAAAGCGCTCGGTCTCGCGCCGCCAGTTGCCCATCAGGCTGACCGGGGCGATGATCAATGCCGGGTGCTTGAGTCGCCCGGCGTCTTTTTCGACCTGGATGTGGACCAGTGTCTGCAGCGTCTTGCCCAGGCCCATGTCGTCGGCCAGAACCCCGGCCAGGCCGTATTCGCGCAGGAACTGAAGCCAGTTCAGGCCCTGCAACTGGTAGGGCCGCAGTCTGGCCTGTACGCTCGCCGGCACCGCAATGACGGGCAGTTCGGTCTGGCCCCGGAGTTGGCGGACCATGCCGCGCAGGGCCGTGGCGCCTTGCCACACCGCGCCCTCGCCCAGCGCGGCGGTGGTGCGCAGCGCATCCATGTGCGAGAGCTTGAGGCTGGCGCCCGAGAAATCGTGCGCGCGGTCACCCACCAGTTCCAGCAGCGCCGCAATCCAGGGTTTGAGGGAGTCGGTTGGCAGGCGGATGAAGCCCTGGCCCTGCGCGTTGGGCACATACAGAAATGGCGGCAGCTCAGGCAGACCGGTGCTCGGGTCGAGCACGCTCGTGCCGACCTGCGCGATCAGCATCGGAAGCCAGGGCAGGATGTTGTGGCGCACACCGTTGATCTCGATGCCCAGGGACAGGTCAAACCACGGCGAGGTCGCACCTTCTTCGCCGCTCTCATCATCTTCACCGCCGCGCGGCGCCAGCGTCAGGTCCAGCGTTTCGGCACGGCTGATCCAGTTTGTCAGGGCCTGGTCCAGGCTGAGCTCGAAGCCGGCCTCGCGAAAGACGGAAAAATCCTCATCAGCCCAATGCAGCCACCTTTGCTGCTGGGCTTCACCCGGGATCATGAACAGGCCCTGCTCGGCAGAGCGCAGCCCCAACTGCGTCAGGCGGGTGATGGCATCGAGTTCGGCCTCGGCGTCGCGCTGCAGCAGCAGGCGGCCCTTTTCGCCGTCGACCAGCACGGTGCTGCCCTGACCGGCCCACCAGCCGCGGTGACCGTTGTAATCAAAACGCAGCTGTGCCTGTACCAACCCTCTGGCGTGGGTGTGCTCCGGCTCGACGGGCGACAATTGCAGGCAGGCCGTGGGGGTGACGCCCGAGAGCGTGGTGAGCTGTTCGAGCACCGGTGGTGCCGGCACCGTACCCAGGCGCTGCAGCAGCGCCAGCTGGTGTGTTTTCAGGGCGGACGGCTTGAGCGGCGGCGCTTTGAGCAGCACCTCCAGCTGAGCCGGCGGCACGCCTTCGGCCTGCACCAGACCACACAGACCCAGCGTGGCGTCCAGATACAGCGGCGGCGTGTTCAGGCACAGCTGGGCGCTGGCCTGGGCCAGCCTGGCGCGCAACACCCAGCCTGGCTCGCTGCCTTGCAAGCTGGTGACTTCGTGCCATTCCCAGCGCAGCGGCTGGGGCGACCCCCATTGGATCACCTGGTCCGGGCTGGATTGGCCGGCGCTCAACAGCAGCCGACCGGTGCTGGCCGCTTGTTCCAGCAGCATCAGGCCAAGGTGGCCCTCCACATTGACACTGTCGGTGAAGTCGTAGCTATAGGCATAACGGACCCTGGTGCCGGCAGGCATCGCGCGCATCAGCTGAAGCACCTCATGGTCGGTCTCAGTGGCCGCATCAAAGACCAACTGTCCCTTGGCGGGCCTGTATCGGATGAGTTTGGGCTTGGCCCAGCCGCCTTTCTGCTTCTGGGAAGACACCATGACGTCGAGTTGAAGCAATGGCTTGGCGCTGTGAGCGGCAGTGACCGTCAGCAGGTACAGGTATTGCTCGGGCCGCGGCGGGTTCTGGACAGCGTGGGGATACTGCAAGGTGTTCAAAGCCTGCGTCGCCGCAAGGTTGGCGCCACCGGCATGGTCCAACTCCTGCAGCCAGCGCAGCAACTGGGCTTCGGCCTCCTGCCGCGCCACTTCCTGCTGGTGCGCCAGCGCTGCCTGGCGCCTGGCCTCGATCTCTTGCGGCGTTGGTGCGGGTCCAGCCACGAAGCTCTGCCCACTCTCGGACAGCAACTGCAGGCCCTTGTAGGCGGCCTTGAGCATCAAGGCCACGCCATGCTTGCACTGGTGCTCTACCGGGCATTCGCACAGGCTGTCCCAGTCGGTCAACCGGCCTTGCGCCGTCAGCGTCATCTCGACCGACACCTCATAGGGCTCGCGCTGACTGCCCTGCACCGCGCCCAGCAAGAGCCAGTGAGCATTGATCGGCTCGATGTCGAGGTCCAGCACTTTCTGGTTGCGAAACAGCATCAACCCGCGCCCGTAGGTCGGCCCATCGCTGAGCGGCAACAGTTCCTGCGGATCAAACCAGAGACCGGCGGATCGTCCCGAATAGTGCATGAGACAGGTCTGTGATGCTCGGCCGGATATCGTTGTCAGCCCTGAACCGATCGCGCCGATCAGCGCGCGGCGCGCTGCATCGCGTGACTGGCCTGGGCATCGGCGTGGTAGCTGGAGCGCACCATCGCGCCCACCGCGGCGTGCCGGAAGCCCATCGCGTAGGCCTGCGCTTCGAACATCTTGAAGATGTCGGGATGCACATAGCGCTTGACAGTCAGGTGGCTGGTGGAGGGCGCCAGATACTGGCCGATGGTCAGCATCTCGATGCCGTGCGCGCGCATGTCCCGCATGACAGCCAGAATTTCCTCGTCGGTCTCGCCCAGTCCCACCATCAGGCCGCTCTTGGTCGGCAGGTCCGGAAACAGGACCTTGAATTTCCTGAGCAGGTTGAGCGAGAACTGGTAGTCGCTGCCCGGGCGTGCTTCGCGGTACAGGCGCGGTATGGTCTCCAGATTGTGGTTCATCACATCGGGCGGCGCCGCTTTCAGGATTTCGAGCGCGCGGTCGTCGCGGCCGCGGAAGTCCGGCACCAGGATCTCGATCTGCGTGGCCGGCGACAGTTCCCGGGTCTTGCGGATGCAGTCGACAAAGTGCTGGCTGCCGCCGTCGCGCAGGTCGTCCCGGTCGACGCTGGTGATCACCACATAGCGGAGCTTCAGCTGCGCGATCGTTCTGGCCAGGTTCAGGGGCTCGTTCGCATCCAGCGGGTCGGGCCGGCCGTGGCCGACATCACAGAACGGGCAGCGCCGCGTGCACTTGTCGCCCATGATCATGAAGGTGGCCGTGCCCTTGCCGAAGCATTCGCCGATGTTCGGGCAGGACGCCTCCTCGCAGACCGTGACCAGCTTGTTCGAGCGCAGCACCTCCTTGATCTCATAAAAGCGCGTGCTCGGCGAGCCGGCCCGGACGCGGATCCAGTCGGGTTTTTTCAACACCTCGCCTTGCACCACCTTGACCGGTATGCGCGACAGCTTGGCGGCCGCTTTTTGTTTCACCGAGGGGTCGTAATTTGCCGGCGACGGGACTTCGCTGACGGTCGAAGAGGTGTTATCGGATGTTTTCATCGAAGGTGCTTGAACGGAAATCAAGGTGCCAGATAACTCACAAGCTTCTGCCCCAACACGTCCGCAGCTTCCTGCAATGCAGCGGACACGCCGATTGTAGAAAGGTCCACCGTTTGCAGTCCGGCGTAGCCGCAGGGGTTGATGCGCGAGTATGGCTCCAGGTCCATCGCGACATTGAGTGCGACGCCGTGGTAGGTGCAATTGCGGCTGACCTTGATGCCCAGCGCGGCGATCTTGCCAAGGCCGGTGAAATCGGGGTGATTGCGCAGCACCGCGTGTCCCGCCGGGTCGTCGAGCCGCACATAAATGCCAGGTGCACCGGCTACCCGGTGCCCGGTCACGCCAAAATGCAGCAAGGTCCGGATCACCGCCTCCTCGAGCCGGTAGACGTATTCCTTGATGAAGTAGCCGGCGCGCTTGAGGTCGAGCAGTGGATAGGCCACCACCTGGCCTGGCCCGTGGTAGGTGGCCTGGCCGCCGCGGTTGGTCTGCAGCACGGGAATCTGCCCCGGGTCAAAGATGTGTTCCGCCTTGCCGGCAAGCCCCTGGGTGAAGACCGCAGGGTGTTCGCAAAGCCACAGCTGGTCGGGCGTCTCCAGCGTGCGCGCGGCGGTGAAGGCCTGCATCGCCTCGTAGGTCGGCAGGTAGTCGACCTGACCAAGCTGGCGCGGTGTCATGGAGGCCGTGCCTAGAGCACCACCTTGACCATCGGGTGCGTCGACAGTGTGCGATACAACTCGTCGAGCTGTTCCCGGCTGGTGGCGGTGACGGTGATGGTGACGCCCAGGTACTTGCTGCCCCGGCTCTCGCGCAACTCGATCGTGCCGGCATCGAAGCCGGCGTCGAACTGGCGCGCAATGTGGGTGATCGCCTGCACCAGGCCATCGTCGCGCAGGCCCATGACCTTGATCGGAAACTGAGACGGGTACGGGATCAGGGACTCGGCTGACGCTGTCACTTGCTGCGGTCCGGAATTGACTTCGCCTTGATCTGCTGGTACCCGGCGTACAGCTGCGCATAGACCGGACCGGGCCGGCCATTGCCGACCGGTTGACCGTCGATGGTGGTGACCGGCAGCACTTCCTTGGTGGCCGACGACAGCAGCACTTCGTCGGCCTTGAATACTTCGTCGCGGCTGACGCGGCGAAGTTCAAAACCAATCCCCTTGTCGCGGCATATCTCCTCGATCAGGCCGTAGCGAATGCCCTCGAGCACCAGATGGTCCCGCGGCGTGCCCAGCACCTTGCCGTCCTTGACGATCCAGACGTTGCAGGCCGCCGCTTCGCTCAGACAGCCATTGCGGAACATCACGGTTTCCGCCGCGCCAACATCGAAGCTCAACTGGCGGGCAAAGACCGAACCCAGCAGGCTGGTGCTCTTGATGTGCGCCTTTTCCCAGCGGAAATCATCGGCCGTGATGCAGGCCACGCCTTCGCTGCGCTGGGCCTCGCTCGGCTGTTGCATCGCACTGCTCATCACGAAGATGGTCGGTTCGATGTCGGTCGGCATGACGTGGTCGCGCATCGCGACACCGCGGCTGAGCTGGATGTAGATCAGCTGGTCGGTGTCTTCGGGACTCGCGCCGGTGCTTGCGGCATAGGCGGCGATCAGCTTGCCGACAATGTCGGCCCATTGCGCCTGCGTCAGCGGATTCCTGATGCGCAGCGCAGCCAGGCTGCGGTCGAGCCGCGCCATGTGCTGCTCAAAGCGAAACGGTTTTCCGCAATAGACCGGCACCACCTCATAGACGCCGTCGCCAAAAATGAAGCCGCGGTCCATCACGCTGATCTTGGCGTTAGGCAGCTCGGTGAACTCGCCGTTCAGGTAGCAAGGCAAAGGGAGAAGAGTGTTCATGGGCGAATTATGCCGGGACCGGCCGGACTTCCAGCGCCAAGGGACGGGTCTCCCGGTCAGAGCCTGGTCTTCATTCATGAGTGCTGCATCGTGGCCGTCGCACGATTCCGCCCTTGCTTACATTGACCTTTGTCAAAGGAACTGCGCAAAAAGGCGACGGGCATCTCCGTATAATGCGAACCTTTGCGGCAGTGGTCGCGTGTAACCTGCGTGTAATTTGCGATGTCGATAATCACGCCAGCTTCCGAACTTGACGCAGACGAGTCTGAGGACTGGGCGCCCAAGCGGCTGAGTGCCGAGGAAGCGAAAAAACTGCGAAAGTTGCAGCCGCCGGTTTCACCGTGGCGGATTGTGGGCTTGCAGGGGGTGGTGACCTTGCTGGTGGCTTTGCTGACCTGGGTTGTCACCGGCCGGTCGGGTGCAGCCTGGTCGGCTGGGTACGGTGGGTTGGCGGTGCTTGTTCCCGCCGCGTTGTTTGCGCGAGGCCTGATGAGTCAGTTCGCGTCGATCAATGCGGTGACCGCCGGGTTCGGGTTTTTTGTGTGGGAAGCGATCAAGATTGCCGTCTCTGTCGGCATGCTGTTCGCAGCCCCGCGGTTGGTTGCAGATCTGGACTGGTTGGCAATGCTGATCGGCTTGATTGTGACCCTGAAGGTGTACTGGATGGCGCTGTTGATGCGCCCGAAATCAAAACGTATTTTCAGTGGAGACTGATTTGCAAACAAGTTATGTCGAAACCAAAAACAGCATGAAGAGATAACAATGTCCGCAGAAGCAAACGCGCCCACCGCCAGTGAATACATCGTTCACCACCTGACGCATTGGCAAACCAAGCCTCAGACAGAAGTCGTTGATTTCTCGGTGATCAATATTGATTCCCTGTTCTTCTCGATCCTGCTGGGAGTGCTGGGTTGCTACTTGCTGTGGAAGGCGGCGCGTCGCGCGACATCCGGCGTGCCGGGGCGCTTTCAGGCCGCGGTCGAAATCCTGATGGAAATGGTCGACGGTCAGGCCAAATCCATTGTCCACAGCGCCAGCAGCCGAAAACTGGTGGCTCCTTTGGCGCTGACCGTGTTTGTCTGGATCTTCCTGCTCAACGCGATGGACTTGCTGCCGCTGGATCTGCTGCCCAGAATTTGGGAAGGCATTTATGGCGCTGCCGGACACGATCCGCATCATGCCTACTTGCGTGTGGTTCCCACCGCTGACCTTTCCATCAGCCTGGGCTTGTCGGTATCGGTCTTGTTCATTTGTCTGTTCTACAACATCAAGATCAAGGGTTTGGGCGGCTGGGCGCACGAGCTCGTCACCGCACCATTTGGCACCAGCAAGAATCCGATCTTTGCGGTGATTCTGGCGGTCGTCAACCTGGCCGAACAATTGATCTCTTTCGTTTCCAAGACGGTTTCGCACGGCATGCGGCTGTTTGGCAACATGTACGCGGGCGAGTTGATCTTCATGCTGATCGCCTTGCTGGGTGGTTCCTGGGCGTTTTCGGCCGACCCGGGCAGCCTGATGCTTCTGTTACTGCAGGTGGTGACCGGGTGGGCGTGGGCGGTGTTCCACATCATCATCATCTTGTTGCAGGCTTTCGTGTTCATGATGTTGACCCTGGTCTACATCGGACAGGCGCATGACGCGCATTAATTTCTGGTTTCGTTTTGGTTTGTTTTTAGTTCATTTAGGAGTCAATCATGGAAGTTATTAGTTTTGCTGCTCTGGCTGCTGGTCTCATTATTGGTTTGGGCGCACTAGGTGCCTGTATCGGTATCGGCATCATGGGCAGCAAATACCTTGAAGCGGCAGCCCGTCAGCCAGAACTTATGGGCGAATTGCAAACCAAGATGTTTGTGCTGGCTGGCCTGATTGACGCAGCCTTCATTATCGGTACCGGTATTGCCTTGTGGTTCGCCACTGCCAACCCGTTCCTGGCTCAAATCGCACGTGCTCTTGCTGCCGCTGCAGCCAAGTAATTCCTGGCTGCAAACATCGCACTAGGAGATTACAGTGAGCATTAATGGAACTCTGGTAGCGCAAGCTATCGTCTTCGCATTGCTGGTGCTGTTCACGATGAAGTTCGTGTGGCCGCCCATAGCATCTGCGCTAGACCAGCGCGCCAGCAAAATTGCCGATGGCCTGGCGGCTGCCGACAAGGCCAAATCCGAGCTGTCCAGTGCCAACAAGCGCGTGGAAGCTGAATTGGCCCAATCGCGCACCGAAACCACCGCCCGCCTGGCAGATGCCGAGCGCCGTGGTCAGGCCATGGTCGAAGAAGCCAAGGTAAAGGCAATCGAGGAAGGCAACAAGATCATTGCTGCCGCCCGTGTTGAAGCAGAGCAGCAGACTGTCAAGGCGCGCGAGGCATTGCGCGAGCAAGTGGCTGCACTGGCGGTCAAGGGCGCAGAGCAGATTCTCCGAAAAGAGGTCAATGCTGCCGTCCACGCTGACCTGCTTGGCCGTTTGAAGACCGAGCTGTAAGAGGACAACCATGGCTGAACTCGCCACCATTGCTCGCCCTTACGCTGAAGCCTTGTTCAAGGCGACTTCATCCGACCTTAATGGTGCGGCAGTCTGGGTCGAGGCCTTGCAAGCGATTGCAAGCAACCCGCAGTTGCAACAATTTGCGGACAACCCCAACGTCAGCAACGCACAGGTGTTTGCGGTGATCGAAGGCGTGGCCAAAGTAGCCCTGCCCGAGAAAGCCAAAAACTTTTTGCGCACCGTCATTGACAACGGGCGGTTAACTGCCTTGCCCGAAATCGCTGAGCAGTTCCGCATTCTGAAGAACGCCCAAAGCGGCACCTCTGATGCGGTGGTGTATAGCGCATTTCCGATTGACAGCGTGACGCTGGCCAGCCTGGCTGTCACGCTGGAGAAACGCTTTGCGCGCAAACTCAACCTGTCTGTCGAATTGCAGCCCGAACTGATCGGCGGCATTCGTGTGGTGGTGGGTGACGAGGTTCTTGACACGTCTGTCAAAGCCCGTCTGGAACAAATGAAAATGGCTTTGACGGCTTGAGGCGCAAGCCCCAGGCTGGCACAGGCCCCATTAACGAAAGAAGGAAAGAGTCATGCAACTCAATCCCGCAGAAATTTCTGAGCTGATCAAGAGCCGTATTGAAGGCCTGTCTGCAAGCGCCGACATTCGCAATCAGGGAACCGTGGTTTCCGTGACTGACGGTATCGTCCGCATCCATGGATTGTCGGACGTGATGCAGGGCGAAATGCTCGAATTCCCGGCCGATGCCGAAGGTCAGCCCAGCTATGGCCTGGCCCTGAACCTGGAGCGGGATTCAGTCGGCTCAGTGATTTTGGGTTCCTACGAGCACATCTCCGAAGGCGACACCGTCAAATGCACCGGTCGCATTCTGGAAGTGCCGGTCGGCCCCGAGCTCAAAGGTCGCGTGGTCAATGCTCTGGGCCAGCCGATCGACGGCAAAGGCCCAATCAACGCCAAGATGACCGACGTGATCGAAAAGGTGGCACCCGGCGTGATCGCCCGCCAGTCGGTGAGCCAGCCGATGCAAACCGGACTGAAGTCGATTGACTCGATGGTGCCGGTCGGTCGCGGCCAGCGCGAACTGATCATTGGCGACCGTCAAACCGGCAAGACTGCCGTGGCGATTGATGCCATCATCAATCAAAAGGGTCAGGAAATGACCTGCGTTTATGTGGCGATTGGCCAAAAGGCATCCAGCGTCAAAAACGTGGTGCGTGCGCTTGAGCAGGCCGGTGCCATGGCCTACACCATTGTGGTCGCCGCTACCGCCTCTGAATCAGCGGCCATGCAGTATGTCGCCGCCTATTCTGGCTGTACCATGGGCGAATATTTCCGCGACCGTGGCGAAGACGCGCTGATCGTCTATGACGACTTGAGCAAGCAAGCGGTGGCTTACCGCCAGGTGTCCTTGCTGTTGCGTCGCCCGCCAGGCCGCGAAGCCTATCCTGGCGACGTGTTCTATCTGCACAGCCGCCTGCTCGAACGTGCCGCCCGTGTCAATGAAAAATATGTCGAAGACTTCACCAAAGGTGCGGTCAAAGGCAAGACTGGTTCACTGACCGCCTTGCCGATCATTGAAACCCAGGCGGGCGACGTGTCGGCTTTCGTGCCGACCAACGTGATCTCCATCACTGACGGCCAGATCTTTCTGGAAACATCTCTGTTCAATGCCGGTGTGCGCCCCGCCATCAACGCCGGCATCTCGGTGTCTCGCGTCGGTGGTGCAGCGCAAACCAAGCTGATCAAGAATTTGTCCGGCGGCATCCGTACCGATCTGGCGCAGTACCGCGAATTGGCGGCATTTGCCCAGTTTGCCTCTGACCTTGACGAAGCCACCCGCAAACAGCTTGACCGCGGTGCCCGCGTGACTGAACTGCTTAAGCAGGCCCAGTACAGCCCGCTGCCGATTTCCCTGATGGGTTCAACCTTATTTGCTGTCAACAAGGGTTACCTTGACGACATTCCGGTAACCAAGGTGCTGGCGTTTGAGCACGGGCTGCACGGCTATCTGAAAGACAAGTGTGCCGCGCTGCTGGCCAAGATGGAGGCTGCCAGGGCCATGGACAAGGACACTGAGGCCGAACTGAACACTGCTGTTGCCGCCTTCAAGAAGTCTTTTGCCTAAGGTCACCTTTAACAGATAGGAGACTGATATGGCAACAGGCAAGGAAATACGCGGCAAGATCAAGAACTTCGAAAGCACGAAGAAGATCACCAAGGCCATGGAGATGATTTCTGTCTCCAAAATGCGCAAGGCTCAGGAACGTATGCGTGCTGCCCGGCCTTATGCCGACAAGGTGCGCAACATTGCCGCTCACCTTGGCCGGGCCAACCCCGAGTATGTTCATCCGTTCATGAAACGCAATGACTCCAAAGTTGTCGGCATGATTGTTGTGACGACTGACAAGGGCTTGTGCGGTGGCCTCAATACCAATGTATTGCGCGGCGTGACCAACAAATTGCGTGAGACCCAGGCGGACGGCATGACCACCCAAGCTGTGGCTATTGGCAACAAGGGATTGGGCTTTCTCAACCGCATTGGTGCCAAAGTGGTGTCGCATGTCACCCAACTCGGTGACCGACCGCATCTTGATCGCCTGATCGGCCCGGTCAAGGTGTTGCTTGATGCCTATGCCAGGGGCGAAGTCAATGCGGTTTATCTCTCTTACACGCGGTTCATCAATACGATGCGCCAGGAGGTCGTGCTGGAGTTGCTGCTGCCTTTGTCGGTGGCACAGATGCAGGAAGAAACCCGTGCCAGCGAAGCGGTCACGGGTGAGAAGCACGGCTGGGACTACATTTATGAGCCTGATCCGCAGATGGTGATTGACGATCTGCTGATTCGTTATGTTGAAGCTCTGGTTTTCCAGGCGGTGGCTGAGAACATGGCTTCGGAGCATGCGGCGCGCATGGTCGCCATGAAGGCGGCCACTGACAACGCTGGCAATGTGATTGGTGAACTCAAGCTGGTCTATAACAAAACCCGCCAGGCCGCCATCACCAAAGAACTGTCGGAAATCGTCTCGGGTGCAGCTGCCATCGGCGCATAAGTGACGCGGTCCCTAGCAAGATTCAAATTATTGGAGCAAAACCAAATGGCTCAAGAAAACACACAAACTAATAGCAACGTCCAAGGCAAGATTGTTCAGTGCATTGGCGCTGTGGTTGACGTGGAATTTCCACGCGACCACATGCCCAAGGTCTATGACGCGCTCAAGCTTGAAGGCTCGGCCCTGACCTTGGAAGTGCAGCAACAGCTTGGTGACGGCATTGTGCGCACCATTGCGCTGGGCTCCAGCGACGGCCTGCGCCGTGGCCTGATGGTGACCAACACCCACAACCCGATTTCAGTGCCGGTCGGTACCGCCACATTGGGCCGCATCATGGACGTGCTGGGCAACCCGATTGACGAGCGTGGCCCGGTCAATTCCGCCAAACTCGCCTCGATTCACCGCAAGGCCCCCACTTATGATGAACTCAGCCCCTCGCAAGAGCTGCTGGAAACCGGCATCAAGGTGATTGATCTGGTGTGCCCGTTTGCCAAGGGCGGCAAGGTCGGCCTGTTCGGCGGTGCCGGTGTCGGCAAGACCGTGAACATGATGGAACTTATCAACAACATTGCCAAGGCGCACAGCGGCTTGTCGGTGTTTGCCGGTGTGGGCGAGCGTACCCGCGAGGGCAACGACTTCTATCACGAAATGGCCGACTCTGGCGTGGTGAATCTTGAGAAACTTGAAGACTCCAAGGTGGCCATGGTTTACGGCCAGATGAATGAGCCTCCGGGCAACCGTTTGCGCGTGGCCCTGACCGGCCTGACCATCGCCGAATCGTTCCGCGATGAAGGCAAGGACGTGCTGTTCTTCGTGGACAACATCTACCGTTTCACGCTGGCCGGCACCGAAGTGTCCGCACTGCTGGGCCGGATGCCTTCTGCTGTGGGCTACCAGCCTACGCTGGCCGAAGAAATGGGTCGCCTGCAAGAGCGCATCACCTCGACCAAGGTCGGCTCCATCACGTCCATCCAGGCGGTGTATGTGCCCGCCGATGACTTGACCGATCCCAGCCCTGCCACCACCTTTGCCCACCTGGATTCCACTGTGGTGCTGAGCCGTGACATCGCATCGCTGGGCATTTATCCGGCGGTGGATCCGCTGGACTCCACCAGCCGTCAGCTTGACCCGCTGGTGGTCGGTGCTGATCACTATGAAACCGCCCGCGCCGTGCAGGGCACGCTGCAGCGCTACAAGGAACTGCGCGACATCATCGCCATTCTGGGCATGGACGAGTTGGCCCCGGAAGACAAGCTGACGGTGGCCCGCGCCCGCAAAATTCAGCGTTTCCTGTCGCAGCCGTTCCACGTTGCCGAGGTGTTTACCGGTTCGGCCGGCAAATATGTATCTTTGGCTGAAACCATTCGCGGCTTCAAGATGATTGTGGCTGGCGAGTGCGATCACCTGCCCGAGCAGGCTTTCTACATGGTTGGCACGATCGACGAAGCGTTCGAAAAAGCCAAGAAGATCTAATAACCCCTGCGGGGCAGACGGCAGCCGTTCAAGCGGTCTGGTGCCTGTCCCCAACTGATCAGGAACACCATGAACACCATCCACGTTGATGTGGTCAGTGCCGAAGAGTCGATTTTCTCGGGCGAGGCGCGTTTTGTCGCCCTGCCGGGCGAAGCCGGCGAACTTGGCATTTTTCCACGCCACACGCCGCTGATCACCCGCATCAAGGCTGGTTCTGTGCGCATTGAAATGGCTGACGGGGGCGAAGAATTTGTCTTTGTTGCCGGCGGCATTCTCGAAGTCCAGCCCGATTGTGTGACGGTGTTGTCTGACACCGCCATTCGCGGCAAAGATATGGACGACGAAAAAGCCAACGAAGCCAGGCTTGCTGCCGAAGAAGCGGTCAAAAATGCCAAATCCGATATCGACCTGGCCAAAGCATCCTCCGAACTCGCCATCATGGCGGCACAGATCAGTGCCTTGCGCAGATATCGCGACAAACGATAGTTCGCGCCTGAATGGTGCTGCATCAAGCTTAGCCATTTCAAGAAACCGGTCTGAGCCAAGATCGGTTTTTTTCACCAGTACTATCGGTTTTTTTACTCATCATCAGCTCCGGTGGCCCGTGAACGTGAAATCGATGCTTGCCATGAGCCCCTTGAGGTCTGAGCATTACCCACAATTATTCCAGCAGCATTTGGTGGCCGGCACGCAGGCCAGCGCGGAATCCGGAGACGAGCAGGGCCATGGCCTGCAGTTCACGCCACATCGTCCTCACCCCAGGCATACCGTCCCTTTTGCGGTTGAGATGGCC
>JBMOJJ010000030.1:0-21559 GCA_049315845.1 Rhodoferax sp.
TGTGGTCGATCACGATGGCGCCGCCGCTGGGCAGTTGCACGGTGCGGGCATAGGCTGATTCGATCTGGTGCTCGATCTGGAAGCGGCTGAACAGCGGCGCGTCGTCGCGGTAGCGCTTGACCCGCGCCGCGTGCTCGGGCATCACGTGCGCCATGAACTGCTGAGCCTGCTCGTAGACGTCGTCGGTGTCGATCAGGATGTCGCCGATGTCGTTGTTGAAATAGTCGCGAATGGCACGAATCACCAGGCTGGATTCCTGGTAGATCAGGAACGCGCCCTTGGCGCCCTTGGAGGCGCCGTCGATCGCCGACCACAGCTTGAGCAGGTAGTTCAGGTCCCATTGCAGTTCCGGCGCGCTGCGGCCGATGCCGGCGGTGCGCGCAATGATGCTCATGCCGTTCGGGTATTCGAGCTGGTCCAGCGCTTCCTTCAGTTCGGCGCGGTCTTCGCCCTCGATGCGGCGCGAGACACCACCGCCGCGCGGATTGTTGGGCATCAGCACGACGTAGCGGCCGGCCAGCGAGACGAAGGTGGTCAGCGCTGCGCCCTTGTTGCCGCGTTCCTCTTTTTCGACCTGCACCAGCAGTTCCTGGCCTTCGCGGATCGCGTCCTGGATGCGGGCCTGGCTGACCGCCACGCCCTGCTGGAAATACTGACGGGAGATTTCCTTGAACGGCAGGAAGCCGTGACGGTCTTCACCATAGTCGACGAAGCAGGCCTCCAGCGACGGTTCGACGCGCGTCACGACCGCCTTGTAGATGTTGCCCTTGCGCTGTTCGCGCCCCTCGATTTCTATTTCGTAGTCGAGCAGTTTCTGCCCGTCGACAATCGCCAGCCGGCGTTCCTCCGCCTGGGTGGCGTTGATCAGCATCCGTTTCATGGGTAGCGTTCCTTCAATTCAAATAACAACTCAGCTCTTGACGAGCTATGGATATCGGAACTGACGCTTTGAAGTGAGGAGGAAACAGCCGGGGAACCGAGACTCAAACCATGAGTCGGGGCAGGGGCGCGTGGAGAGGAGCGAGGAGCTTGGGGCGTGAAAAGGCTACTGGATCAATAGCTGTTTGCGCCGGTCTTGCTGGAGCTGACGAGCGATCCATGCCAAACAGCGGGGCGAAAACGCACCGCAGGCAACTGTGAATCAAACGCATCAACACAAACATCTCGCTTCATTCCGTTCACAGACAACTTGTCTGCGAACTTGGGGTATTCCGTATCAGTATTTCAAAACGTCGTTTTGACCGTTTGTCCTGAACGCCACTGCAAGCATCTGGCTTGCAGTTTGCGTGCATCGGCAAACGGCGATATCGACTTGCTAGCGGGGCTGGTGCTGGTGGGTGAACTAAACTCCACCTAAACTATGATTTAACTTGTCGCTAAATCAACCACTTACAGCGCGTCGCTAGTGAAACACATTATAGGGGGCAATGAAGTTGCACCGTTGCCCCAGGTTAAAACGGTCGTTGTCGATGAAGACTGCGCCGGTCAACGGCTGGACAATTTCCTGCTGCGCCAGCTCAAGGGAGTGCCGAAAACCCATGTCTACCGCATCATCCGCAGCGGCGAAGTCCGTGTCAACAAGGGCCGGGTGTCGGCTGACTCGCGGCTGCAACCGGGCGACACGGTGCGCCTGCCGCCGCTGCGGACCTCGCAGCGGGCCGAGGAAAAGACCCATGCAATGGCGGCCAATGCGGCCCGGGGTGCGCCGCCCCGCGCTTTTTCGGTCCTGCTGGAAGACGAGCATTTGCTGGCCATCGACAAGCCCGCCGGGCTGGCGGTTCACGGTGGCTCGGGCGTCAGCTTTGGCGTGATTGAGCAGTTGCGCATGGCCAGGCCGCAAGCGCGCTTTCTGGAACTGGTGCATCGGCTTGACCGGGACACCAGCGGCATCCTGCTGATCGCCAAGAAAAGAAGCGCGCTCAAGCACTTGCAGGACCAGTTCCGCGAACGCGAAACCGGCAAGACTTACCTGGCCATGGTGGCCGGGCGCTGGCCGGCCAACAAGAAGGTGCTGGACAAGCCGCTGCACAAGTATCTGCTGGCCGATGGCGAGCGCCGCGTCAGGGTGGTCGCGCGCGATGATCCGGACGGTATGCCGTCCGTCACGCTGGTCAAGGTGCAGCAACGGCTCGCTGCCGGGGATCGGCTCGGCGGCGAGTTCAGCCTGCTGGAAGTCACGTTGAAGACCGGGCGCACGCATCAGATCCGCGTTCATCTGGCCAGTGAAGCTCACCCGATTCTGGGTGATGACAAGTATGGCGATTTTGAGTTGAACAAGGCCTTGCTGCGCAGCGATCAGGCGCCGGCCTTGAAAAGAATGTTCCTGCACGCGTGGCGCTTGCAGTTCAATCATCCCGTCAGCGCTGAGCGAATCGAACTGACGACCCCCTTACCTACCGAACTGGAAGCGTTTTTGACCCATGCTGCAAGCCTTGCGCCCTGAAATTTCGAGATCCCGGCAATTTGACCTGATTGCCTTTGATTGGGACGGCACGCTGTTCGATTCGACCGCGCTGATCACCCGCTGCATCCAGAATGCGGTGCGTGACGTGGGGGGCGCGGTTCCCAGCGACCGGGACGCGTCCTACGTGATCGGCATGGGCCTGATGCAGGCGCTGGCGCATGCGGCGCCGGATGTTCCGATCGAACGCTATCCGGAACTCGGCGCGCGCTATCGTCACCATTACATCGCGCACAAGCACGACATTAGTCTGTTCGACGGGGTTTCAGACATGCTGGCCGAGCTGAAAAAGCGTCAGCACTGGCTGACAGTGGCGACCGGAAAGAACCGGCAGGGGCTGGATGACGCGCTGCAGGTGGCCGAACTCAAGGGCGTGTTCGACGGATCGCGCACGGCGGACGAGACCGCCGGCAAGCCCCATCCGCGCATGTTGCTGGAGTTGATGAGCGAGTTTGGCGTCAAGCCCGAGCGCACGCTGATGATAGGCGACACCACGCATGATTTGCAGATGGCTCTGAATGCAGGCTGTCCCAGCGTGGCGGTGAGCTACGGCGCTCACGAACCGGCGGCGTTCGGCGATCTGCAGCCGCTGTTTATCGCCCATTCCGTGCGCGAGTTGCGCGACTGGCTGGTCGCTCATGCCTGAGCGGGGACAGGCCAGGCCATGAAGCAGAGCATTCGCCTGTGCAATTCGCCTGACCTGATCAACAGTGCGCTGGCGGTTCCATTTGATGTGATGCACGACAACAGGATCAGCGCCGCATTTGCCGTGCGCTATCAGGATCGGGTCTATGCCTACCTGAACCGTTGTGCGCATGTGCCGATGTAGATGGACATGCAGCCGAATCACTTCTTCGACAACAGCGGCCACTCGCTGATGTGCGCCACCCATGGCGCCACCTATCAACCCCGGACCGGCGCCTGTCGCAGCGGCCCATGCCGCGGCGGACTGATCAAGATAGACACATCGGAAGAGAACGGCGTCGTCTACTGGCATACTGCAGCCAACCTGAAACCGATTGAGCCTTGACATGACCGAAAACCACCCTCCAGAGCAGCCGCTCGCCAGTGCTGACGCCGATCTGCCTCACCCTCAGGCGCCGGCCAGCGGCCAAGGCGCGTCCGAGGCGGCCGCCAGCGCAGCGAGGGCGCAGCCGTCCGACAGCCCGGGCTGGGAGCGTGCCACGCTGGAGAAGCTGGCCTTTGCCGCGCTGACCGAACAGAGACTGGCGCGACGCTGGCGCAATTTTGTGCGGCTTGCCTGGCTGGCGTTCCTGGTACTGGTGGCATGGATTGCGCTGAGTCGCAACGGCTCACCGTCGGATCGGCTGGCACCCCATACCGCGCTGGTGGAACTCAAGGGGGAGATCGCCTCTGGCGCCGAGGCCAGCGCCGAACTGATCGTCGCCGCATTGCGAAGCGCATTCGAGGACCAGGGCGCGCAGGCCGTGGTGCTGCTGATCAGTTCGCCGGGCGGCAGCCCGGTGCAGGCCGGCATCATCAACGACGAGATCAAGCGGCTGAAGGCCAAGCACAAGAAGCCGCTCTATGTGGTGGTCGAAGAGTCCTGCGCATCGGCCGCCTACTACATCGCGGTCGCCGCGGACAGGATCTTCGTCGACAAGGCCAGCATCGTCGGCAGCATCGGTGTGCTGATGGACGGCTTTGGCTTTACCGGCCTGATGGACAAGTTGGGTGTCGAGCGTCGCCTGATGACGGCCGGTGAGAACAAGGGCTTTCTGGACCCGTTCAGCCCTCAGACAGAACGGCAGCGGGCCTTCGCCCAGACAATGCTGGATCAGATCCACAAGCAGTTCATCGACGTTGTCAAGGCGGGCCGGGGAGATCGGCTGAAAGAGAGCCCGGAGACCTTCAGCGGCCTGTTCTGGACCGGTCAGCAGGCGATCGAACTCGGCCTTGCCGACCAGTTGGGCAATCTTGATTTTGTCGCCCGCGAAGTGGTCAAGGCGGAAGAGATTGTTGACTACACGCGGCGTGAAAATGTGGCTGAGCGGCTGGTCAAGCGCTTCGGGGCGGCCATTGGCGAAGGCGCGGTGCACGCGATCAAGTCGATTCCGGCACTGCGCTGAGCGACGCCGGTCGCGCAAGAGGATCAGCGCCCGAGCGCAAACACGGCCGGGGTTGAATTGTCGAGCGGCGAAGTCTTCTTCCGCCAGTTCCTGATGCTGTCGCTGCGGCAGATGCCGCGCTCCAGCGTCAGCCCGCTGGACACCGCCAGCCGGGTGTTGTGCTGCAGCGTTTGCAGCAGGGTCTGCAGCATGGCGGCGTTGCGATAAGGGGTTTCGATGAACATCTGGGTCTGCCCGGTCTTCAGGGCCAGCGACTCCAGTTCCCGCACGCGTTCGATCCGCTGCGCGGCATCCTGCGGCAGATAGCCGACAAACGCGAAATTCTGGCCATTGAGTCCGCTCGCGGCCAGCGCCAGCATCAATGAGATCGGGCCTGTCAGCGGGACCACCGTGATACCGGCCTCATGGGCAGCGCGGACCACCGATGAGCCGGGGTCGGCCACGGCCGGCATTCCGGCTTCGCTGACCAGCCCCAGATCGTTTCCCGCAAGCGCCGGACCGATCAGGTGGCTGGCATCGAAATCGCCGTTGTGATCGCCCTTCTTGTGCACCTGGCGCGGCAGTTCCCAGATCTGCAGCGCTTGCAGCGCACTGTCCAGCGGGATGATCTCATGGACCCGCTTCAGGTAGGCTCGCGTTGACTTGGCGTTTTCGCAGACCCAGTAGTGCAGCCTCGCGGCAAGCTGCAAGGTACCCAGCGGCATCGTTTGTTGCAAATCCACGTCCTGCTCACAGCCAAAATCGAGCGGGGCCGGCACCAGATAGAGCTTGCCGGGCGGGGCTGCCGGATTGCGGTCGGGCTCTTGTGTCATGCTCACAACACCTTGACGCCAGCGGCGCGGATCATGCGGCAGGTGCGAATCAGCGGCAGGCCAACCAGGGCGGTCGGGTCGTCGTTCTCGATCGATTCCAGCAGCGCTATGCCCAGGCCTTCGCTCTTGGCGCTGCCGGCGCAATCATAGGGGACTTCGGCCACCAGGTAGGCTTCAATCTCCCTGTCCGACAGGTCACGGAACCTGACTTTGACCGGGGCCAGCTCCATTTGCGCAAAACCGCTGTCCTTGCACACGACTGCCACCGCGGTCTGGAAGATCACGGTTTTGCCGCGCATCTGCTGCAGTTGGGCGGTCGCGCGCGCATGGTTGCCGGGCTTTCCGAGCGCCTGGCCATCCAGATCAGCCACCTGGTCAGAGCCGATCACGACACAGTCCGGGAACTGGGCGGCGACCGCCTGCGCTTTCGCCATCGCCAACCGGCAGGCCAGCTGCCTCGGTGTTTCCGCAGGCAACTGCGCTTCGTCGACAGCCGGCGCCGCCACGTCAAACGCAATGCGCAGGCGTTCCAGCATTTCCCGGCGATAGGGCGAAGTGGAGCCCAGGATGAGTTTTCGAGCGACTGGTTCGGACATGGGGTGATTCTCTTACACTGCGGTCATGAAAAAAGAGAGCCCCCACTATCATCTGGATGTCAAGGCGTTTGCGCAATCCTCTGGCGCCCTCGCGGGCGAAAATTCGCTGTCGGAATACGGACGACTTGCACATGAAACGCAGGGCCTGGGCGCCGAGAATCCTCTGACCTGGTCGGCCCGCGGGGAACTGCGGACCGAGGCGCCGGGTGCCGAGCAGATATGGCTGCATTTGAATGTCGCCGTCCAAGTGCCATTGATCTGCCAGCGCTGCATGACGCCGGTCGAGATCGCGGTGTCCGTGGACCGTGCCTTCCGGTTTGTTGGCAATGAGAAGGCGGCCGAGGAAGAGGATCCCGATTCGGAGGAGGACGTGCTGGTCCTGAACGCCGATTTCAGTCTGGCCGAGCTGGTCGAGGATGAGGTGCTGTTGGATTTGCCGCTGATTCCCAAGCACGATGTGTGCCCGATTGCGCTCAAGCTGGCGACGGCAGATCCGGATTTCGACACCGCGGCCGAGCAGAAGCGCCAGCCGTTTGCGGTGTTGGCGCAACTCAAGAAAGGCAAACCGGACCAGAAATAGGACTTGCCTTATAATGGCGAGCTTCGCGCGGACCACTGGTACCGCGTTTTTCACCAACCCGGGGTGTTGCGAGTGTCGCGGCGCCCAAGACAAGGAGCGGATCATGGCCGTCCAACAGAACAAAAAATCCCCGTCCAAGCGCGGCATGCATCGCTCGCACAACGCGCTGGTCGTACCCGGTATTGCGGTCGAGGCGACCACCGGCGAAACCCATTTGCGCCACCATATCAGCCCGACCGGTTTCTATCGGGGCCGCAAGGTCGTCAAGACCAAATCCGAAGCCTGATTTCTTCACAAAAACAAGGCCCGAGGCTACCGTGTTCGTAGCGTCGGGCCTTGTCTTTTATGACATCCGGTGACCGCGCCCAACTTGCCTGGCTGCACTGAGCTTCCATGACCACCATCGCTGTCGACTGCATGGGAGGGGATCACGGTCTTTCCGTGACGCTTCCTGCCTGCCGTAATTTCCTCGACAAGCACGCCGATGCGCAGCTGATTCTGGTCGGCCTGCCAGACGGTTTGGCCGCCTTTTCGCACGCGCGCGCCAGAACGGTTGCCGCCAGCGAGGTGGTTGGCATGGACGATTCGCTCGAAGTGGCGCTGCGGCGCAAGCGAGACTCGTCCATGCGTTTGGCGATCCAGCAAGTGAAGGACGGCGCCGCGCAGGCTGCCGTGTCGGCAGGCAACACCGCTGCGCTGATGGCCATTTCGCGCTATTTGCTCAAGACGCTCGATGGCATTGATCGGCCGGCGATCGCCGGACAGATTCCGAACGCAAAAGGTCAGGCCACGACGGTGCTGGACATGGGGGCCAATGTGGACTGCTCGGCCGAGCATTTGCTGCAGTTTGCGATCATGGGTTCAGCGCTGGTCTCTGTTTTGAGCGGCAACGACAATCCCACGGTCGGCTTGCTCAACATCGGCGAAGAGGCGATCAAGGGCAACGAAGTCATCAAGAAGGCCGGAGAACTTCTGCGGGCGGCCTCCAAAGCGGGGGATTTCAACTTTTATGGCAACGTCGAAGGCAACGACATATTCAAGGGCACTTCGGACATCGTTGTCTGCGACGGCTTTGTCGGCAATGTGGCGCTGAAAGCCAGCGAAGGCCTGGCGACCATGATTGTTGACTTCCTGAAGATGGAATTTTCACGCAACCTGTTCACAAAACTCGCTGCCATTGCCGCCTATCCGGTCATCACTGCGCTCAAGAAGCGCATGGACCACCGGCGCTACAACGGCGGCGCGTTGCTGGGGCTGCGCGGACTGGTTTTCAAGAGCCATGGTTCCGCCGATGAACTGGCGTTCGAGTACGCGCTGGCAAGGGCTTATGACGCGGCCCGACACCAGTTGCTGGAACGCGTTCAAGTGAGAATATCCCATGTTGCGCCGCTGATCGGCGGCAGTTCGCAGCCTGCGCTGGTCGACACGGCGGGTCCGGACTGATCCATGAAAGTGTATTCACGCATCATCGGAACCGGTGGTTACCTGCCGCCACGTCGGGTCAGCAATTCCGATCTGGTCATCGAACTGGCGGGCAAAGGAGTTGAAACGTCGGACAGTTGGATTGTCGAGCGCACCGGCATACGGGCTCGGCATTTTGCTGCAGCGGACGTCTGCAGCAGTGATCTGGGGCTGGAGGCGGCGCGGCAGGCCTTGCGCGCGGCTGATGTCCGGGTCGAGGCTGTCGACCTGATCATTGTCGCGACCTCGACGCCGGACATGGTGTTTCCGTCGACCGCCTGCATTTTGCAGAACAAGCTCGGCGCGCATGGCTGTGCGGCTTTCGATGTGCAGGCCGTTTGCAGTGGCTTCATCTACGCCCTTTCCGTCGCTGACGCGATGATCAAGACCGGCGCGGCGAACACGGCGCTGGTGGTCGGCGCGGAAGTTTTTTCGCGTATTCTCGATTTCAACGATCGGGGAACTTGTGTGCTGTTTGGTGATGGCGCCGGCGCGGTGCTGCTGCAGGCGTCCGACCGACCCGGGATTCTGGCCAGCGATCTGCATGCCGACGGCAAGCATGCGGGCATCCTGTGCGTTCCAGGTTCGGTCGCCGGGGGCAAGGTGATCGGCGATCCTCTGTTGAAGATGGACGGCAAGGCTGTTTTCAAGCTGGCGGTGGGCGTGCTCGACGCGGCCGCCCGCGCTGTGCTGGCCAAGGCCGGCAAGGCCGCGTCTGACATTGACTGGCTAATTCCGCACCAGGCCAATATACGGATCATGCAAAGCGCTGCCGCCAAACTGGGCATCCCGATGGACAAGGTCATCGTCACGGTGGACCAGCATGGCAACACCTCCGCGGCTTCGATTCCGCTGGCGCTTGACGAAGGGGTCCGAAGCGGCAAGCTGAAACCCGGTCAGTTGCTGATGCTGGAAGGCGTCGGTGGCGGTTTCACCTGGGGTGCGGTGCTATTGCAACTGTAGTTTGAAAGGTATGAAAGCGGCATGAAACCTTTTGCGTTTGTCTTCCCGGGTCAAGGTTCGCAGTCGGTGGGCATGCTCGATGCCTGGGGCGACCATCCTGTCGTGCTTGAAGTGCTGCGCGAGGCATCGGACGCTTTGGGCGAAGATATTGGCAGGCTCATCCACGAGGGCCCCAGGGAAGCGCTGGCCTTGACGACCAACACCCAGCCTGTGATGCTGGTGGCTGGGCTGGCCGCTTACCGGGTCTGGATGGCGGAAACCGGAATTCTGCCGGCTGCGGTTGCGGGGCACTCGCTGGGAGAGTATTCGGCGCTGGTGGCCGCAGGCGTTCTGACACTGAGCCAGGCCGCTCCGCTGGTTCGATTGCGGGCGCAGGCGATGCAGGAAGCGGTTCCGGTCGGGGTCGGCGCGATGGCCGCCATTCTTGGCATGGAGGCTGCCAAAGTCGTGCAACTTTGCGCTGCTGTGACCGCGCAATTGGGCGACAATCTTTCCGAGGTGGTGGAAGCCGTCAACTTCAATGATCCGCTGCAGACGGTCATCGCAGGCAGCAAGGCGGCGGTTGATATCGCCTGTGGGCAGCTGAAGGCGGCCGGTGCAAAGCGCGCCTTGCCGCTGCCGGTGTCGGCTCCCTTTCATTCCAGCCTGATGAGACCGGCGGCAGAAAAGCTCCGGGAAAGACTGGAGGCAGTGGAATTTGCGGTGCCCAGCGTTGTTCTCGTGAACAACATCGATGTCGCAGTCGAAGTCGACGCCGATCGCATCCGCGATGCCCTGTACCGTCAGGCCTTCGGACCGGTGCGCTGGGTCGAGTGCGTGCAGGCGCTCAAGGCGCGCGGCTTGTCGCTTGTGGTCGAATGCGGGCCGGGCAAGGTGCTGGCCGGACTGGTCAGACGCATTGATCCGGAGTTGAACGGCCTTGCCTTGCTCGATCCGGCCTCGCTTGCCGATGTCATGAGGACTCTAAATGAATGATCTCAAATTCGAAGGACAGGTGGCGCTGGTGACGGGAGCGTCGCGCGGCATCGGCGCGGCCATTGCGCTGGAATTGGCGCAGCGCGGGCTCAGGGTGATCGGCACCGCCACCACCGACCAGGGCGCTGCGGGAATCGCGCAAGCCCTTTCGTGCTACGCAGGATGCGCCGGGCAGACGCTGGATGTCAATGACGCGCAGGCGGCTGAACAATTGGTTGCCCGCATCGTCAAGGACCACGGGGGGTTGCAGGTGTTGGTGAACAATGCCGGTATCACCCGCGACAACCTGGCCATGCGGATGAAGGATGAGGAGTGGGATGCGGTGCTCGACACCAATCTGAAGGCCGTTTTCCGCATGAGTCGCGCCGTCATGCGCATCATGATGAAGCAGCGCTATGGCCGCATCATCAGCATCACCTCGGTCGTTGGTGCTGCCGGCAATCCGGGCCAGGCCAACTATGCCGCCGCCAAAGCCGGGGTCGCGGGCATGACCCGCGCTCTCGCGCGTGAACTGGGTTCGCGCAACATCACGGTCAATTGTGTCGCGCCTGGATTCATCGAGACAGACATGACAGCCGGCTTGCCGCAGGAGCAGCAAAAGGCGTTGTTCAGTCAAATTCCACTGGGATGTTTTGGCAAGCCGTCCGACATCGCCCATGCCGTTGCCTACCTGGCTTCACCGCAGGCGAGCTATGTGACCGGGCAGCAGTTGCACGTCAACGGTGGCATGCTGATGTAGGCCGATTTGTCCGTTCGGCGGTCGGATTGGGGAATCGGTCCCAAGCACGGCTAAAATCGCGAATCCATTTACTACCCTTTGAGGGAACCCATGAGCGATATCGAAGCACGCGTCAAAAAAATTATTGCCGAACAACTCGGCGTTGAAGAGTCACAAGTGACCAGCGAAAAAGCCTTTGTGGCTGATCTGGGCGCCGACTCTCTTGACACGGTGGAACTGGTCATGGCGCTCGAGGACGAGTTCGGAATTGAAATTCCGGATGAAGATGCGGAGAAGATCACGACCGTGCAGAACGCCATCGACTACGCGAATTCGCACAAGAAGGCGTAATCCAGTTTCATGTCCCGTCGTCGTGTTGTAGTAACAGGTTTGGGCTGCATCAGTCCCGTGGGCAACACGGTGGCTGAGGCCTGGTCCAATGTGCTTGCCGGCAAGTCCGGCATTGGACCGATCACGAAATTTGACGCTTCAAGCTTCGCCTGCAAGATTGCGGGCGAAGTGAAGAACTTCCAGGTGGATTCCTATATCGGCAGCAAAGAAGCGCGCGCGATGGACACCTTCATCCATTTTGGCATTGCCGCAGCCAGTCAGGCCGTTGCCGATGCCAATCTGCCGACGCTGGACGCGCTGACAGACGAGTTTTCGACCCGGATCGGCTGTTTGATGGGTTCGGGCATCGGCGGCTTGCCGATGATTGAAAACGTGCATGCCGATTTCCTGCAGCGCGGCGCGCGTCGCATTTCGCCATTCTTTGTGCCAGCCACGATCGTCAATATGCTGGCCGGTCAGGCGGCGATCCGGTTCGGTTTCAAGGGACCCAATATTGCCATTGTTTCTGCCTGCACCACAGGACTGCATTGCATCGGTGAAGCCGGCCGCATGATCGAATACGGCGATGCCGACGTCATGCTGGCGGGCGGGTCGGAGGCGACCGTGTCGCCTTTGGGCATCGGTGGTTTTGCCGCGATGCGGGCGCTGAGTACCCGCAACGACGATCCCCAGACTGCCTCGCGCCCTTGGGACAGGGATCGGGATGGTTTCGTTCTGGGTGAAGGTGCTGGCGTGATGGTGCTCGAAGAATATGAGCATGCGAAGGCGCGCGGCGTTAGGATCTATGCCGAACTCGCGGGTTTTGGCATGAGTGGCGACGCAAGCCACATGACCGCGCCGAATCTGGACGGCCCGCGCCGCGCCATGGTCAGCGCGATGCGCAATGCGGGTGTGAACGCCGATGAACTCGATTATCTGAATGCGCACGGCACCTCGACGCCGCTGGGCGATTTGAATGAATCCAACGCCATCAAGGCGGCATTGGGCGACCATGCACGCAAACTGGTCGTGAATTCGACCAAGTCCATGACCGGGCATTTGCTGGGCGGCGCCGGCGGTGTCGAGTCGGTGTTCACCGTGCTGGCATTGCATCACCAAAAGAGCCCGCCGACCATCAACATCTTCAACCAGGATCCGGAGTGCGATCTGGATTATTGCGCGAACACGGCGCGCGACATGAAAATTGACGTGGCTCTGAAGAACAACTTTGGCTTTGGCGGGACCAATGGTTCGCTTGTTTTCAAGCGCGCCCCCTGAATTTCTTCCGCCATGCACAGCGCCCCGGCGGTTTCCTATCCGATCGGGCGTTCGCGCTTTCATGGCGGCCTGCTGGGTTCGGCCAGTCTGACAGGGATTCTTGCCGGCCTGCTTTGGCGCCAGCAGGCCGATCCGGCTCTGTGGCAGCAGTGCCTGTTCGCGCTGATCGTGTTGGGCGCCGGCCTTGCTGCAGTCATCGATTGGTGGACCTCGCCGGATGGAACACTGCAATGGGACGGTCAGGGCTGGAGCCTTGTGCTGCCATTGGCTACGCCGGTCGGACCACTGTCGGCCCACCTTGATCTGCAGTCGTGCCTTCTGCTGTGCCTGCGCGCCGAGAATGGCCGCCGCAACTGGGTCTGGATCGAACGCTGGCGCGACCCTGCGAGCTGGAACGCGCTGCGCAGGGCGGTGTTTGCGGGCAGTGCTGCCGGCCCGGCGCAGCACAGCGGCGTCGATGATCCGGCCTTGCGGGTGAAATCTTGAGCGCAGACGCCCGATCGCCGTCATTGCGGCCGGTTCCGGTCGTGACCGACGGCAGCGATGCCATGTTGGTCGAGCGAACCCTTGCCGGCGATCAGCGCGCCTTCGAGTTGCTGGTCATCAAGTACCAGCGGCGGGTGCAGCGGCTGATCGGGCGCATGGTGCGGGACGTGGATCTGGTGGAGGACATCGCCCAGGAGACTTTCTTGCGTGCCTATCGGGCACTGCATCAGTTCCGTGGCGACGCCCAGTTCTACACCTGGCTTTACCGTATCGCGGTCAATACAGCCAAGCAGTTCCTGCTCGAAATCAAGCGCGACCCGCTTGTTCCCGAGCATTCATCGGCGCAAGGTGAAGACGGCGATGAAACTTTTTGGAACGGCAATGAACCAACAAGCGATGAAACACCCGAGTCGGTGTTGGCAGCCAAGGAAATTGGCCTGGCGGTGAACAATGCACTGGCGGCGCTGCCGGAGGAACTGAGGCAGGCGCTGACCTTGCGGGAAATCGAAGGTTTGAGCTATGAAGATATTGCTGAAGCAATGGATTGTCCGATTGGCACGGTCCGATCGCGGATATTCCGCGCCCGTGACGCGATATCGGTCAAGGTCAGGCCGATGCTCGAAAAGCAGACGGGAAAGCGCTGGTAGATGGCTCAACTGGAGAATGCAGGATTGAATATCATGACGCAAGAGACGCGAACAGGAGAGGATCTGGTGTCGGCGCTGATGGATGGGCAATTGCGCGGGGAAGAGTTCGCCGGCACGGTGGAGCGGCTTGGGCACGATGAAGAGGCTCGCCTGACATGGCATGCCTATCATCTGGTGGGTGATGTGTTGCGCTCGGGAGAGTCGATCGTCGGCGCCAGTGAGGCCGACTTCCTGCGGCGGCTGAAAGTGCGCCTTGAGCAGGCGGCGCCTCTGCCTGCGCCTGCTGGCGCGGTCAACTCGCAAGCGCACGGACCGGTTGCCGACCGTGCGGCCAATGACGGCGCCGGCCGCTGGAAACTGCTCGCCGGGTTGGCCTCCTTGGGTGTTTTTGTTGCGTTGGGATGGCAGCTTGCCGGCGGTCTGACGGAGCCGCATGATGCGCAGCAGGTGATGCTGCGCGATCCGCAACTCGACGCCTTGCTGGCCGCGCACCGGCAGGCTGGCGGCGCACCGGCGCTGCAGATGTCGGCCGGTTTTCTGCGCAACGCCACCTTTGAAGGAACAAGCCGGTGAGAGCCGTGCTTGTCCTGGCTTTGTCCGGGATGGCTTCGGTGTGGACACCGACCATCGCGCAAACAGCGTCCTTGCCATTGGCGTCCGCCATTCCCGATTCAAAGGTGGCTGAGCGCAATGTCAACGAGTGGCTTGCGCGCGTGCAGCAGGCATCGCGCCGGCGCGCCTATGTCGGCACTTTTGTTGTCACGGCGGGAGCCAGCCTGTCGAGTTCGCGCATCTGGCATGTCTGCGATGGCGTGCAGCAGGTGGAGCGGGTCGAGTCCCTGACGGGCGCGCCCCGGTCCACGTTCCGGCACAACGACCAGGTGCTGACTTTCTTGCCCGTCACGCGTGTCGTGCTGGAGGAAAGGCGCGAGTCGCTGTCGTTCCCGCCCAATTTTCTGCAGTCCAACGAGACGTCGATAGCCCGGTTTTACCTGCTCAAAGCAGCGGGCGTCGGACGCGTTGCCGGACTTGAGGCCGACGTATTGCAGCTGCAGCCAAGAGACAGTCTGCGTTTTGGCTACCGGGTCTGGACCGAAAAGAATACCGGCCTGGTGGTCAAACTGCAAACACTGAACGCTGCGGGGCAGGTGCTGGAGCAGGCGGCTTTCTCCGAATTGCAGCTTGAGGCCCCGGTCAGCATGTCCCAGTTGACCCAGATGATGGGCAACACCGAGGGCTATCAGCTGGCCAGACCGGAGTTCATCAAGACGGCTGCTGCCGTCGAGGGCTGGGTCCTCAGGACCGAGGTGCCAGGCTTCAAGCCGCTGAGTTGCCATCGGCGGATGATCGCTGGCGCTGCCGGATCACCGCAGGGGCCGACCCTGCACTGGATTTTTTCGGACGGACTGGCATCGGTTTCGCTTTTTATCGAGGCGTTTGATCCGCAGCGTCATGCGCAGGCGGGCAGCTACGCGATCGGCGCCACCCACAGTCTGACGCGGCGCGTTGGTAACTGGTGGCTGACGGCGGTCGGTGAGGTTCCGCCGCAGGCGCTGATGGCGTTTGCCCAGGGTCTTGAGCGCAGCCGATGAATCCCCATCTGTTGCCGGTTGTCAATTTGTTTTTCAAAGAAAGGTCGATGATGATTGAACTTGGTTGGAAAGAGGTGCGTTCCTGGCTGTTCAGGGGCGCGTTGGCCGTTGCGGTATCGGTGACGTTGGTGCCGACTGCGCCAGCGCTGGCGCAAACGCGCACGCTGCCGGACTTTACCGATCTGGTCGAGCAGGTCGGCCCTTCCGTGGTCAATATCCGCACGCTTGAAAAGGTGTCTGCCAAGGGCGTGCCGGATGGATCTGGCCAGGATGAAATGTTCGAGTTCTTCCGGCGCTTTGGCTTGCCAATGCCCAATGTTCCGCGTCAGTCGCCGCATCCCAGGCGACCGCAGCAGCAGGAGGACGAGCAGCCACGGGGTGTCGGGTCCGGGTTCGTGCTCAGTGCTGATGGTTTGATCATGACCAATGCCCATGTGATCGAAGGCGCAGACGAAGTGCTGGTCACGCTGACTGACAAGCGCGAGTTCAAGGCAAAGATCATTGGCTCCGACAAGCGCAGCGACATCGCACTGGTCAAGATCGAGGCCAGTGGTCTGCCTGCGGTCAAGGTAGGCGATGTGAGCCGGCTCAAAGTCGGCGAGTGGGTGATGGCCATTGGCTCCCCATTCGGGCTTGACAACACCGTGACGGCCGGCATTGTCAGCGCCAAGCAGCGCGACACCGGTGACTATCTGCCCTTCATTCAGACCGACGTTGCGATAAATCCTGGCAACTCAGGCGGCCCGCTGATCAATATGCGCGGCGAAGTGGTCGGCGTCAACAGCCAGATCTATTCGCGTTCCGGCGGTTCGATGGGGATTTCCTTTGCCATTCCGATGGACGAGGCGGTTCGTGTCAGCGAGCAACTGCGCTCCACCGGTCGGGTTTCGCGCGGCCGCATCGGCGTGCAGATCGATCAGGTGACCAAGGAAGTGGCGGAAGCCATTGGTCTGGGCAAGGCGCAGGGCGCGCTGGTGCGTTCTGTGGAGGCGGGCTCACCGGCCGAAAAGGCGGGAGTCGAGGCTGGCGACATCATCATCAAGTTCGATGGCAAGGCGGTCGAAAAATCCAGTGACCTGCCACGCATGGTGGGCGGAACCAAACCCGGTGTCCGCAGTTCGTTGACGGTGTTCCGCCGCGGCGGTGCCAGGGAGTTGACCGTCACCATTGCCGAGATCGACGCGGACAAGCCGGTCAAGAAGGCGGCTGACAAGGAAGAGAAGGTCAAACCCTCAGGCGCCGGACAGGCGCTTGGCTTGACGGTCAGTGAGCTGAGCGATGCGATCAAGAAAGAACTCAAGCTCAAGGGTGGCGTCCGGGTGGAGTCCGCTACTGAGGCGGCGGCCCGAGCCGGCCTGCGCGAGGGCGATGTGATCGTCCAGGTTGGCAACACGGAAATTTCCAGCCTCAAGGAGTTCGAGGCGACGCTGGCAAAGCTGGACAAGGGCAAGGCTGTCAATGTGCTGTTCCGGCGCGGGGAGTGGGCCCAATATGCGGTGATCCGACTGCTGCGCTAGCGCTTCCAAGTCCCCGCGTTGGCCTCAAAAAGACAGGCAAAAAAATATTTTTTGCCTGTCTTGCCTTTCTTTTTGATGTGGGCATCCACTAACTTTTTGAGTTGACAGTCCCCGTTTTGGTTAGAATGGGGCGCAAGCATTGTCCATTCTTGGCATATCAAGATCGCCGTAGTTCACCATGCGGGATGAATTGGAAGGATTCACAGGCGGTCCACAGTTCACCCACAAGTTGTCCAGATAGTGCTGCACCAAAATTGTTAATAAACTGTGTATAAAATTCCTGTTGCGGTACTGCAACGACTTCTGATGATGGCCAGCGGGGCTGTACGTTTCCCACTTTTTGCCTACAATGAAGCTCCAACCTTCGCAGTTGCCAATGATTGTTGGTTCAGGGCGCGTCACAATTCGACGCGCCCTTTTTTCTTGGCCATCGCCGTTCTAATTCAATCACTTAAGTGTTCCCGTTGATGAATCACATCAGAAATTTCTCAATCATTGCGCATATCGATCACGGGAAATCGACGCTGGCGGATCGCCTGATTCAACGCTGCGGCGGATTGCAGGACAGGGAGATGCAGGCGCAGGTTCTGGACTCGATGGACATCGAGAAAGAGCGTGGGATAACCATCAAGGCGCAGACCGCCGCGCTGAAATACAAGGCGCTCGATGGCCAGATCTACAGCCTCAATTTGATCGATACGCCGGGGCACGTCGACTTCTCCTACGAAGTGAGCCGCTCGCTTTCCGCATGCGAGGGCGCCTTGCTGGTGGTCGACGCCAGCCAGGGCGTGGAAGCGCAGACGGTGGCCAATTGCTACACCGCATTGGAGCTCGGTGTCGAGGTGGTGCCGGTGCTCAACAAGATGGATTTGCCGAACGCCGATCCCGAGAATGCCAAGCTTGAAATTGAAGATGTGATTGGCATCGACGCGACGCATGCGATCGCCTGTTCGGCCAAGACCGGGATGGGCATCGATGACATTCTCGAAGCGGTGATCGCCAGAATTCCCGCGCCCAGGGGCAATCCGGACGGTCCGCTGCGCGCGATGATCGTCGACAGCTGGTTCGACAACTACGTCGGCGTGGTGATGCTGGTTCGGGTTGTCGATGGGCGCGTTGCAAGGGGCGATCGAATCAAGCTGATGGCGACCGACGCCACCTACAACGCCGACAGCCTGGGCGTGTTCACACCTGCCAATGAATCGCGCGATGCACTCGAAGCCGGCGATGTGGGTTACATCATTGCCGGCATTCGCGAACTGCAGGCCGCCAAGGTCGGGGACACCGTCACCCTGATCAAGGCCGGCACGGGCGGCGCCGCGTTCACCGCCACCGAGCCATTGCCGGGCTTCAAGGAAATTCAGCCACAGGTTTTTGCCGGCCTGTACCCGACCGAGGCCAACCAGTATGAAGGACTGCGCGACAGCCTGGAAAAGCTCAAGCTCAACGATTCATCGCTGCAGTATGTGCCCGAGGTGTCGCAGGCGTTGGGCTTTGGTTTTCGCTGCGGCTTTCTCGGATTGCTGCACATGGAGATCGTGCAGGAGCGTCTGGAGCGCGAGTTCGATCAGGACCTGATCACCACCGCGCCCAGCGTCGAGTACCAGGTGGTGCAGGTGGATGGCACCGTCAGGATGGTCGAGAACCCGGCCAAGATGCCCGATCAGGGGCGGCTCGACGAGGTCCGGGAACCGATCGTCACGGTCCATCTGTACATGCCGCAGGACTATGTCGGCGCCGTCATGACACTGGCCAACCAGAAGCGCGGATTGCAGATGAACATGGCCTATCACGGCCGCCAGGTGATGCTCACGTACGAGATGCCGCTGGCAGAGATCGTCATGGACTTCTTCGACAAGCTGAAGTCGGTATCGCGCGGCTACGCGTCTATGGATTATGAGTTCAAGGAATATCGGATCGCTGACGTGGTCAAGGTCGACATCCTGCTCAACGGTGACAAGGTCGATGCCCTGTCGATGATTGTGCACCGCTCGCAGTCCCAGTACCGGGGCCGGGCGGTGGTCGCCAAGATGCGCGAAATCATCTCGAGGCAGATGTACGACGTCGCCATCCAGGCCGCCATCGGCGCCAACATCATTGCGCGTGAGACAATCAAAGCGCTGCGCAAGAACGTGATCGCCAAATGCTATGGTGGCGATATATCGCGCAAGCGCAAGCTACTGGACAAGCAGAAACAAGGTAAGAAACGCATGAAGCAGATTGGTTCGGTCGAGGTGCCGCAAGAAGCATTTCTGGCAATTTTGCAGGTGGATGACTGATGCCGGCATTGACTTCTTTCATTCTGGCCGCCTTTGCCGGCTATATCGGAGCCTGGTACTTTGGCCTGGTCGAAGGCAACTTTGCGCTGCTGCTGTTTCTGGCGACGGTTGTGACCGGCATCTACTGGCTGCTGGAACGCTCCTACTTCCTGCCGCAACGACAGAAGGCGGTCGCCAAGCTTGAATCGGAGGCGGTCCAGCGCCGCAACGAATTGAACAAGATGGGGATCAGCCAGGTCGACGACCACACGGCCGAGGCGAAATCGCGCATCCTTGCGCAACCCTGGTGGCTGGACTGGACCGCCGGCCTGTTTCCGGTCATCATTGCTGTCTTTTTCCTGCGCTCGTTTCTGTTCGAGCCCTTCAAGATCCCGTCGGGCTCCATGATCCCGACCTTGCTGGTCGGCGATCTGATTCTGGTGAACAAATTCCATTACGGCGTGCGCCTGCCGGTCATCAACACCAAGATCACCGACGGCAACAAGCCGCAGCGCGGCGATGTGATGGTGTTCCGTTACCCGCCCAAGCCGAGCCTGGATTACATCAAGCGGGTCGTCGGCATACCGGGCGACGAGGTGGCCTACCTCAACAAACGCCTGACAATCAATGGCAAGGTGGTCGAGACTGTGGCGGTGGCCGAGTATTTTGATGAAGACATGATGCGGTACTTCAAGCAATACCAGGAGTCGCTGGGCGAGCGCAAGCACCGTTTGCTCAACGACGATGACCGCCCCGCCTTTGTCCCGGGCGCAGACGAGTTTGTTTTCAAGCAGAACTGTCGCTATAGTATCGAGGGCGTGGTGTGCAAGGTGCCCGAGGGCCACTATTTCATGATGGGGGACAACCGCGATAATTCGCTGGATTCCCGCTACTGGGGTTTTGTGCCGGACAAGAACATTGTGGGCAAGGCGTTTTTTGTCTGGATGAACTTCAGCAGCCTCAAGCGTATCGGCTCATTCGACTGATTTGGGGAAGGTATGACGATTCAGTTAAGGTCCAGGCAGCGCGGCCTTTCTTTCTTGGGG
The DNA here is from genome assembly GCA_049315845.1 of Rhodoferax sp. Taxonomy (GTDB): domain Bacteria; phylum Pseudomonadota; class Gammaproteobacteria; order Burkholderiales; family Burkholderiaceae_C; genus Rhodoferax. The sequence goes on from JBMOJJ010000030.1 coordinate 19,811, forward strand.
CTTTTGGTGGTCGGCGGCATGCTGGCCGTCGCCGGCGTGGTGATCGCCAGGATCGTGCCCACTGCAATTGAATACCAGGGCGTGCTGAGAGCCGTGAACAAGGCCCAGGAGGGAAACTCGGTGGCCGAAGTGCGCAGTATTTTTGACAAGGCCGCCGCGGTCGACAACATCAAGTCCATCAGTGGCAAAGACATCGAAGTGACCAAGGAGGGCGACAAGATAGTCGTCAGTTTCGCCTACCAGCGCGAAATTCACCTGGTCGGACCCGGCTATCTGACGCTCAAGTACAGCGGGCGCTCCAAGTAATGCACCACAGCGGAGGTATGGGGCGTGAATGAAGGCCTGACCGCATTGCAGGCCCGTTTGCAGCACCAGTTCTCGGACGCCAGGTTGTTGCTGCAGGCGGTGACCCACCGCAGCTTTTCGGTCGATCACAACGAACGACTGGAGTTCCTGGGTGACTCGGTTCTGAATCTGGCGGTGGCGGATCTGCTTTTTCGGCGCTTGAGCGCACTGCCTGAAGGCGACCTGTCCCGGGTCCGCGCCAACCTGGTCAAGCAGGACACACTGCATCGGCTGGCGGTCGATCTCGGTCTGTCCGATGTGCTGCGCCTGGGTGAGGGCGAGGCCCGCTCGGGCGGGCAGAAGCGCCCCTCCATTCTGGCCGATGCGCTGGAAGCCATTCTTGGCGCCGTCTACCTGGACGCCGGCTATGCTGCCGCGCAGAATCTGGTCCAGCGCCTGTTCATCGAGGTCGAGATCAACCCGGAGATGCAGGCCATCGGCAAGGACCCGAAAACCGAATTGCAGGAATGGTTGCAGGCGCGCAAGATGAGCTTGCCCTTGTACCGTGTCGTGGGTACGCTGGGGGCTGCCCACAAGCAGACCTTTGATGTCGAGTGCGAAATCATCGAGCTCAATTTTTCCGAGCGCGGCATCGGCGGCTCGCGTCGCGCGGGCGAACAGGCGGCGGCAAGCGCGATGCTGCAAACCATCAGAGCCAAAGTGAAACCATGATTGCTACAAAGAAGTCAGCCGAATCGGCGCAGTCGACAGGATCCGAAGGCCAGGATGACCTGGAAAGCATGCTGAAGGAACTGCGCTTGACAGCAGCGAAAGGGACGCCCGCGGCGGATCGGCACTGCGGGCTGATCGCCATCGTCGGCAAGCCCAACGTCGGAAAATCCACGCTGCTCAACGCGCTGGTCGGCCAGAAGATCAGCATCACCTCGCGCAAGGCCCAGACCACTCGCCACCGGATCACCGGCATTCGCACGCTAGGCAACACACAGTTCGTGTTTGTCGACACGCCCGGTTTTCAGACCCGCCACAGCAACGCGCTGAACCGTTCGCTCAACAAGACCGTGCTCGGTGCGGTTGGCGATGTCGACCTGATCCTGTTCGTGGTCGAGGCCGGCATGTTCAACCAGGCCGACGCCAAGGTTCTGGAGGTGCTGGGCAAGGACATTCCAACCCTGCTGGTGGCCAACAAGCTTGATCAGGTGACGCGCCGGGCCGATATCGCGCCCTGGCTTCAGCAGATGCAGCAGCGCCATTCGTTTGCCGAGTTTGTTCCGATGTCGGCCAAGAACGCCAAGGACGTCGAACGCCTGCTGGGCATCTGCGAGCGCTTCCTGCCGGCGCAGGCCTGGTGGTACGCCGAGGACGAGTTGACCGACCGAAGCGAGAAATTCCTGGCCAGCGAGACGGTTCGCGAAAAGCTGTTTCGCCTCACCGGCGACGAGTTGC
>JBMOJJ010000285.1:0-4866 GCA_049315845.1 Rhodoferax sp.
GGCAATCATCTACATCACGGGGCTGAATTCCTCCAATGGTCAACGATTCCTGCGCATCAAACCCTTGGGTGTTTACAGCTCGGTCGACGAGTTGGCAGCGAGGGTTTTTGGGGAGCTGGAACGATTGATCACGGAAGATCCACCGGCCTGGCATTTTTGGGGTATCGCTGAGCGATTTTTCAGGCCTTCGGTGGCTCCTTGCGAGCGCTAACCAAGAATCCGTGGACAGCCTGGCCTTTCTCCTGGCGCAACACACGGTCGTCAATATCAAGTTCTTGGTATCCAGCGTCCTCAAGCAGTCGCAGCACATAACTGCGTTGATGCGTGTAACGATAACTGCGTTGCAAGGTGAAGTCGGGTTGGCCAGCGGCACCTGCATCTTCCTCACAGGAAAAGACGAAGCGACCCCCCGGTGCCAGGACGCGATAGGCATTGGGAATTACAGAACCGAGATCGCCAACGTAGATGAATACATCCAGAGCGGTAATCACATCGTAGTGTTCTGAAGGTGTGTCTCGAAGAGCATCCACCAAATTGACGTTGTGCAGACGGTCATAGACATGATGGGAAACTGCCCTATCAAGCATGTGCTGAGACAGATCAACGCCTATAAGAGCGCCATCGACAGATCCAAGGCATGCTCCCAATGCGCCGGTGCCACAACCGAGGTCAAGCACATCAACCTTTCGGCCTGGGTGCCATCGGAGGATCATTTGAGACACTTCTTGAGGTAACGTGTATTGCAGCCGCGCCATCAGCTGTTGGTCAGATCGGGCCGTATCTGCATCGAACAAATCAGCAATGACTGCAGCAGGTTGGGTTGCTGGCGTGAGACCCCGGGCAACGTCCAGGTAGAATTTGTACACCTCGTTGCCGGGTTCCAAAGCCAGCAAAGTCTCGCCGTCCTGGATCGCTTGTTCGTGCAGCTGTGCGTCCAAGCTGATGCGCATGCGATCATACAAGAGGCTTGAGTTATTGGGCAGCTTCCGAAGCAAGCCGTTGAAGCTGTCAATCGCTTGGACTGTGTCACCCAGGTCGGCCAGGGCGCGTCCGATTTCGTGACGAATGCTTAAGTCATCCGGGTTGATCTCTTCGGCCTCTTGCAGCCATTGCAACGCTCGTTGCCGAAGGCCGACGCGCTGTGCCAATGCAGCCGCCTTCGTCAAGACCTCGACACGATGGGAAACTTGAGCGGTCTGAACTGCAGCCTGCCGGAGGGCCTTCTCAGCCATCAATATGGCTTCTTCGACTTCTCCCTGACTGGCCAGCACTTCAGCAAGGCTGATTGTGGCAATTGCCCAGTCGGGTGCGAGTTGATGCGCCCTTCGGGCCGCTACCAGCATGCCTGTGGGGTTTCGGGCCATGGCAGCCAGGCGTAATCCCAGCAAATAAAGGCGAGGGTCATTGGAGTTGGTCTGAACCAACAAGTTCAGGTTCTGTGCTGCTTCTTGAAGCTGATTTTGGGCAATTTGCTGCTCAATGCCTTTGAGCTGGGCTATGTATGTCTTTGCGTTTGAATAGGAGATGTTCATTCGGTTACTGATCCTCTCTTAAAGACCCGCTAGTCTAAAGGCAAATGTCGTCCGGACCTGGGGCGGTCGGGAGCATTTTGACAATAGAATTTACCAATGCAAGCCAAATCGAACCACCAGCAAGCGGCGCCAATTCAAGCGGTCGGCAAACCAACGCGGACCGCAGCGCAGACATTGTTCCGTGAAGGACTTACGCTGCATCATAAAGGACATTTCGTCCAAGCACAGCAGGTTTACCGCCAGGTACTGCTGATACAACCGCAGCATGCCGAGGCACTGCATTCCTTGGGTTTGCTTGCTGCCCAGTCGCAGAACTTCGCTCAGGCGGCTGAACTGATCAGCCGGTCTGTTGAAATAGATCCAGGTAACGCTGTTGCCTGGGCCAACCTGGGCAATGCGTACAGAGACTTGAAACAGCACAGAACGGCAATTGCCTGCTACGACAAGGCTTTGGCACTAAGGCCCGACGCTGTCAAGACCTATTTTCACCGGGGTCTTGCATTCTCTGCCTTGAATCAGCACCAAGCTGCCATTGACAATTTCAGGAAAGTTATCTCCCTTAAGACTGATGCTGTGGAAGCCTATTACAACTGCGGCAACGCCTTGCATCAGCTAAAGATCTATCGGGCTGCCGTCGAATGCTACGACGAAGTCATCGCCCTCAAGCCAGACGCGGCGGATGCGCACTTTAATAGAGGCATCGTGTTGATTGAATTAAGGCAATTTCAAGCTGCCATCCAAAGCTTTGACTTGGCGTGTGCCCTTAATCCGGAACTCCATTTCGTGACCGGAACAAGGTTGTACACGAAGATGCGCATCTGCGATTGGCAGGATGCCAAAACACAAACTGAAGAACTGCTTCGAAATGTCCGAAGCAAGCAGAAGGTCTCCAACCCATTTTCATTTCTGGCACAAAGCGACTCCTTGCCATTGCAGCGCCAAGTCGCCGAGATTTGGGTGAATACACGGTGCCCGGCTAATCCAGACCTTGGAAGTATTCCCAAGCGCACGATAGAGGGCAAGATTCGCATTGGCTACTTCTCGGCGGACTTTCACAACCACGCCACAGCCTATCTTATGGCCGAGTTGTTTGAACGACACAACAAAGACCGGTTCGAACTCTTTGCATTCTCTTTTGGGCCAAATTCGAAAGATGGAATGCGCACAAGGATTGAGGCAGCTTTTGACAAGTTTATCGACGTTAGAGATCAGCCAGATAGTGAGGTCGCCTTGCTGTGTCGAACACTGGGTATCGATGTTGCCGTTGACTTGAAAGGCTTTACTCAAGACGAACGAGCCGGTATCTTTGCTTACAGGGCCGCGCCAATTCAAGTGAGCTACCTGGGTTATCCAGGCACGATGGGCGCTGCATATATGGATTACCTGATAGCAGACCGGACATTGATACCAGAAGACAGTCGGAGTCATTACGCAGAAAAGATTATCTATCTACCCAACAGTTACCAAGTCAATGACACACACCGCAAGATTGCTGACACAAGACCCAGCCGCCAAGAACTGGGGTTACCTGAGTCTGGCTTTGTATTTTGCTGTTTTAATAACAATTTCAAGATTACGCCAAGTACCTTTGACGGCTGGATGCGAATCCTGAAACAAGTGGACCGGAGCGTGTTGTGGCTTCTTGAGGATAACCCGCTCGCCACAAAGAATCTTCGAGAGCAGGCGCAGCAGAGGAACGTGAACCCAGAACGTCTTGTGTTTGCCAGACGAATGCCCCTTCCAGAGCATCTGGCGCGCCAGCGCGCTGCAGATTTGTTCATCGACACCTTGCCCTACAACGCCCACACCACCGCCAGTGATGCGCTATGGGCTGGCCTGCCCGTGCTGACATGCACAGGCGAGGCCTTCGCAAGTCGTGTAGCAGCCAGCCTGCTCGGTGCCATTGATTTGCCCGAACTCATTACCTCGACTCAGGAGGATTACGAAGCGCTGGCAATTCAATTGGCCACCCACCCGGAGATGCTCCAAGCCATCAGGCGCAAACTGGAAAGCAACCGTCTGACAACACCTTTGTTTGATACCAAACTGTTCGCGCAACACATTGAAGACGCCTATTCGCAGATTGTCGAACGCTACCAGGCTGGCTTGCCCGCCGAAAATATTCTTGTCGGCCAAAGTCGAGAACCGCAATCTGGAGATCGTTACACCACGCGACAGTTGTCATCAAACAACTCAACCCGGCCGCAAGCTTGTGGCGATGACTGTCGAAGCAACACATTTGATGTCAGAGCCATGGCTGCAGCAGAAACCTACCACAAGCATGGCAATGCACTATTGCAAGCGAGACAGTACGAGTCCGCCATCGAAAAATATGACAGTGCAATCGATATCTGGCCCGCGGCTGTCGCTGCGTACATTAACCGCGGCTTGGCTTGGCAGGGCTTAAAGCAACACGCAGCTGCAATTCGCAGCTACGATGAAGCGCTCAACATCGCACCTAACGTGGCAGAGGCCTACTTCAATCGCGGTCTTGCATTCTATGATTTGAACCAGCACCAAGCTGCCATTGATAATTACGACCGTGCCCTTGCCTTGCGGCCAAATACCGCGGATACCTACTACAACCGTGGCATTGCGTTACATGCATTGAAGCAATATCAAGCCGCGGTTTCAAGTTATGACAACGTCATTGCCCTTGAGCCATGCTCAGCAAGGGTGTACTACAACCGCGGCATCGCATTGCACGCAATGGAGCACTACCAGACCGCGATTGCCAGTTATGACAATGCGATTGCTCTCCAGCCAAGTCATGCAGACGCATACTTTAATCGTGGCAATACGCTGTGTAAATTGAAGCAGTATCAACTCGCCGTTAGCAGCTATGAAAATGCGATCGCTGTTCAACCTGACTATGCAGAAGTCTACTTAAATCGAGGCGTGGCTTTGAACCACATGAAACAGTTCGAACCGGCCATCGATAGTTTAGCAATGGCAATTTCAATCAAGACTGATTCGAGCTTCGTCCACGGAATGCTTCTTCACACAAAGATGAAAATCTGCGATTGGAACGGGTTTGAAAACGCCTTGCAAGAACTGATTCCGAAGATTCTGCACAACGAAAGGATGTCCACTCCCTTTCCAATTCTTGCACTGGCTGCTTCTCTGCCGCTGCAGCGGAGGGTGGCAGAGATTTGGGTGCATGAAAAGAGCCCTGTTAACTTTGAACTCGGCGACATTGTCAGACGTGCAAAAAGGCAAAGAATTCGCCTTGGCTACTTCTCTGCGGACTTCAGAGATCATGCCGTTTCTTTTCTCACGGCAGGGCTTTTTGAGACACACGACCGAGAGAAATTTGAGGTCTATGCGTTTTCGT
>JBMOJJ010000286.1:0-4857 GCA_049315845.1 Rhodoferax sp.
ACATAGCCGTCGGTCAGCTGGACCTTGCCCTCGCGCAGCGACTTGACCTCCCATCCCTGCAGCACCAGACCGGCCTCGAAGCGCTCCTCAAAGAAGTAGTTGTAGGCAGCCTTCTTGTTGTCGGCAATGCGGGCAGCGGTTTCGGGTTTCTTGGCCATGGTGTCAATGTGGGGTTGTCAATCATGCGTACAAGGCTTGTCTACAATCCCGCGCAGACTGCCATTCTATGAAAACCGTAATCAAGTCCGTCCTCATCTGGTACAGCCCGCAGGAAATGTACGTTCTTGTCACCGACGTTGACCAGTATCCAAAATTCTTGCCCTGGTGCGACCGGGCTCGTGTGGTCAGCGCCGACGAAACCGGCATGACGGCCGAGATCGGCATCTCTTTCAGTGGCATCCGTCAGACCTTCACCACCCGCAACACCCACATTCAGGATCGCCAGGTTGCAATCAAACTGGTCAACGGTCCGTTTTCAAGGCTCGACGGCGAGTGGAATTTCATACCGATCGGTGATGCTTCGCAGCGTGCCTGCCGGGTCGAGTTGACGCTCAACTATGGTTTTGACAATGCCGCGCTGAGCAAAATGGTCGGTCCCGTGTTCGACAAGATCGCCGGCAGCATGGTGGACGCATTTGTCAAGCGCGCCGTTCAGGTTTATGGCGGCTGACAGGGTGCTTCAGGTCTGCGTTGTCTATTCGCCGGCGGCGCGTGAAGTGCATGAGGTCAACGTGTCGCTGCAGCCCGGCAGCACCGTCTTGCACTCTTTGCAGGCCAGCGGATTGCTGCAACGCTTCCCCGCGCTTGACCAGGCTGGCATTCTGGTTGGCATTTGGGGTCGCAAGTCGGATTTGCAGCAGACCTTGCGCCAACACGATCGTGTGGAAATCTACCGGGCGCTGCGAGTTGATCCGAAAGTTGCGCGAAGGGAACGCTTTGCGAAGCAGGGAGCGCGCGGCGCGGGTCTGTTCTCCACAAGACGCGGGGACGCCAAAGCAGGGGGGTGATTCGCGGGTGCCCCAGCGCCACCTGCCCTCAGTTGCAGTCGGAGTCGATGATCGACTGTAGCCGCGCGATTTCAGCGGACCGGGTCTTGGCGTCGAGAATTTCCGGTTCGCCCTTTTCGTTGGACCGGGCGATCGGGCGGCCCGAATCGAAGCTCGCCTTGGCTCTGCGGGCGCGCTCACAGTTCTCGGCTCTGGCTTTCGATATTTTTTCGTCCTCCGCTTTGCGCCTGGCAGTCTCGGCTTCTTCGCCCTTTTTCTTCCTTTCGGTCAAATCCTTGTCGACCGCGCCGAGCTTAGGTCCGCTGGCGCCATTCTGGGGCACGGCCACTGTCAACACCGGCGCAGGACGTTCCAGAATGTCTTTTTCAGGAATCTCCGGCGGCGGCGCGCGGTCACTGAATACCTTGCGGCCGTCCTTGTCCAGCCAATGCCAGTGTGCCGTGGCTTCAAAGCACAGCAGGCAGGCAAGCCCTGTCAAAAGGTGCCGGATTTTCTTCATCGGCGAAGTTTAACTTGCTGAGCTTCGGATTTCCAGCACGAGCACAGACGGGACGCGCCTGCCCGAGTCGCTCGGTGTGACGTGGGTACAATCGATGATTTGGAGCTCAAGAACATGCGCCTCATAGGTAAAGCGCTTACTTTCGACGATGTCTTGCTGGTGCCAGCGTTCTCCCAGGTCCTGCCCAAGGACACATCGTTGGCAACCCGTTTTTCCCGCAACATTGCCCTCAATTTGCCGCTGGTATCGGCCGCCATGGATACCGTGACCGAGGCTCGCCTGGCGATTGCCATTGCGCAGGAGGGGGGTATCGGGATCGTGCACAAAAATATGTCGGCCGAGGACCAGGCGGCACAGGTCGCCAAGGTCAAGCGCTACGAGTCCGGCGTATTGCGTGACCCGGTCGTGATCACGCCCCAGCACACGGTGCGTCAGGTCATCAATCTGTCGGAACAGCTGGGGGTATCGGGTTTTCCCGTTTGTGAGGGCGGCAAAGTAGTGGGGCTGGTCACCGGACGGGATTTGCGCTTCGAGACGCGCTACGAGTTGCCGGTCAGCCACATCATGACACCACGCAACAAACTGGTCACGGTTGCCGACGGGACCACACTTGAGCAGGCCAAGGTGCTGCTGAACCAGTTCAAGATCGAGCGTTTGCTGGTCGTCAATGATGCGTTTGAACTGAAGGGGCTGATCACGGTCAAGGACATCACCAAGCAGACCAGTTTCCCCAATGCGGCGCGCGACGCCCAGGGAAAGTTGCGTGTCGGCGCCGCGGTCGGCGTCGGCGAGGGCACCGAGCAGCGGGTCGAGGCGCTGGTGCGTGCCGGCGTCGATGCCATCGTCGTCGACACCGCGCACGGCCACAGCCGGGGTGTGATTGAAAGGGTCCGCTGGGTCAAGCAGAACTACCCGCAAATCGATGTGATCGGCGGCAATATTGCCACCGGTGCGGCGGCGCTGGCGCTCGCCGAGGCCGGCGCGGATGCGGTCAAGGTCGGCATCGGACCGGGCTCGATCTGCACCACCCGCATCGTGGCCGGTGTCGGGGTGCCGCAGATCATGGCGATCGACAGCGTGGCCACCGCGCTCAAAGGCAGCGGCATTCCGCTGATCGCCGATGGCGGCATTCGCTACAGCGGCGACATCTCCAAGGCGCTCGCGGCTGGCGCCAACTCGGTGATGATGGGAAGCATGTTCGCCGGCACCGAGGAGGCCCCTGGCGAAGTGATCCTGTTCCAGGGCCGCAGCTACAAGAGCTACCGCGGCATGGGCAGCATCGGCGCCATGCAGCAGGGCAGCGCGGATCGTTATTTTCAGGAATCCACCACTGGCAACCCGAACGCCGACAAACTGGTGCCCGAAGGGATCGAAGGCCGTGTGCCCTACAAGGGTTCGATGGTCGCCATCGTCTTCCAGATGGCGGGCGGCGTCCGGGCCAGCATGGGCTATTGCGGCTGCGCCACCATCGACGATCTGCAGAGTCAGGCCGAGTTCGTCGAAATCACGACCGCCGGCATCCGTGAAAGCCATGTCCACGACGTGCAGATCACCAAGGAAGCGCCGAATTACCGGGCCGAATAATGCATCACAAGATTCTGATCCTCGACTTTGGATCCCAGGTCACCCAGCTGATTGCCAGGCGCATCCGCGAAACGCATGTTTTTTGCGAGGTGCACCCTTGCGACGTCAGTGACGAGTGGATACGCGCCTACGCCAGAGACGGCACGCTCAAGGGCGTCATCCTGTCGGGCAGCCACGCCAGCGTCTATGAAGAAACGACGGACAAGGCGCCGCAGGCGGTGTTTGAGTTGGGCCTGCCAGTGCTCGGCATCTGCTACGGCATGCAGACCATGGCGCACCAGCTGGGCGGCCTGGTGCAGAGCGGACACAAGCGCGAATTCGGTCATGCCGACGTGCGCGCGCATGGTCATACGCAGCTCCTTGAGGGCATTCAGGACTACGCAACGTCGATGGGCCATGGCATGTTGCAGGTATGGATGAGTCATGGCGACAAGGTGACCGAGCTGCCGCATGGATTCAGGCTGATGGCCTCGACCGACAGCTGTCCAATCGCCGGCATGGCCGACGAAGAGCGCCGTTTTTACGGCCTGCAGTTTCACCCGGAAGTCACCCACACCAAACGCGGCGCGGCTATTCTGGAGCGCTTTGTGCTCGATATTTGTGCAGCCCGCCCGGACTGGATTATGGGCGACTACATCAGCGAGGCGGTCGAGACCATTCGAGCCCAGGTCGGCGCCGAAGAGGTGATTCTGGGCTTGTCCGGCGGCGTCGATTCATCCGTTGCCGCCGCACTGATTCACCGCGCCATTGGCGCGCAACTGACCTGTGTTTTTGTCGATCATGGCCTGCTGCGCCTCGATGAAGGCGACATGGTGATGGACATGTTTGTCGGAAAACTGCACGCCAAGGTGATCCGGGTGGATGCGGCGGCCCAGTTCCTGGGCCATCTCGCGGGGGTCAGCGACCCGGAAACCAAACGCAAGATCATCGGACGCGAATTCGTGGAAGTGTTCAAGAGCGAGGCGGCGAAGCTCAAGAGCGACCAGTCGCGCCACGTTGCCTGGCTGGCGCAGGGCACGATCTACCCCGACGTGATCGAGTCCGGCGGTGCCAAGACCAAGAAAGCCGTTGTGATCAAGAGCCATCACAACGTCGGCGGCCTGCCGCAGCAGCTCGGGCTCAAGCTGCTCGAGCCTCTGCGCGAACTGTTCAAGGACGAGGTGCGCGAACTCGGTGTGGCGCTCGGTTTGCCCCATGCAATGGTTTACCGCCATCCGTTTCCGGGTCCCGGTCTGGGTGTGCGGGTCCTCGGCGAGGTGAAGAAGGAATACGCCGACCTGCTGCGCCAGGCCGACGCGATCTTCATCGAGGAACTGCGCAGCTTCGTCGATGACGACAGCGGCAAGAACTGGTATGAACTGACCAGCCAGGCCTTTGCAGTGTTCCTGCCGGTCAAGAGCGTGGGCGTGATGGGCGACGGCCGCACCTACGACTACGTGGTGGCTCTGCGCGCTGTGCAGACCAGCGATTTCATGACCGCGGACTGGGCCGAACTTCCCTACCCCCTGCTCAAGAAGGTGTCGAACCGTATCATCAACGAAGTCCGCGGCATCAACCGTGTCACCTACGACGTATCGAGCAAGCCGCCAGCGACGATCGAGTGGGAGTAGGATTTCCTCTCACAACCCGCATAAACACTAGGTTCTGTACTTACACAAAAGTTTCGCAAACTCAAATAAGTGCTTGTTTTTATTAGCGTTTGAATTTATAGTTACACAGAAACCTACACAAACGTGTAGCTACTCAAAACTATAGTCACGTTAAGCA
>JBMOJJ010000287.1:0-4838 GCA_049315845.1 Rhodoferax sp.
CTGACGGTCTGAACTGTCATTGGCGTTAGTCGATTCGAGATGGAAAGTGAGGACTATCAGGGTCGCAGTGTAGCCGCTCGTGCGAATGCTTCGAACTCCTCGATCGGTAGCGGCCGGCTGAACAAATAGCCCTGGTAGGCGTGGCAGCCCTGGTGCGCCAGAAAGACCCGCTGGGCCTGGATTTCAACGCCTTCGGCGATCACCGACAGCCCCAGGCTGTCGGCCAGCGCGATGACCATCTTGGCGATCACGGCGTCGTTGGTGTCGGTCAGAATGTTGCGGACAAAGCCCTGGTCGATCTTGAGCTGATCCAGCGGCAGCCGCTTCAGGTAAGAGAGCGAGGAATAGCCGGTGCCGAAGTCATCCATCGAGAAACTCACGCCGATCGCCCTGAGGGCGTTCATCTTGGCAATCACGTCTTCCACATCCTTGACCAGCAGACTCTCGGTCAGCTCCAGCTTGAGCCGCTTCGGGCTGGCGCCCGAGCGCGCCAGCGCGGCGCGCACGACGGCGAGAAAATCCTTGTGGTGGAACTGGCGGGCGCTGACGTTGACCGAGATGTTCAGATGCGCCATCTCGGGCCGCCGAGCCCATTGCGCGAGCTGATCGCAGGCGCTCTCCAGCACCCATTGGCCCAGCGGCAGGATCAGGCCGGTCTCCTCGGCCAGCGCAATGAACTCCGCCGGCGACACCAGACCGCGCTCGGGATGCTGCCAGCGCACCAGCGCCTCGACGCCGGTCAGGCGGCCCTCGCCGACAACCTGGGCCTGGTAATGCAGGACGAACTGGCCGGCCAGCACGGCGCCGCGCAGATCCGCCTCCAGCAAGGCGCGGGCCGTCACCTCGACCTGCATCTGCGGGTCAAAAAAACTCACGGCGTTGCCGCCCGCGCCCTTCGCCTTGAACATCGCCAGCTCGGCGTATTTCAAGGGTGTATCGGCGCTGGCCTGCGTCTCGGCGCCAAACAGCGCCACGCCGATGCTGGGCGTGCTGCGATGCTCGTCAGCGCCGAGACGGTAGGGCTGACTGAGCGCCGCCAGGATCTTCGCGCTGACGTTCCTGGCCAGCGTGGCGGTCTCGATTTCAGTGGCGCTGAGGTCCTCGAGCATCACCACAAATTCGTCGCCGCCCAGGCGCGCAACGGTGTCGCCCTCGCGCACGCAGCTGCTCAGGCGCCTGGCGACCTGCTCCAGCAGCAGGTCGCCCTGCAAATGCCCGAGCGTGTCGTTGAGGGTCTTGAAGTTGTCCAGATCGACAAACAGCAATGCGCTGTTGCGCTGGCGCCGCGCGCTGGTGCTCATCGCCTGTTCCAGCCGGTCCATCAGCAGGCGGCGGTTGGGCAGATCGGTCAACGGGTCATAGAAGGCCAGATTGTGGATCTGGTCCTCGGCGGACTTGCGGGAGCTGATGTCGGTGAAGGCGGCGACGTAGTGTGTCGCCCGCTGCGCGGCGTTCCTGACCGCGCTGATCGTGAGCCATCCCGGAAACACCTCGCCGCTCTTGCGGCGATTCCAGATCTCGCCCTGCCAGGATCCGTCGCGCTCGATGCCTGCCCACATGCCCGCAAAGAAGGCGGCGTCATGGCGGCCCGAGCCGAGCAGGCGCGGATTGCGACCCGCGACTTCCGCCGCGCTGTAGCCGGTGATCGCGGTGAAAGCATTGTTGACCCGCAATATCATGCCCTGTGCATCGGTGATGATCATGCCCTGCTGCGACTCGAACGCGGTCGCGGCGATGCGCTGGTCCTCCTCGGCCTGCTTGCGATCGGTCAGATCGCCCATCGTCGTGACCCGGACCACCTTGCCCTTGTAGTGCATCATCCGGCCGTGCAGCAGGGCCGGGAAGGTGCTGCCGTCCTTGCGCAAGCCGGTGACCTCGTAGGGCGACTCATGGCCGCGCAGCATGTTGTCCATGACCACTTTGCGGTCGGCCGGGGCGATCCAGTCGGTGCCCGGCCGACCCACGGCCTCGGCGGTGGAATAGCCGAACATCTGCTGCGCACGGGTGTTTTGCTCCAGGCAGCGGCCCTGCTCCGAGATGAAGACCGCTTCGGAGGCGGCCTCGCTCAGGGCCCGGTATTTTTCGCGATTCTCCTGTAGCGCTTCGTCCGCCTGTTTGCGCGCGGTGATGTCCTGCAAGGCGCCGAGAACCGCTGGCACGCCGTCGTAGGTGATCGCCTTGGCCTGGACCTCGATATCCATCACACTGCCATCAAGCTTCAGATATTTCACCTCTATCATCGGCGCAGCGCCACCGCTTCGGGTGATCGCGTCCACCCGGGCCAAGATGGCTTGATGAAAGTCCGGGTGAATCAGGTCGAGGATCGGTTTTCCCAGCAGCTCCGCCGCAGACTCGGCGCCGAACAGGCGCACCGCGGCCGGATTGACAAAGACCAGTTTCCGGTCGGCGTGAACGGCAATCGCTTCGGGGGTCCACTCGATCAATGTGCGAAAGCGCTCCTCGCTGTCCCGGACCTTGGCCTGCGCCCGCTTGCGCTCGGTGATGTCGGTGATGAAGGCGGTGAAGTGCCACGCATCACCGATCCTCAGCGGGGTGATGGTCATCTCCACCGGAAATTCGGTGCCGTCCTTGCGCATCGCAATCTTCTCGGTGCGTCGGTTCAGCACGTACTCGGTTCCGGTCGCGATATGCCCTTCAAGGTCGCCCCAGAGCGCCTCGCCATGCTGCTGCGGGATCACGGTTTCATCAAGCGCCAATCCGATCATCTCTTCCCGTGCCAAACCGAAGACGATCTCGGAGCGCCGGTTCCATTCGGTGATCCGGCCCTGGGCGTCGATCTCGATGATCGCGTCCAGCGCGGTGTCGAGGATGGCGCGCGTTCTGCCCTGGTGCTCCAGCAGCTCGCGCATCGTCTGGTGCAGACGGTGGCCGACCAGGATGGTCAGCAGCATACCGCAGACCAACGCCAGTGCCACCATGCCTTCCATTTCGCCGCCGGTGCGCCAGAGCACGAGCGCCGGCGGCGTCGCCACGGCGCTGACGAAAGCCATCATCGCCGTGCGCTGCTCGGTCATTGAGATCATGGCCACCGAGCAGACCGCAAGCAGGATCGTGACGAACAGGGTCAGCTCGGCACCGGAGGCGCCCTGCGTCATCAGGCAAGGACCGACGGCCCAAGTTGCGCCGGCCAGCGTCGACTGGGCGAGAAAAATCTTCTGCCAGCGGGCGATCTCCGGCGTTTTGGGCGCAGCGCGCTTGAAGGCGTTGCACTCGACATGCCCGATTGCGACGCCGATCACGATCGCCGCAACCCAGAGCGTCATTGCGGGCGTTGGAAAATAGCGCCACAGCAGTCCGGCGATAACGACGGTCGCGCCGAGCGTCATCAGAAGGTTCAGCGGCTTGCGGCCATAGGCGGTGTAGAGCAGCCGGGTTTCGAGGTCGGCTTCGTTATCCAGTCCGGTCGAAGGTCTTTGCGGAAGGGGGTCGCTCATGGTCTGTGGGTCCGGCTGCGGGTCGTGCTGCTCATGCGCCAAGGTTAATGCAGATTGTCAGACCACCTGCTCCAGCGCTTCGGACAGGAAGTCGAACACGGCGC
Source organism: Rhodoferax sp. (assembly GCA_049315845.1). Lineage (GTDB taxonomy): Bacteria > Pseudomonadota > Gammaproteobacteria > Burkholderiales > Burkholderiaceae_C > Rhodoferax. The sequence goes on from JBMOJJ010000287.1 coordinate 3,560, forward strand.
GGATGCGCTCGCTGGTGCGTATTTCGCGGTGCACCGCCAGCCACATCGGAAGCGGGGGGATCCTGAGCTGGCCCGCCAGCACAGGCAGCACGTCGGGCTCGTCGCGCGCCATGTAGTCGGCCACGAAGCCGATGCCCAGGCCGGCGCGCACGGCCTGCCACTGCACGATGAAATCATCGCTGCGCAAGGCAAAGGATTCGCGCGTCACCGGGTAACCCATGGCCTCGAAGCCGCGCAGGATGGCGGTGTCGGCATCGCTGCCGATCAGCTCGTGCCGCAGCAGATCGGCGGCCTCGCGCAGCGGGCCGCTGCGCGCCAGATAGGCGCGGTGGGCATAGGCGCCAAGACTCACATCGCCGACTTTTCTGGCGATCAGCGAACTCTGCTCGGGGCGCACCATGCGCACCGCAATGTCGGCTTCGCGCCGCAGCAGGTTGCTGACCTCGTTGCTGGAAACCAGTTCGATCTGGATCTCGGGCAGCGCCTGGCGCAGCTTGGCGAGGATGGCCGGCATCAGGGTCACGGCGACCGGAACGCTGGCGGTGATGCGCACGGTGCCGGCTGTTTGCGTCTGCACGCTGTCCAGCGTGCGCGCCAGCTGCAGCGCGCCGATCTCCATCGCACGCGCGGCGTCGGCCAGTTGCAGTGCGGTGGCGGTCGGCACCAGGCCGCGTCCGGTGCGCTCGAACAGCACGACCCCGAGCTGGCTTTCGAGCTCTGTGATGTGGCGCCCGACCGTCGGCTGGCCGGTGTGCAGCGTGCGTGCCGCGCCCAGCAGACTGCCCTGATCGAGCGCCGCCAGAAAGGAGCGCACCAGGCTCCAGTCAAACCCCTGCTTGAGTTCGCTATTCATAAATGCATTTCTGCTATGGATGTTTATGCAATTGTGTGGCAGCGGCTTTGTTTTCACAATAGCCACATTGAAACCTTATGGAGAAAAATCATGCAGTTCACCGTTCTGATTCTGGGCGCCCGCGGCCCTTTCCTGTCGGGTAATTCACAGCCAGAGGTCAGCCATGCAGCGGCGTAACTTTCTTCGCATTGCAGGCGGTGGCTCGATTGCTGCCGCCACTCTCGGCAGCGCCGGCCTGAGCGCTTGCAGCGCCGGCATGCCGGCTGAAGCGATCGAAGCCTGGCGCGGTCCGGGTCATGACCCCAGCACCAGCGCCGATCTGCGACGCTGGCTGCTGAGTTACGCCATTCTGGCGCCGCACTCGCACAACCTGCAGTCCTGGGTGGTAGACCTGCGCACACCGGACGAGATCGTCCTGAGTTGCGA
>JBMOJJ010000288.1:0-4830 GCA_049315845.1 Rhodoferax sp.
CGAGATCGTGCTGGTTGCGGTCGGCCTGTTTGCCGTCGCCGAGGCCTTGCACGCGGTGCTGTTTGAAGGCAAGGTGGTGGAGTCCGAGAACAAGATGAGCCGGGTCAGCATGACGCGCGAAGACTGGCGCCGTTCGATCCCGGCCTGGCTGCGCGGAACCGCGATTGGCGCGCCGTTCGGCTGCATCCCGGCTGGCGGCACCGAGATACCGACTTTTTTGAGTTATGCGACCGAGAAGAAGCTCGCCAAAGGCGCGAACCTGGCCGAGTTTGGCACCAAGGGCGCGATCGAAGGCGTGGCCGGGCCCGAGGCGGCCAACAACGCAACGGTGACGGCGGCGCTGATTCCGCTGCTCACGCTGGGCATCCCGGTCTCGAATACGACCGCCATCCTGCTTGGCGCCTTTCAGAACTACGGAATCCAGCCTGGGCCGCAGTTGTTCACGAGCTCGGCCAACCTGGTCTGGGCGCTGATCGCCTCGCTCTACATCGGCAACGTGATGCTGCTGGTGCTGAACCTGCCGCTGGTCGGCATGTGGGTCAAGCTGCTCAAGGTGCCCAAGCCGCAGCTCTACGCCGGCATCCTGATCTTTGCGACCGTCGGAGCCTATGGCATGCGCCAGAGCGCGTTCGACCTGTTCCTGCTGTATGCGATCGGTGTCTTGGGGTTGATCATGCGCCGCTTCAACTTCCCGACCGCGCCGGTCGTCGTCGGCATGATTCTGGGACCGCTGGCAGAGGCGCAGTTGCGCAATGCGATCTCGATTGGCGAGGGCAGTGCGATGGTGTTCCTGCAACGCCCGATGTCACTGGCGCTGATAGGCGTGGTGCTGGCGGTTCTGGTGGTGCCGCGCGTGCTGAAGCGGCGCGACGTGGTGGACTTGTCCTGATTGCCGCTCAGGGCGGCGACCTTCACTGAGGCGGTGTGTTGCCGCAGGCGACGCAGTTGCGGCCGTTTCGCTTGGCCCGGTACAGACCTTCGTCGGCGGCCTTGATCAGCGCATCGGGATCCCGCAAGGCCGGCGTTTTGGCGGCCACACCGATGCTGATGCTACCCAGCCACTGTCCAGCGCCCACCGCCACCTTCAGCGCCGCGATTCTTTGCCGGACCGCCTCGGCGACCTGCAACGCGCCCTCCAGGGCGGTGCCCGGGCAGATGATCAGGAATTCATCACCGCCCATCCGGCAGACGACATCGTTGCGGCGCACGCCGTCGCGAAGCACCGCCGACAACTGGCGCAGCACCTCGTCGCCAGCCGCGTGCCCATGCTGGTCGTTGACCTGCTTGAAGCCGTCGGCGTCCAGCATCATGCAGGCCAGCGGTGAGCCGTCCCGCTCCGATTGCGCCCAGCACTGGTCCATCCAGGCCAGCGCCTGGCGACGGTTGGGCAATCCGGTCAGCGCGTCGGTCAGGGCCAGCTGCTCAAGAAGCTTGTTGGCCTGCGACAGCGAGTGCGTGCGCTGTTCCACCTTGAGCTCCAGACTGCGGTTCAACTCCTGCAGTTCGCGATTGCGATCGGAGACCTGCTGGAACAGGCCGTTGAGCGCCTGCAGCAAGGGTCCTGTGGCGCCTTTTTGCAGGTCCGTTTCCGCCGCCATCGCGTCATGGGCCGTCTGGCCAGCCCGAACGGCGTCGACCTGTTTGGCCATTGACTGATCGATGCCCAGGATATGGTAGGTCAGCCAATAGGTCAGAAATTTCAGCAGCGACTCGGCAGTCTGCTGCCGGTCGCCGACGCGCTGGTGCAGCAGCGTCAGGTCCAGCACGAAATCGGCGTGCAGCTTCTTGTGCTGCCTGACGTAGCCAACGTCCAGGCCGACCTGCTGCATCAGTTGCTCTTCTTCCTGGAAGTGGTATTGCGCGTAGGCAGCCAGCTGGTTGAACAAGGTGTCAATTTCGGCCGGGGAAGCCCCTTCGGCTCGGACCAGCAGTTCACCAAAGCGGTTGATCAGGTCGACCAGGCCATGATGCTGGCGGTCAACCATCTCCAGTCCGGTTTCAAAATGTCTGGTCCACTGGAATGATTCCATGCCTGTCTCCAACAATTCTTATGGCTTCTTTTGCGCGTCGATTATGGCACCGGCGCGCGCGTTAACATCCCCGCATGGACCCGACCGATTCGCTCCCGCGCGACGCCCAAAGCATCCTGGAACTCGCCGGGCGTTCCATGTTCGACCTTTTTGCCAACGCCAGCGAGGGCATGATGCTGGTCGACCGGCAGGCGCGGGTGGTCTGGATCAATGAGCAGTACAAGCGCTTCCTGCCGGCGCTGGGCTTTGACAGGGTGGAAGACTTTGTCGGTCATCCGGTGGCCAGCGTCGTGCACAACACGCAGATGCATCACGTGCTGGAGAGCGGCAAGCCGATCCTGATCGATCTGCTGACGAACCGCGCCGGCACCTTTGTCGTCAGCCGTATTCCGCTGCGTGACTGCGCCGGCGAGGTGATAGGCGCGCTGGGCATCGTGCTGTTCGATCATGCCGAGACCAGCCTGCAACCGCTGGTTGGAAAATTCGCGCTGTTGCAGCGGGATCTGGATGATGCGCGCCGTGAATTGGCCAGCCAGCGCATCAACCGGCGCAACAGCGAGCGCCATGGCCAGCGTCAATCGAGATACACCTTTGCCAGCTTCGTCGGCACCAGCGCCGCCGCGGTCGAGGTCAAGCGCCAGGCGCGCCGCGCCGCGCAGACCTCCAGCACGGTCCTGTTGCTGGGGGAAACCGGTACTGGCAAGGAACTGCTGGCACATGCAATTCATGGCGCCTCGGCGCGCTCGGAGCGACCGTTCATCAGCCTCAATATTGCAGCAGTGCCGGACACGCTGCTGGAGGCGGAGTTCTTTGGTGTCGCTCCCGGCGCCTACACCGGGGCCGATCCCAGGGGACGCGAAGGCAAGTTCCGGCTGGCGCATGGTGGCACGCTTTTTCTCGACGAGATCGGCGATATGCCGCTTGGGCTGCAGGCCAAGCTGCTGCGTGCGCTGCAAGAGGGCGAAATTGAGCCGCTGGGCTCGAACAAGCTGCTTCCCTTCGATGCCCGTGTGATCGCCGCCACGTCGCGCGATCTGAACCGGCTGGTGCGTGACGGCGATTTTCGGGAAGACCTTTTCTACCGGCTCAATGTGCTGCCGATCCGGGTGCCGCCGCTGCGCGAGCGGCGCGAAGACATTGCGGCACTGGTCGAGGTGCTGGGCGAGGACATGGCTTTGCGCAATGGCGAGCAGCCACCCGAGCTCAGCGCCGAGGCGCTGGCGCTGCTTTCGGCGCAGGTCTGGCGCGGCAACATCCGCGAACTGCGCAACGTGCTGGAGCAGGCGATGATGCGCAGCGATTCGAACCGGATCCTGCCCTCCCACCTTGAACTGGTGCTGCGTGAATCGGGCATCGCGCAACTGTCGCCGGTGCCGGCGGCAGTGCCGCCCGCAGCGCTGTTGCAGGCCGATGCGGCCAGCCTGCTGCCGATGGCTGATCAGAAAAGACAGCTCGAGCACAAGGCGATCGCTGCGGCCCTGAGCGCAGCCCGCGGCAACAAGGTGGCTGCGGCGAAAATGCTGGGCATTTCCCGTGCAACGCTTTATGGCCGGCTTCGCGAGAGTGAATGATATTTGGGCATATGTATGAATATCAGGCAATTCGATATGCCTGAAATTTGTACATTTTACGGATTCCCTGATTTTAGGTGAACAAAATCAACGCCTTGCAATTTGGCACGCTTGGTGCATGATCCAGTCTTTGATTGTTCACCACAACAGGAGATAACCATGATTCGTCGTACTTGGGTCGCGCGCACCACATTGGGTGCGGTTGCCATCGCATGCAGCTTGGCTGCGCCACTCGCCTTGGGCCAGTCCAAGGAAATCAAGATCGCCCACATCTACAGCAAGACCGGTCCGCTGGAAGCGTACGGCAAGCAGACCGCCACCGGGTTCATGATGGGCCTGGACTACGCGACCGGCGGCACCATGATGATAGGCGACAAGAAACTGGTGGTGATCGAAAAGGACGACCAGGGCAAGCCCGATCTGGGCAAGTCCCTGCTGGCGGCAGCCTACTCGGATGACAAGGCGGACCTGGCCGTCGGCCCGACTTCTTCAGGTGTCGCGCTGGCCATGCTGCCGGTCGCCGAGGAGTACAAGAAGATCCTGCTGGTCGAACCGGCCGTGGCTGACTCGATCACCGGCGAGAAGTGGAACAAGTACATCTTCCGCACCGGCCGCAACAGTTCCCAGGATGCCATTTCGAATGCCGTTGCGCTGGACAAGCCCGGTACCGTGATTGCCACGCTGGCGCAGGACTATGCGTTCGGCCGTGACGGCGTCAAGGCCTTCAAGGACGCGATCAAGAAGGCGAAACTGGTGCACGAAGAGTACCTGCCGACCACCACCACCGACTTCACCGCCGGCGCCCAGCGTCTGATCGACAAGCTCAAGGATCAGCCGGGCCGCAAGGTGATCTTCATCATCTGGGCCGGCGCGGGCAATCCGTTCAAGATCGCCGACATGGACCTGAAGCGCTACGGCATCGAGATCGCGACCGGTGGCAACATCCTGCCGGCCATGGCCGCCTACAAGAATTTCCCCGGCATGGAAGGCGCCGCCTACTATTATTTCGGCATCCCCAAGAACCCGGTCAACGAAGCTATGGTGGCGCGCCACTACAGCCAGTTCAAGGCGCCACCGGATTTCTTCACCGCCGGTGGATTTTCTGCTGCGATGGCCGTTGTCACGGCCTTGAAGAACAGCAAGGGTGACGCCACCGCCAATGCGCTGATCAAGACGATGGAAGGCATGAGCTTCGAGACGCCCAAGGGCAAGATGACCTTCCGCAAGGA
>JBMOJJ010000289.1:0-4825 GCA_049315845.1 Rhodoferax sp.
ATTCATGGTCGTGATAACGCTGGTACTCAGGGGTGGCACGGCACCAGACACAGCGCGTCACGTGGTGCTCATCGGTGAAAAGCCCGCTGGGTGCGGCGGTGTCTTCGATCATGCTGGCGGGTCCCACCTAAATGGTGTTGACGGCAAGGTCTGAGCGGTTCATGGGGCATATCGTAGCCTGGGATCGTCCCCAAACTGATTCACCAGTGCTCCAGACTGTCGACATTCAGTTGGCGGCATCCCATCCGCTTTGCCGAGACTGGCGTCCGAGACGAAGTTGACAGCTGGGCAGCGGAAGCAGGCGGTCGCCCAGCTACTTGGTCCACATCAGGCGATACATCAGCAAGGCTGCGCGCTTGGTCAGGGCGGGTTGCTCGTCGAGATTCACCCACTCGCCAAGCGCGTGTTCATTCCCACCAAGCGCGCCAAGGCCGTCCAGCGCCGACACCAGCGTAGAGACGAAGGACACATCGGCGGCGCCTCGCTTGGATGGATCGTGCGCCGTCATCGGCCCCGTGCCCAGATCACGAGATACGCTGTCGAGCGTCGCGAGCAGGGCGAGGTTACCTTCGGTCGGCGCCATCGGCGGCATGCCATCCGTAAAGCTGATCGTGGCTGACGTCTTCGGCAGCGATTTCGCGACGATGCCCCGCATCTTCGCCCGCGCGCGCTCGAGTTGCTCGCCTGAGAGAAAGCGCATGTCACCCAGCACGACCAAGGATCGCGGCACGACGGTGGTTCTTCCCGAGACTGTGCCCGTGATCGTTTGGGCGTCGAAATTGACGTCTGTGCCGCCAAGTATCACACCGGGATTGAAGGTCAGGTAAGGTTCGCGCAACTCTTCGTGGAAGGCGGAGAGTATGCGAGCGGCCTCAAAGATGGCGCCACTTCCTCGTGCGTCGCCGAAGATGGTGGACGAGTGCCCCTGCGACCCGGTCACATCCAGTCGCCACATGCTGTACCCCCGTCGTCCGGTCACTGCCGTGCCTGTCGAGTAGCCTTCAAAGGCGAGGGCAATGTCGCTGCGCTTGGCCGCATCGATGAGCGCTGCGCGGCTTTTCTCGTAGGGCTTGCCCGAGACTTCTTCATCCCCGGTAAAGATGACGATGACCTGTCGATCTTCCAGCGCGCCGCTGGCATGCAAAGCGCGAATCGCCTCGATTGCAATCACGTTGCCGCCCTTCGTGTCAGAGATGCCGCTGCCGTAAGCCTTTTGTCCCTCGCGGCGATACGGTTCGTCCTGGTACACAGTATCAAGGTGGGCAATGAGCAACAGGCGCTTGCCCACCGTACCGCGACGCTCTGCGATGAAGTGCCCCGCTCGTCCGAACTCGGCCTGGTCGACCCAGCGCGTCTCGAACCCGAGCGCCTGCACTTCGGCGGCATACAAGTCGGCGAGGCGCTTGACTCCCTCGTGGTTTTTTGTGGCACTCGGGATGTTGACGGTGCGCGCGAGCAAATCAACGGCGGCCTCGCGCCGTTGATCGATGTAGGTAACAAGCTGCTGCTCGATCTTGGCCAGATCAGCGGCCTCAACGCAGCCGGCGGAGGCGAAGAACAGAGCGCCGAAGCCAACCGTAAAAATCACTGAGGCAAGCATTCGTTTCATCATTGTTGTCTCCATCTGTACATATCGCAGGCTCCCGCCTCGTTGCGAGAGCGGCCACCACCGGCTTGGGTCTATTTCTTCGTCAAGCTGCCAGCAGGACGGACAAGCATTTCAACCACCCGAGGCGAAGTATTGCACCTTTGACAGCCATCGAACAGCGCAATAACCCTCGCCTTCCCCGCGGCAAGTCGATGGCTGGCAGGTACCTGCCTGGCAAAGTGATTTGCGGGTGCATTGCGCATGCCGAACGCAGTGCGACCTCGTAGTCGGGTGGCGGCTGTGAAGACTGCATCCTCCTTCGGCGATGTGAGTGCCATCACCGATGAACATGTAGCACCCGCGAACCCGCTCCAACATGAAAGCAAAGTCTTCGGCTGCCATCACCGGCTGCCCCGAGATCACACCCCACTGGCCGCAGAGAAAATCCGCAGCCAGCTTGCCGATCCCTTTGCCCTGCAACTAGGCGCCGACGGCTCGAGTGCCGCACGGGCCGAGGACATTCTCAGGCGGGCAGACGCGGCGATGTATGAGGCCAAGAATGCCGGCGGAAATACGATTTCGTTTTCATGATGCGGCAGTCGTTCAGAGTAACTCCGTTTGAAGCTGGGCTTTGAGTTCCTGTGCCACGCAGGCCGACAAATCGAGGGTTTTCAGGCGGATCGTGTGCTGGCCATGGTACGCTACCTGGCCCCATAGGTTTGGAAGGCCTATCCGTTGAATCAATTGCGTCGAAGCTGCGCAATAACGTAGTCATAGAAGGCATTCTTGTCCTTGATGTTCAGTATCACACTCGCCTGCCTGCCATTTGCATTCTGAGTGATCGAACCCTGCATGTACCCTTCCGTTTCTATGACAAGCCGCATCGAAACCGGGGCGTCAAAGATGTCAGGGCGGGCGAGGTAGACCGAGGTGAGCGAGTTCCACATCTCAAAGTATGGTTGCCCCTCGACAAGACTGTACAGACCCAGTACAAGGTTCGAGTAACGGAACAGGGGTCCCTGAGTCTTGAGCGATGTCATGAACTCCGGTGTCAGCTTGGCCTGATCGGTGACATCAAGCGGAAACACGATCAGGGGAAACGAGGTATTTTTGAAGATCCAATCCACCGCGTAGGGATCCCAGTAGGCATTCCACTCTGCCTTGGGGTTGGCCAGTTCAGCCGGGAGGGTATTGGGATCAAGATTACCCGCAACATTGATTGCTCCTCCCATCCAAATCACTCTTCTTATTCCTTTTTCAAGCGCTCTGTCCTCCTTGAGTACAGTGCTTAACGGAGTCAACGGATTGGTTATCAGCAGGGTAACCGGATTGTTCTCGGCGATCGCCCTGGTAAGCTGCTCCCTCAGAAAACGCTCCCCGGAGATGTAGGCAGCGGGCCACTGCGGATTGTCCGCGTATCCTGTCAGGATGGCCGAGTTGTAAACCTTGATGGAATCTTTGCGGTATTCCATCGGAAAGGGGTTCCAGCCCCTGGCTTCGCTCAGGGTGATGGGGTAGGACGCAGTGTTAACGTATGACTGCACCTTCCACTGGTTCTGCATGGCGTAACTGTAAAGACAATCGGAGTTTGTCGTAATGCTCCCCCGGTAATCCATGCCGTCCATCGTGAACAGCAGTATGGACGCCACATGGTCATCAATGGTTCCGCCACTCATGAATACCACCGGCTCCTTTGCGGCAGGAGCAGAGTGGGCGCTGTCGGTGCATCCTGGGCAGAGGCACATCATGATGGGAAAACCAAAAAATAGGGCGGCGATTTTTCTAAAAATCATCGTTTCAACTCCCGCAGAAGTGCTGGCATAACTGAATGGGTAACCGAGCGCAGCCACACAAGACCGTCCACTGACTGTACGCTCACTTCTCCCATGGGCGAGCGCATTTTTGTTGCTCGGCATCCCATAGATAGCCTGCCGAGGCAATACATCCATGCGAATCGCGATCAGATCCAACCATGGGTGAGTCCGTCTTGGAAGACCCGCAGCCCACTAACGCAATGAAACCCAGACAAACCAGCAGTCCAATTGGGTGCCGATCATCACCATGGCCTGAAGTCAGTTTGAGCAAGTTTTGCATCCTCGCAGGCTAGCACAGGTTTCTTCAAGAAATGATTGGGCTGCCACTGAAATTCAGTGATGGCAGCACGATCACGCCTTCACATGGGTCTGCTCCAATTTGCGCCACGCTAAGTCTGACTCAAAGGGCTTCGCTCCGTTGGTGAAAAGAAATCGCCCCTATCTCGTAACGCCGCAACCTCCACCCACAAGTCCCAGGCCGTGTCACCAGCATTGCCTTCGATCACCTCTACCGTGGGCAAGGGACGAGGGGATTTGCGCCTTTCCATCATTGTCTCGGTGACGCATGTGGGTGGCGCGACTAACGGGGTATCCGGTGGAGGGACTGAAGGCGCCAACCATGTTGCTTTGGCGTGTTTGAAAAAGCTGTTCAGCATCTTCTTTGGCAAGACAAGTTTGTGGCGAGGGTCTGCAGAGAGCTGTACTGCCCTGTAAATTTGGCGCCGATGTAAGCGATCAGTCTGATGACTCTTGTTACTTCGTTGAGTTCCAGTCTAATCGGCCTGCTGGGTCAAATGTATCAACATTGTGACCTCAGGCTTCGCAGGCCGACCCTTCTTCCCCCTCTGCTGCTGTGCCCGGCCTATATCGTCTTTTTCGACTTTGACTGGACCAAATCGGTGCAGCCATCCATCAAAGCGCGAGCCGTTGGCGACACCTGTTGGGCAGCCAGGCCGATATCACTCCATCCGGTGTGAAGGTAGCTCAAAGACTCGCTCAATAGGGTTTGGGCATTGGCGGCCCGCTCCATCGGGCTTCCATGCTGAGGCACGCAAAGCGTGTCTACAAGTGCATGCAGGGCGGACTGTTTTTCAGCCGGCGCCTTGTTCGCAAATTCCTGCAGAACCTGGCGCCGCTGAATTTCGAACTCGACCGCTGAGGTCGCGGCCAGTTCCTTCCAGTAATCGAAGTTGAAGTTGTCCATGTTCAGGTTCCCCCTGAGCGCCATTGTCTGCCTACCTTACTCCTTCCTGGCGAAGCGGTCTGAAATAGCGATGTCATCTGAATGGTCATTCAAGACCCTGAGACGACCCGCAGCGAGGCGACGGAATCAAGCCAGCGTTAGTTGGCAACGCTCTTGCGCACCGTGGGGCCCGGCGCTCTGCCGCCCTGGGCGCCGTCGAGCTTGAAGAACGCCATGGTC
>JBMOJJ010000290.1:0-4794 GCA_049315845.1 Rhodoferax sp.
TGACATAGGGGTTGGTCCAGATCAGCATGGCCAGCGCGCCTATGCCCATCACCGCGTTGCGCAGCCCCATCGAAAGCGACGAGCCGACCACGGTCTGCACCAGTGTCGTGTCGGCCGACAGACGTGACAGCACTTCGCCGGTCTGAGTGGTCTCGAAGAACTCCGGGCTCTGTTGCAGCACATGGCCGTAAACCGCATTGCGCAGGTCTGCGGTGACCCGCTCACCGAGCCAGCTCACCATGTAAAAGCGCGCCGCCGAAAACAGGCCCAGCGCGACCGCCACCGCGAACAGCGCGACAAAGTGCTCGCGCAGCGCCATCACCTGCGCTCCTTTGTCCGACTGCACCAGGCCGCCGTCGATCAGGCTGCGCAGCGCGACCGGAAACGCCAGCGTGGCGACCGCCGCCAGCACCAGGAACAGCAGCGCCAGGCCGATCCGGGCGCGGTAGGGCCGCATAAAGACCCACAGGCCGGACAGCGAACGTGGCGAAGCCTTGGCAAGGTCGGCAGGGGGTGCGGCGGAATTCATGGGGCAAAGTGTAGCGAGAACGGATGACTAATGTTGCCGGACCAACAATAGCCTTGACAATTAATGCCTAAGCAAATAATATCGCCGGCATGAGTGTTACAAAGATGTCAGGCCAATCGAGCCGACTGGCCGAGGGCGGGGCCGCCACTGCGATCGACTTCTACTGCGCAGACGACTATGTGCCGGAAGACAGCATCGGCTACTTGATGCGCCGCGTGCTGACCACCGTGTCGCACGAAGTCGAGCACCAGCTCGTGTCCAGCGACCTGACCAATGCGCAGTGGGTGCCTTTGCTCAAGCTGTTCATGGGCCGGGCCTCCACCGTGGCCGAGCTGGCGCGCGAATGCCATCTCGATGCGGGCGCGATGACGCGCCTGCTGGACCGGCTCGAAGCCAAGGCCTTTTGTCGCCGGGTGCGCTCGGTCGAGGACCGCCGGGTCGTCAACATCGAGTTGACCGACGCGGGGCGCGAGGCAGCCAGGGCCATACCGGGTGTGCTGTGCCAGATCCAGAACGCCTGCCTGGCCGGCTTTTCGGTCGAGGAATTTGAGACCCTGAAGGCTTTGCTGCGCCGCATGCTCGCCAGTGCGCAGGCCCGCTCAGCCGATCAACCCACTTCGGCAGGCAGCCATGAAGCGTGACCATCCCTTGCAATCCGCGCCTCTCGTGCTCGCGGCGCTGCTGCTGGCGGCCTGCGCCGCCCCGGTCGACATCCAGCCGCAGGCCACCCTGCGCGACGCACCCTCGCTGGGCTTGAAGGCCGAGCAAGACCCGGCTGCCGCGATCGATGCGCGGTGGTGGCGCGAGTTCGGCGACGCGCAACTGGACCGCCTGGTCGACGAGGCGCTGCGCGGCAATCCGAGTCTCGGAGTCGCGCAGGCCCGGCTGTTGCGCGCCCGGGCCGGCGCCGACATGGCCGATGCGGCAAGCGGGCCGCAGGTCAATCTCGGCATCGACATGCTGCGCCAGAAGTTCACCGCGACCGGCATGGTTCCGCCGCCGCTGGGGGGCGCGATCTACGACACCGGTACCGCGCAATTCACCGGCAGCTGGGAGCTTGACTTCTTTGGTAAGAACCGTGCGGCGCTGGATGCGGCGCTGGGCAACGCGCGCGCGGCGCAGGCCGATGCCGACGCAGCCCGGACCTTGCTGGCCAGCAGCGTCGCGCGCAGCTATTTCCAGCTGCTGCGCCTGAACGAGCAGATGGCGATCGTCCGGCGCCTGCTGGCGCAGCGCGAGCAGGTCCTGCGCCTGGTGAAAGAGCGCGTCGAGGCCGGGCTCGATACCCGACTGGAACTGCGTCAAAGCGAGGGCACGCTGCCCGAGGCGCGCCAGCAGATCGAGGCGCTGCAGGAACAGATCAGCCTGACCCAGCACGCGATCGGCGCGCTGCTCGGCCGGCCGGAAGCGGCCTTGAATCTGGTCGTGACGGCGCAGGCCGCGCTGAAAGACAGCACCCCGGCCATGACCGTTCCGGCAGATCTGCTTGGCAGGCGCGCCGACATCGCGGCCGCGCGCTGGCGCGTCGAGGCCGCCACCCAGGATGTCGGCAATGCGCGCAGCCAGTTCTACCCGAACATCAATCTGGTTGCGTTCGCCGGTGTCTCCAGCATCGGGCTGGATCGGATGCTAGGCGCTGGCAGCGAACAGTGGGGGCTGGGGCCGGCCCTGCGGCTGCCGATTTTTGACGGCGGTCGTCTGCGCGCCAATCTGCGCGCTCGCTCGGCCGATCTGGACGCGGCGATCGAGAGTTACAACGCGGCCGTGATCGACGCGGTGCGCGACGTGCTTGACCAACTGGCCTCCGCGCAGTCGATCCGCCGCCAGCAGGCCGAGCAGCGCGCTGCAATGGCGCTGGCTGAAAACGCCTACAGCATTGCGCAGCAGCGGCATCAGGCCGGGCTGGTGAATCTCATCAGTGTGCTCAATGCCGAGACCGCGCTGCTCGCCCAGCGCCGCCAGAACGTCGATCTGGCGGCCCGTGCGCTCGACAGCCGGGTTGCGCTGCTGCGCGCGCTGGGCGGCGGCTACCACGCTGAGCTGCCGGCCGCCACAGCGCAAAAGTAGGCCTGTCCATTTTCCATCTTCAACATCATGACCACATCCGAAACTTCCGGCCCCAAGCCGTCCGCCGCCGGTAACCCGGCCCGCAAGAGAGCCCTGCTGACACTGGCAAGCCTGGTGCTCATCGCGGGCCTGGGCTGGACCGCGTACGAATGGCTGGTGGCCAGCCACTTTGAGTCCACCGACAACGCCTATGTGCAGGGCAACGTGATCCAGATCACGCCGCAGATCGGCGGCACGGTGATGGCGATCTTCGCCGATGACACCGATTACGTGAAAGCCGGCCAGCCGCTGGTCAAGCTCGATCCGGCCGACGCCAGCGTCGCGCTGGACCAGGCCAGAGCCGGACTGGCGCAGGCGGTGCGACAGGTGCGAACGCTGTATGCCAACAATGGCACGCTGGCGGCGCAGATCACGCTGCGCGAAGCCGACGTGGCGAAGGCGCAGACCGATATCGCCCGCGCCACCGATGACCTGAACCGGCGCCAGTCACTCGGTCAGAACGCTGCCGTCTCCACCGAAGAATTGAATCACGCGAAGGCGCAACTGGCCAGCGCCAGCAACGCGTTGAGCGCAGCCCAGGCGGGCGTGGCGGCGGCAAAGCAACAACTTCTCAGCAACCAGGCCATGACCGACGGCACCGCGATCGACCAGCACCCCAGCGTTCTGGCGGGCGCGGCCAGGGTGCGCGAGGCCTGGCTGGCCTCGCAGCGTGTTGCACTGCCGGCGCCGGTCGATGGCTTTGTCGCGCGACGCACGGTCCAGCTCGGCCAGCGCGTGGCCGCCGGCACGCCGCTGATGTCGCTCATTCCCCTCGATCAGCTGTGGGTCGATGCGAATTTCAAGGAAGTCCAGTTGCGCAACATCCGGATCGGGCAGAGCGTCAGGCTGACAGCCGATCTGTACGGCAAGAAGGTCGAATACAAGGGCGTGGTCGCGGGTCTGGGTGTGGGCACCGGCGCCGCCTTTGCGCTGTTGCCGGCGCAAAATGCCACCGGCAACTGGATCAAGGTGGTGCAGCGCGTGCCGGTGCGCGTGACGCTGGATGCGGTCGAGGTCGGCAAGAACCCCTTGCGCGTCGGCCTGTCGATGGAGGCGACGGTCGACGTCAGCCGGCAGGGGGGCCGGATGCTGGCCGATGCGCCGCGAGCCGCGGCGCTGGTGCAGACCACGGTCTATCAGTCGCTCGACAGCGGCGCCGCGGAAGAGGTGCGCAAAATTGTGGCGGCCAATATGGGCCGGCCCTGAGTCGGCATGACGGCACCGCATACCGGTCAGCTGCCGCCGCTGCAGGGCTCGGCCCGCCTGTGGGGAACGATCGCGCTCTCGCTGGCGACCTTCATGAACGTGCTGGACTCGTCGATTGCCAATGTTTCGCTGCCGGCGATCGCCGGTGATCTGGGTGTCAGCACCAACCAGGGCACCTGGGTCATCACCAGCTTCGGCGTCGCCAACGCGATCGCGCTGCCGCTGACCGGATGGCTGTCGCAACGCTTCGGCCAGGTGCGCCTGTTCGTCACCAGCGTGCTGCTGTTCGTGCTGGCCTCCTGGCTCTGCGGCCTGGCGCCCAACATGACAACCCTGATCGTGTTTCGCGCGCTGCAGGGCTTTGTCGCCGGACCGATGATCCCGCTCTCGCAGGGCCTGCTGCTGGGCAGCTACCCGCCGGCGCTGGCCGGGCTGGCGATGGGGCTGTGGGCGATCACGACGCTGGTGGCACCGGTGCTGGGCCCGCTGTTGGGCGGCTGGATCACCGACAACATCTACTGGTCCTGGATCTTCTACATCAACATTCCGGTCGGGCTGCTGTCGGCCTTCATGGTCTGGTCGATCTACCACAAGCGCGAAAGCGCGACGCACAAGCTGCCGATCGATGCGGTCGGCCTGGGCCTGCTGGTGCTGTGGGTCAGCGCCCTGCAGATCATGCTCGACAAAGGCAAGGAACTCGACTGGTTTCACTCGCCGGAGGTGGTCGCGCTGGGTCTGGTGGCGCTGGTCGGCTGCGCGTTCTTCCTGGCCTGGGAACTGACCGAAGAACATCCGGTGGTCGATCTGCGGCTGTTCAGGCAACGCAACTTCTGGGCCGGTACACTGGCGATCTCGGTCGGCTATGGTCTGTTTTTCGGCAATGTCGTGCTGCTGCCGCTGTGGTTGCAGCAGTTCATGGGCTACCCCTCGATCGACGCCGGCATGCTGCTGGC
>JBMOJJ010000291.1:0-4788 GCA_049315845.1 Rhodoferax sp.
ACCGGCTGCGGCGTGCGCAGTTCCTGCGCGAAGAAGCTCACGCGCAGTTCTTCCAGCAGCCAGCGAAACTCCTGCAGACGCGCGTCGAGCGCTCCCTTGCGCTCGGCCAGCAGACGCCAGTAACGCTGTTCCAGCGGGCGCAACTCAGCAGCGCGCGCAGCGTCGCGGGCCGGATCGGCGCGGTACTTTTCAAGCCGTGCGGTGATCGCCTTCAGGTAGCGTGGATAGTGCTGCAAGGCCGTCCAGGGCGTCTGAAGCAGAAAGCGCTTTGGCATCAGCCGCGCCAGCTGCTGTGCGGCGTCGGAGCTCGCCTCCGGCGCATTCCTGCTGTCCTTGATCTTGCGCGCGGCGCAGGAATACTCGGTCAGCACAGCCGCTGCCAGACGCGCCACTTCACTGGCGATCAGGGTGAGCCGCCCCCTGCCCTCGTCAAGGCGGCGCCTGAAGTCGGCTTCATTTGCCGGCAGCGGCTCCAGCAAAAAGGCCCGGTCAAGCGCCACCGCGATGATCTGCTCGCGCAGCTCTTCCAGCGTGCCGCCAACGGCGCCGTCGGCAGCCTTGCCAACCTGGGTGAAGAGAACCGCCATTTTCTGCAGCTCGGGGATGTTCTTTTCAAGGTATTTGAGCGCATCCCTGATCTGCAGTGAAAACAGGCGGCGCAGGCCGATCCGGTGTCTCGCCGCCGCAGCGTCAGGCTCGTCAAAGACCTCGATCGACACCGCGTCACCGGCGTCGACCAGGCCTGGATAGCCAATCAGCGTCTGGCCGGCTTTCTGGATTTCGAGCAGTTCCGGCAACTCGCCAAAGGTCCAGTCGGTATAGCGCTGCCCGGCCAGGGCCGTTGCCGGCGCTTGCAGATCCCGGCTTGGCCGTCCTGTGCTGGCGGGCGCGGCCTCACCTTGCATGACGAGCGCAGGGTCGCCGGCAACGCGCGCCAGCTTCAGGCCCGCCAGCGCCTGGAACGCACCGCGCGCCTGCGCTCCGAGATCGGCTTTGATCGCCGCGACGTTGCGGCCCGTGCCCAGCTGGCGGCCGTGTTCGTCCACGACCCGCAGATTCATGAAGAAATGGGGCGCAAGCACGTCGAGCTTGATGTCGGCGCGAACAATATCCAGCGACGTGGCCTGGCGCACCAGCTTCAGCACAGCGTCGAGCAGGGAACCCTGGCCAAAGACTTCAGGCACGTTCAGCGCTTGCGCCATCTTGCCCGCGGTTTCGGGCAGCGGCACCAGCCGCGATCGCGGACGCTGGTGCAGTGTCTTGATCAGCGCCTGGATCTTGTCTTTCAGCATGCCCGGCACCAGCCATTCACATCGTTCCTCATTGACCTGATTCAGCACGAACAAGGGCACGGTCACCGTCAGGCCATCCTTCGCGTCACCCGGTTCATGCAGGTAGCTGCAGGCGCAATCAATGCCCCCCAGACGCACGGCCCTTGGAAACGCGTCGGTGGTGATGCCGGCGGCCTCATGCCGCATCAATTCCTCACGCGTCAGCAGAAGCAGCTTTGGCTGCGTCCTGATCTGTTCGCTGTACCAGTTCTCGAAGCTGTAGCCGCTGCAAATGTCGGCTGGCAGTTGCTGGTCGTAGAAGGCGTAGATCAGTTCATCATCCACCAGCACATCCTGGCGGCGCGACTTGTGCTCAAGGTCCTCCACCTGCCTGATCAGTTTCTGGTTGGCTTCCAGGAATGGCAATTTGGTCTCCCACTGCCCGTCGACCAAAGCCTGCCGGATAAAGATCTCGCGCGCAGCGTGCGGGTCAACCCGACCGTAGTTGACGCGTCGCCCGCTGTAGATCACGAGGCCATAAAGCGTCGCACGCTCCAGCGCCACCACCTCCGCGGCCTTCTTCTCCCAATGCGGATCGAGCAGCTGCTTTCGCAACAGATGAACGGCCGCCTGCTCCAGCCACTGCGGCTCGATGGCGGCAATGCCGCGTCCAAAAAGGCGCGTGGTTTCCACCAGTTCGGCCGCCACGATCCAGCGCCCCGGCTTCCTGACCAGATGGGCACCCGGATGCGGATAGAACTTGATGCCGCGCGCGCCCAGGTACTCGCCCTGGGCACCTTCCGTGTCGAGCTTGCAGCCAATATTGCCGAGCAAACCCGACAACATCGAAAGATGCAATTGCTCGTAACCGGCCGGCGCCGTGTTGATCCGCCACTTGTGTTCGGTCACCACGGTGTGCAGCTGAGAATGGATGTCGCGCCACTCGCGAACGCGCCGGATATTGACAAAATTCTGGCGCAGCAGCTGGTCGTACTGGCGGTTGGACAATTTGTGCTGTCCTTCGCCGCCCTTGGCTCCATTGATCCACTTCCAGAGCTTCAGATAACCGGTGAATTCGCTCTTCTCATCGTCAAACTTGGCGTGCGCCTGATCAGCCTGGGCCTGCGCCTCCATCGGGCGGTCGCGCACGTCCTGCACGCTCAGCGCCGCAGCGATCACCAGCACCTCGTCCATCGCGCCCCGGGATCGGGCCTCCAGAATCATCCGGCCGACGCGCGGGTCCAATGGCAGCCTGGCGAGTTCCTGACCCACGGCGGTCAGCTCGTTCGCCTCATCCACCGCACCCAGTTCGGCCAGCAGCAAATAGCCGTCAGCGATCGCGCGGCCCGAGGGTCGTTCGATGAACGGAAAGTCTTCCACCACGCCCAAGTGCAGCGATTTCATCCGCAGGATCACGCCGGCCAGCGAACTGCGCAGGATTTCCGGCTCGGTGAAGCGCACCCGACCATCGAAGTCCTGCTGTTCATAGAGCCTGATGCAGATGCCGTCGGCCACCCGGCCGCAGCGTCCGGCTCGCTGGTTGGCGGACGACTGGCTGATCGGCTCGACCAGCAACTGCTCGACCTTGCTGCGAAAGCTGTAACGCTTCAGGCGCGCTGTACCGGCGTCGATCACATAGCGTATGCCCGGGACCGTGAGCGAGGTTTCCGCAACGTTGGTTGCCAGCACAATGCGGCGTCCGCTGTGAGCCTCGAAGATCCGGTCCTGTTCGGCTTGCGACAAACGCGCAAACAACGGCAGAACTTCAGCCGCGCGAAACAGCGGCTGATGACTGAGGTGAGCGCGCAAATGGTCGGCAGCCTCGCGAATTTCCCGCTCTCCCGGCAGGAAAACCAGAATGTCGCCGCCGTGGTGGACGTCGCGCCAGAGCTCGTCGACCGCGTCGGCGATGGCCGAATTCAGGTCATAGTCACGCGACTCTTCAAACGGACGATAGCGCTGCTCGACCGGAAACATGCGTCCGGAGACCATGAGCACCGGAGCGGGTCCGGCTCTGGACGCAAAGTGCTCGGCAAAGCGCTGTGCATCGATCGTGGCCGAGGTCACGACGATCTTCAGGTCCGGCCGGCGCGGCAAGATCTGGCGCAGGTAACCGAGCAGAAAGTCGATATTCAAACTGCGCTCATGCGCCTCATCGATGATCAGCGTGTCATAGGCCTTGAGAAGCGGATCGGTCTGTGTTTCCGCCAGCAGGATACCGTCGGTCATCAGCTTGACCGACGCATTGCGGCTCAGCCGGTCCTGAAACCGCACCTTGTAGCCCACCACATCGCCCAGCGGCGTGCCCAACTCCTCAGCGATGCGCTTGGCGACACTGCTTGCGGCAATCCGGCGCGGCTGTGTGTGGCCGATCAACTTCCCGAGCCCGGGCGGCTGATTCAACTTGCCACGCCCCATCGCCAGCGCAATCTTGGGCAGCTGGGTGGTTTTTCCAGAGCCGGTTTCGCCACAGACAATGATCACCTGATTCTGGCGCAGCGCGGCCATGATCTCGTCGCGTTTACCCGACACTGGCAGCGACTCTGGAAACTCGATTTTTAGGGGAATGGCGGACAAGTGCGAAACTTCGGTCAGAATGAACATGGTGACAGCGGTCAATTATCAGCGCAAGCTTCAAATCTAGTTTCATGTCCTCAGTTTTCAACTTTACCTTCGTGCCCTGGTTTCGATCGGTCGCGCCCTATATCCACAAGTTCCGCAACCAGACCTTTGTCGTCGGCATAGCGGGCGAGGCGATCGCAGCCGGCAAGCTGCAAAATCTGGCGCAGGACCTGGCCATGATCCAGAGCATGGGCGTGAAGGTGGTGCTGGTCCACGGGTTTCGGCCCCAGGTCAATGAACAGCTCAGCGCCAAAGGGCACGCCTCGATCTATTCGCACGGCATGCGAATCACCGATGGCGTCGCGCTGGACTGCGCGCAGGAAGCCGCCGGGCAATTGCGGTATGAAATCGAGGCCGCGTTCAGCCAGGGTCTGCCCAACACGCCGATGGCCGGCGCGACGGTGCGGGTGATCTCGGGCAACTTTTTGACCGCGCGGCCGGTCGGGATCGTCGACGGAATCGATTTTCAGCACTCCGGTCTGGTGCGCAAGGTCGATACGGCGGGCATTCTGAAGACGCTCGACTTTGGCGCGATGGTGCTGCTCTCGCCGGTCGGTTTTTCACCCACCGGCGAGGCGTTCAACCTGACCATGGAAGAAGTCGCGACCTCGGTGGCCAGCGCGCTGCAGGCTGACAAACTGATCTTTGTGACCGAAATTCCGGGCATCCGCATCCACCCTGGCCAGCCCGAAAGCGACGACAACCCGATTGACACCGAACTGCCGCTGGCGGCTGCCGAGCAACTGCTCACCGAATTGCCGGCCGCCAGCCAGCCCACGGACACCGCGTTCTACCTGCAGCACTGCGTCAAGGCCTGCAAAGACGGCGTCGAGCGCAGCCACATCATTCCGTTTGCCGTCGATGGCGCCATCCTGCTGGAAGTCTATGTGCACGA
>JBMOJJ010000292.1:0-4772 GCA_049315845.1 Rhodoferax sp.
TCAGCCGGGCCGCTTCGAGCGCCGCTTCGACGGCCTTGCGCGCGCTGATGTCGCGCATCGAGGACTGACGGACTCTTTCTCCATCGTAGAAAATCGCCGTGCCCTGGATCTCGACGTCGATCACGGCTCCATCCATCCTGAGCATCTTCAGCTCAAGCATCGGTACGTCCAGGCCACGGTTGCCGTAGTTTTCCGTACGGCTCATAGCGATCTGATGACAGTCAGGGTGGGCCCGATCGAGCAACGATGTACCGGTCAAATCGCTCGCGCAACTCGCGCCAAACATCTTGATGGCAGCGGGATTGGCATACAGTATCGTGTAGCCGCGATGAACGGCAATCGGCTCCGGCGTCCACTCCACCATCGTGCGGTAGCGTTGCTCGCTTTCTCTCAGGGCCGCTTCGACCTTCTTGCGCTCGGTGATGTCCTCGACCACCGCCGTCACAAAGTCCACATCGCCGTCCGCTGCTCGAACACAACGCACCACCAGATTGGTGGAGACGGTGCCTCCGCTGCGGGTGACAAATCGTTTTTCCATGCGATACCCATCAATTTCATGGGCCAGCAGCCTGTCGAATTGCTCAACATCGGCCGCGAGATCGTCGGGATGCGTGACTTGCGCCCAAGTCAAAGCCCGCAACTCCTGCTCTGAATACTCGAGCATGCTGCAAAGATGCTCATTGACACGGATCCAGCCTTTTTTCGGCGACGTAATGGTCATGCCGACAATGTCCTGTGCGTAGAACAGGCTCAGCTGGTCTTCACCGACTTTTCGCGCGTATTCTGCGGACCCCGCCTCTTGCCGGCGGCGCTGGTATAGAAACAGGCTACCGACTGCGATCAGAACCACCACGCCAAACATTCCCCCAAGCCAGTGGACATCCTGACGCCAGGGAGCAAAGATGCTCTGCAGGTCGCGACCCACGGCCGCTATCAGTGGCTTGTCCATCGGTGGCGCCGCGAGTTGTATCGTGCGCAGGGCCATCATGCGCTCTTCGCCGGTTGAACGGACCGCGCCAACCAGCAGGCTGACCGGCCGATTGCTCTGCCGATGCAGGGTGAAAAAACTGCCCGCTACGGTCAGATCCATTCCCAGAATTCCCGCAACTGGCGGCGATGAAAGAAACAGCCTGCCATCGCCATGCACAATGGCAGCTCTCACGCTCGGCGAATAACGGATCGAATCCAGCAAGGTGGAAAAATACTCCGGGACAGCGGTCACGATCACGATGCCAGCGAATTCGCCATGCGGCCCGGTGATGGCGCGAAACAAGCTGATCACCAAAGTGTCAAGGACTGTCTTGTAAGGGGCGCTGACGTGAAGAATTGCCGGATCGGGGTCTTTGACGGCAGTCTGAAAGTAGTCGCTTTGGCTGAAGTTCATGCCGAGCAGCGCTTCCTCGCTGGAGGCGATCACATGGCCGTCCGCTGCGATCACCGAGATCGGCCGAATGTCGAGCAAGGTGTTGTTGATGCCCTTCAACTGACGATTGGCGGCCTTGAATCCGTCGTTTTGCGCCCGCCAGGAGGGAATGTCATGCAGGATGCCTTCGATCACGCGATTGGCCAGCAGCAGTTGTGGCGCCAGGTTCTTTTCCAGGGTCTGCGCCTGATTGCTCAGCCGCTTGCGCTCCTGCGAATCGACAGTCCGGTACTGCGAATACAGATACCAGCCTATGGCGCCGCCCAGGACCAGCAGCAATGTTGCGAGCAACAACCATTCGGCAAGCGCAGAACCGGCTCGCAGTCGCGGCCAAACCCACAGGTCATGCGCGGGCGGGTTGCTGCTTTGTCTGCGGCCTTTGCTGCCGGTCTCGGTTGTCATGTGGTCTCGGATCAAGAACTTGTATTCTTCACGGTGACGGGCGTGCCTGCCAATATTTGCCCCTATTCTGGCAGTTCGGGTCCTTGACGCAACTTTCGACTAGGCGGCACGCTCCATTTCACGCAGGAAAGCCCCCAGCGTTTCAAGATTCTCGACATGAAGGCAGCGCACCCGGATGCCCCGCTGCAGCGCCGTCTGCTGGTTGTAGGTCGTCAGCGAATGCCGGGGTCCGATTTCAACAAAGGTATCGACACCGTCATCGAGCATCGTGTTGATGCAGCCCTCCCACTGAACCGGTTTGTAAACATGTTCCTTTAGCAATTGCCGGATATCGTCGTTGCCGGTCACATATTGGGCTGTGACATTGCTGGCAATTTTCTTCCTGGCCTGCCCCAAGGGGACGCTCTGCAGCAGTTCAGACAACTGCTGGCCAGCCTCTTTCAGCAAGCTGGTGTGGAACGGACCGCTGACATTGAGGAACGCAGTGGCGCTCGCTCCCCGCAAGCGCGCCAGTTCGGCCGCTTTCTCGACGGCCGGCGCATGGCCGGCGACGATGATTTGCCGGGGGCAATTGAAGTTGGAGCATTCGATCAAGCCCAGATTGCTTGCTTCGGTCACGATTTGCCGGACCTCGGGCCGTTCCAGCCCGGTGATCAAGCACATCCTGCCGACGCCCTGCGGCACTGCGTTCTGCATGAACATACCGCGCTGCTGCACCAGCCTGACGCTGTCTTCAAACTGCAAGACCCCGCCGTAGACCAGCGCCGCGTACTCGCCAAGACTGAATCCGGCCGTCACATGGGCGCAAAACCCATGGCTTTCTACCACCTTCAGCAGGGCGATGGTCGCGGTGTGGATGGTGGGCTGAGCGTTTTCCGTTCTGACCAGTTCAGACTCCGGTCCCTCGCGACAGAGTTGGCGGATGTCCATGCCCATGACATCATTGGCCTGCTCAAAGACGTCAGACGCCTCGCGATAGCGATCGGCCAGTTCCATCCCCATGCCGACATAGTGGGTGCCCTGCCCAGGAAACACAAACCCGACCTTGCTCATCGTCCATGCGTCCGGCAACGTCACACGTCAATATTGCCCGCCCGCAGCGCGTTGGTTTCAATGAAATCGCGGCGTGGTTCGACCTCGTCACCCATCAGCATCGTGAAGACCCGGTCGGCTTCGATGGTGTCGTCGATCTGCACCCGAAGCAGGCGCCGCACGGTAGGGTCCATCGTGGTTTCCCACAACTGTGCCGGGTTCATTTCACCCAGGCCTTTGTAGCGCTGGCGCGAGGTGGCGTGTTCAGCCTGCGCGATCAGCCAGGCCATCGCTTCGCGGAAGTCATTGACCTTCTCTTCCTTTTGGCGCTCGCCTTCGCCGCGCATCACCCTTGCGCCGTCGCTCAGCAGTCCCTTGAAGGTGTTGGCTGCTTCGGCCAGCGCCGCATAGTCGGCGCCGTGCACAAAATCCTGCGTCAGCACGCTGCTCTTGACGTTGCCATGGTGTCGCCGGCTGATGCGCAAAATGGGCTTGTCGGTGCGCACATCGAACTCCCCAGCCACCTCGGCATCGGGCAGCCTGGCTTGCAGCGCGGTGGCTGAAGCTTCTGCGTCCGCCACCGTGTCCAGGTTCAGCGCAACACCGTCCGCCACCGAACGCAGCGCTTCGGCGTCCATGAAGTTGCGCAGACGTGCGATCACGGCTTGCGCCAGCTGGTGCTTGCGCGCCAGTTCAGCCAGCGTTTCGCCGCTGAGGGTGCTGCCGTTTTCGCCGCCGGTATGCACGGACGCATTGACCAGCGCGATGCGCAGCAGAAAGCTGTCCAGCGCGCCAGCGTCCTTCAGGTACAATTCCTCCTTGCCCGCCTTCACCTTGTACAACGGCGGCTGGGCAATGTAGATGTGGCCGCGCTCGACCAGTTCCGGCATCTGGCGATAGAAGAAAGTGAGCAGCAGGGTTCGGATGTGGGCGCCGTCGACGTCGGCGTCGGTCATGATGATGATGCGGTGGTAGCGCAGCTTGGCGACGTTGAAATCGTCGCTGCCGGTGCTGCCGCCGGCCTTGCCGATGCCGGTTCCCAGCGCGGTGATCAGGGTCAGGATTTCGTTGCTGGTGAGCAGCTTTTCATAGCGTGCCTTTTCCACGTTCAGGATCTTGCCGCGCAAGGGCAGGATGGCCTGGAACTTGCGATCGCGGCCCTGTTTGGCGGAGCCGCCTGCCGAATCACCCTCGACGATGTAGATCTCGCACAGCGCCGGGTCTTTTTCCTGGCAATCCGCCAGCTTGCCCGGCAGACCCATGCCGTCGAGCACGCCTTTACGGCGCGTCATGTCGCGCGCCTTGCGGGCCGCCTCGCGCGCGCGCGCGGCCTCGATGATCTTGCCGACGATGATCTTGGCGTCGGCGGGACGCTCCTGCAGATAGTCGTGGAGCAGGCGGCTCACGATGTCTTCCACCGGGCCGCGCACCTCGCTGCTGACCAGCTTGTCCTTGGTCTGGCTGGAGAACTTGGGCTCGGGTACCTTCACGCTGAGCACGCAGCACAAGCCCTCACGCATGTCATCGCCGCTGATCTCCACCTTGGCCTTCTTGGCCAGTTCGTTGTCGTCGATGTACTTGTTGATCACGCGCGTCATTGCTGCGCGCAAGCCGGTGAGATGGGTGCCACCGTCACGCTGCGGGATGTTGTTGGTGAAGCACAGCACGTTCTCGCTGTAGCCATCGTTCCACTGCATCGCCACATCGGTTGTGATGGTGGTGCCCTGGTCGCTGACCTTCTCGCCAATGGCACCAAAGATCGTGGGGTGCAGCACCTTCTTGCCGGTGTTGATGAACTGCACGAAACCCTTGACGCCACCGGCGAAGGCGAAGGTGTCTTCCTTCTGGTTGCGCTCGTCTACCAGGCGGATCTTGACGCCGTTGTTCAGGAAGCTCAGCTCGCGCAGCTTCTTGG
>JBMOJJ010000031.1:0-20979 GCA_049315845.1 Rhodoferax sp.
TTCTCTCCAGTCGGCTAGCGGGAATCGGCTCGCCGCCAAACAGCATTTCCTTGGCGATGTGGATATGTGCGGCGTTCAGAAAGGTCAGCAGGCCCGAGACGTTGTAGGGCACGCCGTGTCGTGCCGGCGTCGCGGCAAAAGTCGCCTCTGGAGTGGCAATGACGAGGTCGCACGCGAATGCCGCCTCGCAGGCGCCGCCCCAGACACTGCCCTCGATCATCGCAATCACCGGCGCGGCGAAGTTTTCCAGTTCACGGATCAGTTGCCGCAGCGGATCGCGCCAGCCGAGCGGATCTTGCCCGGCCGCGGGCAGCTCGGAAACATCGTGACCCGCCGACCAGACCTTGGCGCCGGGCGCGGCCCGCAGCACCGCACAGCGGATGTCCTGTTTGGAGAATTCGGCCAGCGCCGCAACCACCTCGTTGACGAGTTGCTCCGAGAGCGCGTTGCGTTTGGCCTCGTGATTGAGGGTGATGGTGCCGATGGCGGAGTCGATCTGGACGGTAATCATTGTGCTGGGGGTGAAAGATCGTCATGCCCGGACTCGGGCAGGCAGCGAACTTCAGGGTTGAAAGTGTAGTCTGATACCCGATTCTCGCCTGAGCGCCACAGCACCCGGGATCGGCAAATGCGCACCGATGCCGGCCACCGGATCGGGAACTGGCGCCGCGTCAGTCGCTCGGCTGCGGGGACCGGTGCTCGGTCGCGGTAGCATGTCGCCTGTACGACCCGTAACGCGCTCGCAACAAATCCATGACACCCGACACCGTTGGCGGCCTGCCGCCTCACTTTGCCAATTCGCTGGCGGCCGAGTTGCGACAGGCTGCGAGCGAGGTCCCGGACCGACCCTTCATCCGGATGATGAATGGCGAATGGAGCTACCGTCAGATCGACGTCGCCTCCGATCAACTCGCCGCCGGCTTGCAGTCGCAAGGCGTTCGCCGCGGCGACAACGTCAGTCTGATGCTGCCCAACTGCATCGAGTTCGCGCTGCTCTGGTTTGCGCTGGCCAAGATTGGTGCGGTCGCCGCACCGGTCAACACCGCGTTCCGGGGGCAGGTGCTGAGCGATGCGCTCAATCTTGTGCAAAGCCGGCTGCTGCTGGCGCATGGCTGCCTGCAGCCGCAACTCTGCGAGGTGCGTGAATCGCTGCTCCACATTGAAAAGGTCGTCATCGTCGGTGGCGAGCCGCCGCCCGGATACGTTGGCATGGACACGCTGCAGGCAGCAACGGCTTCAGCCGCGACCTTCCCCGCGATTGGCTTTTCAGAGCTCTGCCTGCTGCTCTACACATCGGGTACGACCGGTCGCTCCAAGGCCGCCATGATCCCGCACCGCTTCGTGCTCGGCCAGGCGAGTCTGATGATCCAGGGGCTGGGACTGACGGCCGATGACGTGCTGTACTGCCCTTACCCGATGTTTCACCTCGACGCCGCCGTGATGACGATCGCCCCGGCCCTGCTGCTGCGCGGCGTGGCGGCGATCGGCGAGCGCTTCAGCGTGTCGCGCTACTGGGATGAGATGCGGGCGCTGAAGGCCACCGTATTCGACTTCATGGGCGCCACGCTGACGATGCTGTGGAAGCAGCCGGCGACGCCGCAGGACCGCGATCACTGCGCGCGCCTGGGCTGGGGCGTGCCGCTGCCCGGCTGGGCGCCGGAATTCGAGGCGCGCTTTGGCTGCCGGCTGATTGAACTGTACGGCCTGACCGAAGCCGGCGCCATGATATTTCCGCCACTCGGAGCGCCGCGGCGGATCGGCTCGTGCGGCACGCTGTCCGGCCCGTTCGACCTGCGGCTGCTGGACGAGGACGGCTTTCAGGTGCCGGTGGGACAGGTCGGCGAACTGGTGATCCGGGCGAACGAGCCCTCGCTCATCATGCACGGCTACTACGGCATGCCGGAGGCGACCCTGGCGGCTTTTCGCGACCTCTGGTTCCACACCGGCGACCTGCTGCGCCAGGACGCCGACGCTTACTTCTACTTCGTCGGCCGGCGCAAGGACATCGTGCGCCGGCGCGGCGAAAACATTTCTGCCGCCGAGGTCGAAATGCTGATCGAACAGCACCCGGCCGTGCTGGAATGCGCGGTCTTCGGCGTGCCCAGCGAGATGACGGAAGAAGAAGTCATGGCCTGCGTCGTGCTGCGTCCCGACGCGCCCGCCGACGCCGCCGCGCTGACGGAATTTTGCGCCCAGCGCATGGCGCGCTTCATGCTGCCGCGCTATCTGCGCTTCTTGCCGCAGTTGCCGAAGACGCCGACCGACAAGGTGGAGAAATTCAGACTGCGCCAGCTGGGGGTCACCGCCGACACCTGGGACTGCGAAAACCAAAGGAGTATCCGATGAAATATGCCGAGATCAGCAAGCTGGATCGCGTGTCCGTGGTCACCCTCAATCGTCCCGAGCGCCTGAACGCCATTGGCGGCGACCTGCTGGTGGACCTGCATGCGGCGCTGCAGCAGGCGCAAGACGACCCGTCCACCGGATGCATTGTGCTGACCGGCGCCGGTCGGGCCTTTTGCGCCGGCGACGACCTGAAGGAGTTCGATCAGCAGGCTGAGAGTCCGGCCTCGATCGCCTTGCACTGCGACCGCATCCAGCAGATCACGCGCGACATCATGTTCGGCCCCAAGCTGGTGATCGGCGCCGTGCATGGCTACGCGGTTGGCGGCGGCTTTGAATGGGTGCTCAATTGCGACATGGTGGTGGCGGCCGACAGCCTGGTCTGCTTCTTTCCCGAGATGGCGCTGGGCCATTTCGTCACCGGTGGCGTCACGCACCTGCTGCCGCAGGCGCTCGGGCATCAGCGCACGATGGAGCTGATCGTGCTCGGAGAGCGCCACAGCGCGCAGGCGCTGCAACAGCTCGGTCTGGTGAACCGGGTCACGACCGCCGAGGCCATGCTGCCTGCGGCAATCGGCTTGGCGGCGCAGGTCGCGACCCGCTCGGCAACGGCCACCGCGCGCCTCAAGCGCCTTTTGACCAGCCAGTTGCAGACGCAGCTGGCCACAGCGCTCGAGCTCGAGCAGAAGGCGGCGATGGCCTGCTTTGCGGACCAGGACACGGCGCAACGGATCCAGCAATTCGCGCGCAAGCGGCTCTAGCCGGCGGCCGCTCGCCGGGGCTTCAATAGCCCAGAGCCAGCCCGGTGTTGCGGCGCGGGTCGTTGGCGCCGTAGAAGCGGTTCCTGCCGACCGGTTTGGCGCCCAGCGAGGGTGCGCCGACCAGGATCGCCGCCAGATGGTTGGCCGGCGGCGCATCACCCAGCTGGTGCCCCATCCCGAGCAGGATGCTGCGCGTGTCGGGGCTGATGCCAAAGGCTTCCACATAGGTCAGATCGGGCAGCCACTGCTGGTGAAAGCGCGGCGCGTCCACCGCCTCCTGCACGTTCATGCCGTAGTCGATCGCGTTCAGGATCGCGTGCGTGACGGTCGTGATGATGCGGCTGCCACCGGGCGTTCCCAGCACCATGACAGGCTTGCCGTGCTGCGAGACGATGGTCGGGCTCATCGAGCTCAACGGGCGCTTGCCCGGCGCGATCGCGTTGGCCTCGCCCTGCACCAGGCCATAGATGTTGGGCACGCCGACCTTGATCGTGAAGTCGTCCATCTCGTTGTTCAGCAGCACGCCGGTGCCCGCGGCTGTCACCCTGGCGCCGAACCAGTCGTTCAGGGTGTAGGTGACGCCCACCGCGTTGCCGTCCTTGTCGACGATCGAATAGTGCGTGGTGTTGCTGCCCTCGTGCGGTTCGACGCCGGGCCTGAGTTCTTTCGAGACGCCGGCCCTGGCCGGATCGATGGCGGCGCGGATTTTCGCCGCGTAAGTCTTGTCGAGCAGACGCTCGAGCGGATTCTTCACGAAATCGGGGTCTCCGAGGTAGCTGTTGCGGTCCAGGTAGGCGTGGCGCATGGCCTCGATCTGGTAGTGCACCGCCTGCGCGGAGCGGAAGCCCAGCGCCTTGAGCGGGTAGCCCTCGACGATATTGAGGATCTCGCAGATCACCGCACCGCCAGAGCTCGGCGGCGGCGCCGACACGATGTGATAACCCCGGTAGTCGCATTCGACCGGCGCGAGCTCGCGCACTGCGTAGCGGTCCAGATCAGCCTGGGTCAGCAGGCCCTTGCCGGTCTTGCTGGCGGCCACCAGCGCCCTGGCCACCGGCCCCTTGTAGAAGCCATCCGCGCCGTTGCGGCTGATCAGCCTCAGGGTTTTCGCCAGATCTTTCTGCACCAGCCGCTGACCGCTGCGCAAGGGCTCGTTCCTGTTCAGGAAGATCGCTGCCGACGGCGCGTCGCCGCGCAAGTCGTCGCTGGCGACCTGCAGCAGGTCCGCATCACCCTGCCGCAACGCAAAACCACGCTCGGCCAGCCCGATTGCGGGCGCCATCAGCGCAGCGCGAGAGCGGCTGCCGTACTTGACGCGCGCCATCTCCAGCCCGGCCACCGAACCCGGCACCGCCACCGCCAGATAACCCCTTGTGCTCAGTCCCTTCACGACATCGCCATTCGAATCCAGGTACATGCTGGCGGTGGCCGCCAATGGCGCCTTTTCGCGAAAGTCCAGAAAGGTCTTGCGCCCGTCGGCCAGTTGCAGCGTCATGAATCCGCCCCCGCCGAGATTGCCCGCCGCCGGATAGACCACCGCCAGCGCGTAGCCGACGGCGACCGCGGCGTCCACCGCGTTACCGCCGCGCTTGAGCACGTCAACGCCGACCCGGGTCGCCAGATGGTGCGCAGTCACCACCATGCCGTGTTCCGCGGCAACCGGTGCGACCGATGCCGCCCGGCTGGTCGCAAAACCGATAAACAGCGCGCTGGCGAGCAGCGCGAGGCGCAAAGAGTGTTCTGGCATGGTGGCTGGGTTCCTGAAGGGAGGGCTGCGGGAACTTTAGCAGGGATGCCGCACCAGCGAAACAGTGCTTTACTGTTGCTCCCCCAACTGTTTTTGCATATCGGAGCGCAGTATCCGGCTGCCCAAGACGGTAAAGGTCCAGATGCAGATGGCGCAGACGACAAGCGTCAGCAACGTGACTCTTGTCCTGAGGGATCTCCAGTTGAACCATTGTTCCATCGTCCGAGCCTTCCGATCTATCAAGCCCTGCCGAGCTTGCCCGGCCCGCAATCGGCATTGGGGGCAAATGCAGCGGACTATGGTCCGCCTGTGTTGCGCCTGAAGCGCCGATATAGACTCTCGATTGCCTTCTCTTTGCCCTTGCACGATCGAACAGGCCCTAAACTCCTGCCTCGAATGATCACTCTCTTTCACTGCATGAGCGCCCGCTCCTTCCGTCCCTTGTGGACGCTGGAGGAACTCGGCTTGCCCTACGTTCTGAAGATGCTGCCCTTCCCGCCCCGGGGCCATGCGCGGGACTACCTGGAGATCAATCCGCTGGGCACGGTTCCCGCCTTTTTCGACGGCGCTGTGGCGATGACGGAGTCGGCCGCGATCTGCCACTACCTGGCCACGCGCGACGGACCTTCAGCTCTGTCGGTGCAGCCGGGTGATCCCGAGTACGGCAATTTTCTCAACGGCCTGCACTTTGGCGAGGCGACTCTGACCTTTCCCCAAACCATCGTGCTGCGCTACGGGCGCTTCGAGCCGCCGGCACGGCGCCTGCCGCAGGCCGAAGAAGACTATCGACGCTGGTTCCTGGCCCGCCTCAAAGGCATCAATCCGGTGCTGTCGCAGCGCTCCTACCTGTGCGGCGAGCATCTGACGGTGGCTGACATCTCGGTCGGCTACGCGCTGATGCTGGCCAGCTATCTCGAACTGGCCGGGCAGTTTCCGGCGCCGGTGCAGCGCTACTGGGAGCGTCTGCAGGGCGGAGCAGGATTCCGGCGCGCGATGGACGCCCAGTTGCAGGCGGCGCTGGCGCAGGGTGTTTCAACCACGCCGGCGCCGCTTGCCGCTTGATTGCAGGCCTATCGCGGCAGCGCCGACAGCACGTCGGCCAGCAGTCTGCAGGCGTCGAACTGCCCTTTTTTGAAGGTCCAGCCCAGGCGTACCACGACCGCGTCCCGCGACGGGATCACGGCCACGATCTGGCCCCAATGCCCGCCCATCACGACCGTATCCGGGGGCACGCCGGCTTGCGCTTTGCACAGGCCGGCCTGCGGGTTGCCGTAGAGCCAGCTTTGCGCGCCGTAGCCCCGGCCTTCTCCATCGGCGGTAGCGGGTGTGCTGGCAAGCTTGAGCCATCCCGGCGGCAGCACCTGCCGGTCGCCCCACCTGCCATCCTGAAGCATCAGTTGCCCCAGGCGCGCCCAGTCACCCACGCTCGCCCACAGGTAGGACGAGCCGACCCAGTTGCCAGCCTTGTCTGTCTCCAGCACAGCCGACTTGGCTCCGATCGGGTCGAACAGCGCCGTCCTGGGGTAGGCCCAGTACTGTGCATCCGAGGCAAAGCGGCCGCGCGCCACCGCGGCAAGAAGATTGGCGCTTGCGCTCAGGTAGCGCCAGCGCGTGCCGGGCGCCGCGTCGGCCGCATGACCGGCAGCCCAGGCCGCCGTATCCGGCGTGCCCCACAGCATGTAGGGCACAGAGCCCCAGGGTTCATAGTCTTCGGTCGTCGCCAGCCCATCGCGCATGTAGAGCAGGTCACTTACCTTGATGCTCCTGCGCGCGTCGCCACGCCAATCGGCCAGCCAGACCGGTTCGCGACCGGCACGGAATGCATCGACCACGGCGGCTTCGACCGGCAGCCCGGCCTCGACCGAGAGCTTGTGCGTCAGCATGCCGGTCACGGTCTTGGTCATGGACCAGCCGTGCAAGCCGGTCCCTGGGCCAAATCCGGCGCCATTCTTCAGCACCAGCATGCGCCCGTGCTGCAGCACGGCCAGGCCGCGCGCGTTGCCGGCCAGCGGATCGCCGGCCCCTATGAACGCGTCGGCGGCCACCTTTTCCAGTCGGGCGGCATCGACCCCGGAACCCCATTGAGCCACCGGCAGCGCAGCTTCGCCGATCGGCCAGGGCTGGCTGAGATCCGGCGCCGGCGTATAGGCTCTGGCGGACGCATCAGGCTCCAGATCCAGCACGCAGCCGCGCTGGCCGAGCAAAACCGCGCGGCGCGTCGTCAGGCCGGCAAAGCTGGCCGTTACGCTGCGGTCCGCCTGATCGATCGACAAGCTGATCAGCGACAGCACCGGACTGGCCGGCAGCACGTCCTGCGCCATCAGGTCCCGGGCCGGCCGCCCGGCGACAAACGCCGCCGAGCAGACGCCCTTGGCCGCCATGCCCGCCGCGTTCTGCGGAATTTTGAGATACATCAGCCCGGCGACCGCTGCCACCAGCAGCGCCACAAGCAGCCCCGCCAGCCACAGCATCACGCGCCTGAACCAGACCATTACCTGCACCATGGGAACCTCACTTGTGTTCAACTTTCAACGACCGCACCCGACCGGCACCGCTCACTGTAGCAGGGACAGGATGTGGCCGATGCGGGGATCGCCGCGACCGGCCAGCACGCGCGCATAGGCGCTCAAGGCGGCATCGCTGCCACGGCTGCGCTGCAACGTCACCCAGCTTGGGTCGCCGCTGCCGACTTGCGCGCAGAAGTTGCGCCAGGCCTGCACCATGCGCGCTGTGAACTCGCCCGCCCCCCAGTCAGCGATCCGCTTGCTGACCTGCGCCGGCGCAAAGAACAGGGTCGGCCGGGGTCCTGGCAGGTCCTTCGCGCTGCCGAGCTGTTGCACATGCGTGCCGCCAATCGAACAGCTGTATTTGAGATTGGCAAAGCGGGCATGGATCGCGCGGCGCAGATCGGCGTTGCCGGCAAAATCGACAAACACGCTGGCGCTGTCGGGCGCGACCCGATCGAGCTCGTCGTAGCTGAGCACGCGGCTGTAGCATCCGAGGCTTTCACAGAAAGCCTTGTTGGCAGCCGAGGTCAGGCCGATAACGTCGATTCCTTGTCGCTGGCTCAGCTGGAACGCGGTGCCATAGGCCGTCTTGCTGGAGGCGCTTGACAGCAGCAGGGTCGAGGCGCCAAAGAAATCATTGTCGGCAAGAAAATCGTCGATCAGCCAGGAGGTGATGAACAAGGGACGCAGCAGCGCCTGGATATCTTCTGTTTGCTGCGTGTAGAACGGATCGGCGGCGCTGCGCAGATACTGGTTGTAGACGGAATGCAGCGCGGCCCGGTGCGCGGCGGCATCGCTGAAGCCACTGGCTTTCACCCGCGCTGGGGTCAGCAGCACGCTGGACGCCATCGGGTAGTAGCCGTAGAGCCTTTCGCCCAGGGCCAGCTCCGGATGCGAGGTGCGCACGACCTCGCCAAAACCCCAGACCGGAATCATGCCCCAGCCGTCTTCGCCGGTCGGGAAGAACTGCCAGTAGTTCATCGCTTCGCCGAACGCAGCGTAGGTGATGTTGTTCGAGGTCAGCGCAAAGGCGTCGATCCGGACCTGCACCTGGCCGGCCGCCAGCTCGCTGTCCTGCAGCTGGCGCAGACGGGTGTCGGACAGGTCGTTCTTTCGGACCAGAACTTGAATCGTGTTCATCGGTACTTTCAGCTTGGGCGACGCATCAGATGCCTTCCAGCGCAAAAACCGTTCTGTCGGCGGACTGCCTGCTGATCGCAAGCAGCTCCTGGTATTCGGCCGAGCCGTAGAAGGCCTCGATGTGGGCGCTGGAAGGGAACATGATCAGCACCATCCGTGTCGGCGTCCAGAGCGCGCTTTCCTTGACCGAGAGCTCGCCGCCGCGCGCCAGGTACTGGCCGCCGAATTTTTCGACCATGGGCCTTGCCAGCAGCTTGTACTGCTCGTAAAGCCCGGGGTCCTTCAGAAGAGTGTCTACCACCAGAAACGCGGTCATCTTGAATCCTGACAATGAAGAAGGGCAGCGCGGAACTTAACACGATCCCGCGCAGCACGCCAGCAGCCGACATTTGCTAGCATCGCAGCCTATGAGTCCCCACCAGAGCGCCGCCCTGAAGGCGCGCATCTACACCATTGTCTTCGAGGCCGACACGCGCGCCGGGCGCTGGTTTGACATCGGACTGCTGGCTGCCATCGTGCTTTCGCTGCTGGTGGTGGTGCTCGACAGCATGCAGAGCGTCTCCGCAAGACTGGACAAGCCGCTGCTGGTGCTGGAGTGGTGCTTCACGCTGCTGTTCAGCGCCGAATACCTGACGCGGCTTTATTGCGTGAAGAACCGGCTGCGCTACGCACTGAGTTTTTTCGGCATCGTCGACCTGGTCTCGGTGCTGCCGACCTACCTGGCCCTGCTGTTCCCGGAAGTCTATGTGCTGATCGATGTGCGGGTGCTGCGGCTGCTCAGGATCTTCAGGATCCTGAAGCTGACCCAGTACGTTGCCGAATACAGTTACCTGGCCGCCGCGCTGGCCGGCAGCCGGCGCAAGATCCTGGTCTTCCTGGCGACCGTGTGCATGGTCGTGCTGATCATGGGAACGCTGATGTACGTGGTGGAGGGCCCGGCCAACGGCTTCACCAGCATTCCGACCAGTGTCTATTGGGCCATCACCACCATGACCACGGTGGGTTTCGGCGACATCACGCCCAAGACCGATCTGGGCCGGCTGATAGCCTCGCTGATGATGTTGATGGGCTGGGGCGTTCTGGCGGTTCCGACCGGGATCGTGACGGCCGAGATGGTTCAGCGCAAGACACCGTCCGGATCCAGCACCCGAACCTGCCCGGACTGCCTCAAGGAAGGGCTGGGCACCGACGACGTCTTTTGCGCTCAATGCGGCAGCAGGCTGCCGGCGCACCGGCGCGATGGCATCGGCTGACAAGGCGCCGGGGACGGCGCCTGCTGCAAGAAACAAGCGGAGCACGGCATGAAGTTCGAACATCTGGGGCTGGTGGGTTATGGCGAGGTCGGCAAGATCTTTGCGGCCGGCCTGAAAGACAGGCTGGCGCGGCTCAGCGCCTGGGATATCAAGTTCGACCAGCCGGATCTGCGCGATGAACAGCGCGGGCACGCCAGCCGCTGCGGCATCACGGCAGCCGGCTCGATGGCGCAACTGTGTCAAGGCGCCGACCTGCTGATCTCGGCCGTCACCGCCTCCAGCACGCTGGCGGTGGCACAGGCCGCAGCCCCGCATATCCGGCGCGGCACGTTCTTTCTGGACCTCAATTCGGCCTCGCCCGGCACCAAGCAGCAGGCCGCCGCGCTGATCGACGCGGCCGGCGCGCACTATGTGGAGGCCGGCGTGATGAGTTCGGTGCCGCCGTACGGGATCCGGGTGCCGATGCTGCTGGGCGGTGAGCGCGCCGAGGAACTGGGCAGCGTGCTCAGTCAGTGGGGCATGGATGCCAGCACCGTCTCCACGCAACTCGGCATTGCCAGCGCCATCAAGATGTGTCGGAGCGTGATGATCAAGGGCCTGGAGGCGCTGGTGATAGAGAGCTATGCGACGGCGCGCGCCTACGGTGTCGAGCAGCATGTGTTGCCGACACTGGCCGCGACCTTTCCGTCGATTGACTGGGACACGCAAGGCGCCTATTTCTTTTCCCGGGTCGTCCAGCACGGCCAGCGCCGTGCGCAGGAGATGCGCGAGGCTGCCAACACCGTGCGCGAGGCGGGTTTCCCGCCCTTGATGGCCAACGCGATTGCGGACAAGCAGCAATGGGTGGCCGACCAGGCCGGCGCCGGTGTGTTTGAGGGCCTGTCGAAGCAGGCGCGCTGGCAGGACTATGCCGACCGGCTCATCGCTCAAATTCCGGCCGCAAGCAAGGGCCGGGACGGCCCACAAAGCTCGGCTTGACCTGATGACAGGCCGAGTCTTTTTCAGCAGGGTGGGTGGAGCAGGCTGATGGGGCACTTAGCTCCGCGGCTGTCCCCCGCCCGATGGGCTCCTCCTTGATGCCGCTGCGCTGAGCGCCCCATCAACCTGATCATTCAAGTTGGGCTGGTATTCGAGGTCCAAAAACCACCAATGCTCGTTGCCGAGGGCGATGCAGTGGGTGGCGTAGTGTGGACTTGGGGTTTTGCCAAATCAAGGCGGAGTCCGCAGGCCGGGGGACATTCGCGGAGCCACCCGCTACGTCGCCCTTGGCCCACACACGCTTGCCAATGTAATCCGCATCAGGGAGGTTTGGCCAGAACGGTTTCGCATATTCCGGAACCGTCACCTTTATCATCGGAAAACGCCTTTTCCAACTCGATTCCAGGCTTGAGACCGCACGCCGAGCACCAATCAACAAAAGTAATTACATCAACATAACTCTCGCCGCGCTCGATTTTTGATACATATGACTGACCTACGCCCAAACGTTGGGCGATTTGTACCTGCGTCAATCCGGCTACCTGACGTGCACGCACCATTGCCATGCGCAAAGCCTGATAACGGGGATGGTAAATCGAGGCGGGCATGCCGCACATGATTTATCTTCATTTGAAATAGTCTATTTCCGACTATTTAGAGCACAATCGTTTCGTCCGGCAATACCGCTAGACATTTGACAAGGGAATTGAAAATGAAAAGATTGATGCTTTTGACGGCCATAGCAGCGATGACCGCCTGCGGTGGTGGTGGGGGCGGTTCAAATACAACAGCACCGGTGAATGGTACTGCAGAGGGTTTTTGGAATGGCACCATTACCGGTGGATACAGCGCAAGTGTGGCCATTCTTGAAAATGGTGAAACTTGGGGTGCTTACAGTTCGGGCAATTCGCTGGTAGGCGCTATCTATGGCCAAACAAGCAGTAGCGACGCATCGCTATCTGGATCGGGGTCATTCTTCAACTTTGTTCGCAGGCAAAGTGGTGCCGGAACATATACAGGAAGCGTCTCGCCGAAGAGTACCATCAACTTCACAACCAATGGTGGTGACAGGTTCACCGGCAATTACAGCGCTACCTATGACCAACCGGCGTCATTGGCAAGCTTGGCGGGTTCATACAGTGGTTTTAGCGTCACTGGCACCACTTCTGCCCAATCGACACCGATCGTGATCAGTTCAACCGGGGCAATTTCTGGTGTGGCACTTGGTTGCACCGCTACCGGCACCGCCAAGCCCCGAGCATCGGGCAAAAACATATTTGATGTGCAATTGTCGTTTTCTGGAACCTGTGCGCTTGGCAACGGGGCGTCTACGTCTGGGATCGCCTACTACGACGTCACGACTCGCCAGGTCGGAGTTATTACACTGAACAGTTCGAAGACGGATGGGTTGATTTATCTGGGAACTCGTTAACCTTAGCTTGAATGACACCAACCGGGTCACGTATGCGTGACCCGAAACTATTCAAGCCTGCATCGCCTTGAGTCTCAGCGCAGTTCCCCGCATTGCCTCAGTCAGGTCATGAGGACGCTCAAGGCCGTGTGATAACTATTTGACGATAGATCGAATCAGTCCGGTGGATTGGGTCGCGGCCAATTGAATTGAACACTGGCATCGTTCAGGCCGGGCAAGATGCTCGGCGGGCGTGTATGTATTGACCTCGGCCATGACCTCAGCGCAGAGCTGTTAGCAACCTTTGGGCATTCCTTGCTCCTTGTCGAAGCCAATAGCTGAATCTACTCTGTCAAAGCCACATGGCCTTAAGCAATCGACATCTCGCTGGCGACTGGGCGCCGAGGTGCATGCCCCACATCAGCCTGATCCTTCAAGCAGGGTTGGTGTTCGGGCAGCGCAAACCACCAATGCTCGTTGCCGAGGGCGATGCAACGGGTGGCGCAGCGAAATAGAGAGGGAGGCCGAAGGCCGGATGACATTCGCGGAGCCACCCGATGCGTCGCCCTCGGCCCACACTCGCGTGAGAATGCAATCCGCATCAAGCAGGCCCGGCTGGAGGCGTGAATGGCAGAGCTCAATCGGCCTTGACACGCCCCGACTGGATGACCGGCCTCCAGCGCGCGATCTCGCGCACGATATGCTGGCCGAACGCCTCGGGCGTGGTCGGCATCGCAATGGCACCCTCGTTGTTCAGGCGGGTCTTCAGCTCGGCAGACGCCAGTGCCTGATTGATCTGCGCGTTGAGCCTGGCGACGATCTCCGGGGAGGTTCCTGCCGGCGTCACCACGCCGTACCACTGGTCGGCCTCGAAGTCCTTGTAGCCCGACTCGGCGACGGTGGGCAGGTCGGGCAGGATGTCCAGCCGTTTCGGGCTGGAAACCGCCAGCGCCCGCAACTGGCCGCTCTTGACCTGGCCGATGACGGCTGGCGCGCCGGTGAACAGCATCTGGATCTGTCCGCCCATCAGGTCGGTCACGGCCGGCGAGGTTCCGCGGTAGGGAATGTGAACGATCGCGGCGCCGGTCTGCATCTTGAAATATTCGGTCGCCAGATTGGCGGCGCTGCCGTTGCCGCCGGAGCCGTAATTGAGCTGGCCCGGCCTGGCCTTGGCCAGCGCGACAAACTCCTTCAGGCTGGCGGCCTTGACCGATGGATGGACCACCAGCACATTGGGCACGCGTGCCACCCAGGCCACTGGCGCAAAGCTCTTCACCGGGTCATAGGGCAGATGGGGATAGAGCGATGGATTGACGGCGAGCGTGCCGATATGGCCCATCAGCAGCGTGTAGCCGTCGGCCGGCGCCTTGGCGACCTTGTCGGCGCCGATCGAGCCGCCGGCGCCTGGAACGTTGTCGATGATGACCGGCTGGCCCCAGGCCCGGGTCAGTTCCAGGCCGATCGCGCGCGCCAGGATGTCGGTCGAGCCGCCGGGGGTGAAGGGGACCACCAGGCGGATCGGCCTGGCGGGATAGGTCGTTGAAGCTTGAGCTTGAGCCGCTGCGGCGCACCACAGGCTTGCGGCCGCAACCATCAGCGCCGCGCCCGCAAGCTCTCCAGCCAGCCGCCGCGTCGTCGGCCCGACCCATTCCTGCAGCACTAGAACTCGGCCTTCTCGCCAGGTTTCAGCGCCAGCACCTTGGTTGCGCTGACGCCCAGCGCCTGGATGAACTGGGCCGGCGTGCCCTTGTTGAGCGGGTTGGTTCCGTAGTGCATCGGAATCACCGCCTTCGGTTTGATCCACTCGCGGATCGCGAAGGCGGCGTCAGAGGGGTCCATCGTGAAGTTGCCGCCGATCGGCACCAGCACCAGATCGGGCTTGTAATACTCGGCGATGAACCGCATGTCGCCAAACAGGCCGGTGTCGCCCATGTGGTAGATCCTGAAGCCGTTTTCCAACTCGATGATGAAACCCATCGGCTCGCCGCCGACATGGGTTTCATCCTTGCCGCTGGCAGGGTTCTTCCAGACCACAACAGAAGAGTGTTCAGCGTGCACCGCAGTCACCTTGATACCCGGCGCCGGATGGATGGTGCCGCTCTTGTTGAAGCGCGGCAGTTGTTCGTTCGGCAGCACGCCCAGCAGCGCCAGCGTCTGGTTCATGTCGCCCGGCGCGTACATCGGGATCTTGTTCAGCGTGGCCAGCGCCGGCGCGTCGGCAAAGTGATCCCCGTGCCCGTGACTGACCAGCAGCACGTCGACCTTGCCCAGGGCTTCGAGCTTCTTGTATTCGGGCGGCGTCAGCGGATTCTGCAGCAGCCAGGGATCGGTCACAATGACCTTGCCGCCCGGCGTCGTGATCTTGAATGCCGCCTGACCGAGCCAGAGAACCTCTGTCTTTGCGGTCTGCGCGAAGCTCGAAGCGCTGACCAAAGCCAAGGCAAGCGACAGCAGTGCGAGAGGACGTGAAAGCAGTTGGAAAATCATGCAGAAACCTCGTGAGTTGGATTGAATACGCATCTACGCCGACAAGCATAAAGCGCGGCCGCCGCTATCGCCAGGCATAGCAGCTATAACGAAAACAGGCTCGGGATCAGGCGCAATGCGCTGCGCTCACGGAAATTCCTGGGTCGCCTTCGTGATCAGATCGGCCAGAAGGGTCTGCACCACCTTGTGCGTCTGCGTGCTCGGCCGGCGCGCCGACGTGATCAGCATCAGTTCGCAGACCAGTTGCGGGCTGTGCAGCTTGTGCGTGCTGAAGCCGTGCGGCCGGCGCAGATTGCTCAGCGTGTAGGGCGGCAGAACGGCAAAACCCAGCCCTTCATCGACCAGATCGAGTATCGCGTTGAGGCCGTCGACTTCGAGTTCGATGCGCGGCTTGCAATTGAGCCGGACCAACTCCGTTTCGATCAGGATGCGAAACGCGTTCGGGCGGCTGGGCACGATCAGCGGCAAGCCGGCCAGCGCGGAAAGGGGCATGCGCGCCTTCAGCGCGGCGCCCGTCATGCGCTTGACGCTGGCCTCGGACGCAATCAGCACCAGTGCTTCGCGGTGCAGCACGCGGGTCTCGATGTCGGGGGAATGCGGCGTGTTGTAGACCACCGCCATGTCCAGCCGTCCCGAGCGCAGCCCGTCGTTCATCGCCACCGAAAAACCCTCGGTCAGGATCAAATGGGCGTTCGGCATGCGCTTGCGAAATTCGAGCGTCAACGGAACCGCGATCAGTCTGCTCAGCGAGGGCGGCAGGCCGATCGACACATGCCCGCCCAATGCGCCGCGCACCGATTCGAGTTCTTCGCGCGCCAGCGCCACCTGGTGCAGGATGCCGCGCCCGTGCTCGAGCAGCACGCTGCCGGGCTCGGTCAGGCTGACGCCGCGGCCGTTGCGCAGCAGGAAGGTCTGGCGGAATTCAACTTCAAGCTGGCGCACATGCCGGCTCAGAAGCGGCTGCGGCATGCCCAGCGCCAGCGCGGCCCGGGTGAAACTGCCCATTTCGGCGACACGCACAAAGGATTCGATCTGCTTGAGGTCCATGACCGCAAATGGTATGCCAATTCCCGATAACAGCTAGTGGCCCGAAATACAAATTCAAAAAGCCCGGCTCACTAGAATTTCGCCATGCAAACCGCAATAC
Organism: Rhodoferax sp.; assembly: GCA_049315845.1. GTDB lineage: Bacteria > Pseudomonadota > Gammaproteobacteria > Burkholderiales > Burkholderiaceae_C > Rhodoferax. The sequence goes on from JBMOJJ010000031.1 coordinate 15,775, forward strand.
CCTGCCTGCTGATGCGCGGCGGCACGTCCAAGGGCCCGTTCTTTCTCGAATCGGACCTGCCCGCCGACCCACTCAGCCGTGACCGGGTGCTGCTGGCGGTGCTGGGTTCACCCGACCGGCGGCAGATCGACGGCCTGGGCGGCGCCCATCCGCTGACCAGCAAGGTCGGCATCGTGCGCAAGAGCGTCACCGCGGGCGTGGATCTGGACTTTCTGTTCGCCCAGTTGCAGCCCGACCGGGACACGGTGGACACGACGCCGAACTGCGGCAATATGCTGGCCGCGGTGGTGCCGTTCGCGCTCGAGCGCAAGCTGGTGCGGCCGCAGGGCGACAGCAGCACTTTTCGCGTGCTGACGCTCAACACCGGCATGCTGTGCGACATCACGGTGCAGACGCCCGCCGGTCCCGCCGGCCGCTACGTCGAGTACGCCGGCGACGCCCGCATCGACGGCGTGCCCGGTTCGGCGGCGCCGATCACGATCAACTTTCTGGATACTGCGGGTTCGGTTGCGCCCGGCCTGCTGCCAACCGGGAAGGTGATGGATCTGATCGACGGCGTCGAGGTGACCTGCATCGACAACGGCATGCCGCTGGTCATCTTCAAGGCCAGCGCGGTCGGCCGCAGCGGCTATGAAAGCGTGGCCGAGATGAATGCGGACACCGAGCTGAAGGTGCGCATCGAGGCACTTCGGATCGCCGCTGGCGCGGCGATGGGCCTGGGTGATGTGACGGCGAAGAACTACCCCAAGATGACCCTGATCGCGCCGCCCCGAAGCGGCGGCTCGATCAGCACGCGCAGTTTCATCCCGCATGTCTGCCACGACGCGATCGGCGTGCTGGCGGCGGTCACGGTCGGCACCGCCTGCGTGTTGAACGGATCGGTCTGCGAGGGTGTTGCCGTCATGCAGGACGGCGCCTTGAGGCGGGTTTCGGTCGAACATCCGAGCGGCGAATTCAGCGTCGAACTGCAGACCGACCCGCTGGACCCGCAGAAGGTCACCCGGGCCGCGCTGCTTCGCACGGCACGCCTGCTGATGCGCGGCGAGGCGATGGTGCCCGCCGCCATTTCTTCCAGGCCTTGCTGAAACATCGCACTGTAGAACGGACTTCCGATGATCACACTCCGAAGGCTCGCCGGCCAGTCAATGCTGCTGGTCGAGAGGCCGGCTTGCGCGGCACCGCGCCTTGAACAGAAAACACCCTCATTTTCACAGGAGACCGCAACGATGAACAGATTTTCAACCTGGGCCCGACCCTGGGCCGGCACCATCCTGCTGGCGGCGCTGACGGCGATCGCGCCGCTTCAGGCCGGCGCGCAGCAGTACCCGGTAAAGCCGGTCAAGGTCGTTGTTGGCTATGCCGCCGCCGGCGCGGTTGACATCGTGGCCCGCACCATCGGGCAAAGCCTGAGCAGCGCGCTGGGCCAGCCCTTCATCGTGGAAAACAAACCCGGCGCCGGCACCAATATCGCGGTCAAGGCGGTGATCGATGCGCCGGCGGACGGCTACACACTGCTGATGGCGGCCAACGCGCTGGCCGCCAACATGTCGCTCTACCAGCCCTCCCCGTTCGATGCGGAGAAAGACCTGCTGCCGATCTCGCTGATCGGACGGGTGCCGGTCGTGATCGCGGCCAATCCGAATGTTCCGTTTGGCAGCATCGCCAAACTGGTCGAGGCCGCCAGGGCCAAACCGGGGCAGATTGCATTTGCGACGCCCGGCAACGGGTCCACGCCGCACATGGCGGTCGAACTGTTCGCGCGCGCGGCCGGCATCTCGCTGCAGCACATTCCCTACCGTGGCGGCGCGCCAGCCATCACCGACGCCATTGGCGGGCAGTTGCCGCTGGTCGCGGTCAACGCGCTGGAGGTGCTGCCCCACGTCAGAAGCGGCAAGCTCAAGGTGCTGGCGGTGCTGAGCTCCGGTCGAAGCGCGATCTTCCCGGACGTTCCAACGATTGCGGAATCCGGCTATCCCGGCTTCGAGGCATCGGTCTGGTACGGCCTGTTGGCGCCGGCCGCCACGCCCAGGCCGGTCCTTGCCCGACTGCACGTTGAGGTGCAAAAGGCCTTGCAGACGCCGGAGGTGCGTGAGCGCATGACCGCCGTTGGTGGCGAGGTGATTCCCGGCAGCGCCGAACAATTCGCGGCCCTGATTCATTCAGAGCGCCTGCGTTACGAGAAACTGGTGCGCGAGGCGAATATCAAACCCGATTGAAGCCGGTCGCAGCGACTGCGCGGACAGCCCGGGCCGGCTTCAAGGCTTGACAAACTTGAGCACGAACTCGTCCTTGGGCTGCGCCGGCTCCGGCGTATTCTTGTCGCGCGGGTCGAGCGGATTGCGCAGGAAATCCGCCTCGCCGATCAGTCTGAATCCCGCCTCCTGCACTTCCTTGCGCAAGAATGCCTGTTCGATCCGATGCAGGCTTGCGGCCTCGGAGATCCCGCTGCCGTCGCGTCCCGCGTGGTCTGCAATGACATAAAGACCGCCGGATTTCAGTCCCGCGAACACGGCCGCGTTCATGCGCGCGCGGTCCACGCCGAGATGCCCGAGATCGTGGTAGTTGAACATCAGCGTGACCAGATGAGCTTCCCCTTGAGCACCAGCGGAACCGGATCCTCGAAGGGCCGCACGACAGCAAACAGGTTCGACAGCGCCGGATTCCTTGCCCTTTCCTCGATCGCCTGGACCGACGTCCGGCGGACTGCAGGAGTTGCATCGGGCGCCCGCTGAACCGCGGCCAGCTGCGGCGAGGAATTACCTTCGGGCGCCGGCGCGGGCCGCGCGGCGGCCTGGGCCGATCGCGGCGGCTGGCTTTGACCGTAGGCCGTGCCCGACGGGCCGACTGCCCTGGCCAGCAACTCGGCCGTGTAGCCGCCGCCGGTGCTCAGGTCGAGCGCCATCATGCCGGGCCGGATGCCGATGAAGGCCAGCATCTGCTCGGGCTTGCGCCGCAGGTCGTTGTTTCGATCGGCGGCACTGCGGTCCAGGCTGCCGACAATCTGCGCGATCTGCTCAATCGTCAGCGTCGCTTCGGACGGTGCCGGCGCCGATGCCGCGCCCAGACTGGCGCAGGCGCTCACGGACAAGAGCGCAGAAACAAGAACGGCGATGCAGAAACAGGCAAGGGGGCGCTGCTGGTCAGTGGCTGATTTCATGATTCTGGCGTCCTCGAAGGTGTGCGATGGCGCAGTGTAGCCAGATGCCAGGCGTGGCGACCCGATCCGATGTTGCTAGACTTGCCCCGATGACCGAAGACGCCAAGCCCCATTCTCCAGGCATCAGCCAGTACCTGAGCCTGAAGGCCGACTATCCGGACACGCTGCTGCTCTACCGGATGGGGGATTTCTACGAACTGTTCTTTGCCGATGCCGAGAAAGCGGCCCGCTTGCTCAACATCACGCTGACCCAGCGCGGGCAGTCGGCCGGCGAGCCGGTGGTGATGGCCGGCGTCCCGTTTCACTCGCTCGACACCTATCTGGCGCGGCTCATCAAGCTCGGCGAATCGGTTGCCATCTGCGAACAGGTCGGCGAGGTCACGGGCAAGGGACCGGTCGAGCGCAAGGTGGTGCGCGTGGTCACGCCCGGCACGCTGACCGACATGGAACTGCTGAGCGACAAGTCCGAGTCGCTGCTGCTGGCGCTGCACCAGGGCCCGCGCAACAGTTGCGGTCTGGCCTGGTTGAGCATCACGCGCGGCGAGATCTGCCTGGCCGAGTGCACGCCGGACCAGACCGGCGACTGGGTCTCACGCATCAACCCCGGCGAGCTGCTGTTCAGCGCGGGCGCCACACCGGCCTTCGAGGCCCGGCTGCGCGGCCTGCAGTCCGCCGGACGGCTGACTGTCACGGTTCGCCCGGACTGGCAGTTTGACGCCGGCCTGGGCCAGCGCAAGCTGCTCGGGCAACTGGGCGCCGCCAGCCTGGCTCCCTGGCAGGCGCAGGAACTGGCGCAGGCCCACGCGGCCGCAGCGGCGCTGCTGGCCTACGCCGAACACACGCAGGGCCGGGCGCTGACCCACATCCACAGCATCCGGGTGCAGCGCAACGACGAACTGATCGATCTGCCGCAGAGCACGCGGCGCAACCTGGAGCTGACGCAGACCCTGCGCGGCGAAGAGCAGCCGACCCTTCTTTCGCTGCTCGACAGCTGCATGACCGGCATGGGCAGCCGCCTGCTGAAGAACTGGCTGCTGACACCCCGGCGCGAGCGCAGCGAGGCGCAGCAACGGCTCAATGCGATCGGCGCGCTGGGCCGCGGCCCGTGGGCCGGGCTGCGCGAACAGATCAAGGGCAGCAGCGACGTCGAGCGCATCACCGCCCGCCTTGCCTTGCGCCAGGTTCGCCCGCGCGAGTTGGTGGCCCTGCAGCAGACGCTGCTGAAAACCGAGCGGCTGGCGCCCGGCCTGGACGGACTCGACCCCTGTCTGACGCAGCTTGCCGGGCATCTGCAGCGCCCCGAAGGCTGTGCCGAGCTGCTGGCGCGCGCGCTGGACCCGGAGCCGGCCGCGCTGTTGCGTGACGGCGGCGTGATCGCGGCGGGGTTCGATGCCGAACTCGACGAACTGCGCGCGATCCAGTCCAATTGCGACGCCTTTCTGCTCGACCTCGAAGGACGCGAGAAGGCGCGCACCGGCATCGCGAACCTGCGGGTCCAGTACAACAAGGTGCACGGTTTCTTCATCGAAGTCACCCAGGGCCAGATCGACAAGGTGCCTGGCGACTACCGGCGCCGCCAGACGCTGAAGAACGCCGAGCGCTTCATCACACCCGAACTGAAGGCCTTCGAGGACAAGGCGCTGAGCGCGCAGGAACGCGCTCTGGCGCGGGAAAAATTGCTGTTTGAGCAGTTGCTCGACCAGTTGCAGGTGCATGTGGCCCGGCTGACACGGCTGGCGCAGGCGCTGGCCACGCTGGACGCGCTGTGCGCGCTGGCCGAGCGCGCGCTGACGCTGAACTGGTGCGCGCCGCAGTTTGCCAGGGAGCCCTGCCTGGAGATCGAAGGCGGGCGCCATCCGGTGGTCGAGATGCGGCTGAACGAGACCAGCTCGGGCAGCTTCATCGCCAACGACACGCGGCTCGGACCGAAGCAGCGCATGCAGATCATCACCGGCCCCAACATGGGCGGCAAGTCCACCTATATGCGGCAGATCCCCGTCATTGTGCTGCTCGCCAGCATCGGCAGCTGGGTGCTGGCCACAAGCTGC
>JBMOJJ010000293.1:0-4758 GCA_049315845.1 Rhodoferax sp.
GTTGATTTGCCGGCCCCGTTGGGGCCGACGATGCTGGTCCAGCAGCCGATTGGAAAGGCGACATCGATGCCATGCAGTATCTCGACGTTTCCGAGGCTGGCGCGGATCGCGCGAGCGCGCACGGCGGCTGCGTCGACCCGGTTCATGACAGACCGGCGCCGGAGGAAATCCGGGTGTTGCGGTTCATCAGCCAGAGCAGATAGCCGCCACCCAGCACCGCAGTCAGCGCACCCACCGGCAACTCCTGCGGCGCCATCAGGCCGCGCGCCAGCGTGTCGGCGGCCATCAGCAGTACGCCGCCCATCAGGCTCGACAGCCACATCAGGTTGCCATGCGTGGTCCGGCAAACCGAGCGCACCAGGTGCGGCGCGGCCAGGCCGACGAAGGCGATCATGCCGGTCTGCGCCACCGCGGTGCCGGTGGCCAGCGCCAGCACCGCGATCAGCAGCGCGCGCACCTGCGGCAAGGGCAGTCCAAGGCTGACGGCGGTGGCTTCGCCGAGCGAGAGCCCGTCGAGCACCGGGCTCAGCAGCCAGGCCAGCAGCATGCACAACAGCCAGACGGACGCCATCAGCGCGCAGGCGCTCCAGCCGACAAAGCCGGTGCTGCCCAGCACAAAGGCCTGCATCGTCTGCATCACCTCGGGCGCCATCAGCATGATCAATGAACTGATGGCACCCAGCACCACCCCCACGATCACCCCTGCCAGCAGCAGGCGCAGCGTGTGCTGCACGCCCTTGGCCAGCAGCAGCGTGAGCAGAACCGCGCCGACCGCGCCGGCAAAGGCGGCGCCGGTCAGGCCCAGGCGCACCAGCCACTGCGCGGCAAACGGCGACACGCCGAACAGCACCAGCGACAGCGCCACGCCCAGCAGCGCCCCGGAGGCGCTGCCCAGCAGGTAGGGGTCGGCCAGCGGATTGCGAAACAGGCCCTGCGCAACGGCGCCCGCCAAGCCCAGCAGCGCGCCCGCGCTCCAGGCGCCGAGCGTGCGCGGCAAGCGGATATCGAGCACGATCTGCAGCGCCAGCGGATCGCTGCGGATCCGGAAAACGCTGTCAAAACCGGTGCTGCCGACGCTGGCCCCCAGCAGCACCAGCAGCAGGCTGAACAGCAGCAGGCCCAGCCCCAGCCAGAAGGCGGCCCGCCGCGGCTCGCGCAGGAGCTTCATGGCGCTTTGCCCAGCAGGCATTGCGCCATGATGCGGGCCGCCTCGGCCATGCGCGGCCCCGGCCGCACCAGCACATCGGACTGCTCGGCGGTGAAGACGCAGACCCGCTGCTGGCGGATCGCGCGAATGCCGGACCAGCCGGGGCGCCCCTGCAATCCGGTGAAATTGCGGTCGCCGATCATGATCAGATCGGGATTGGCGCGCACCACGAACTCGGGGTTGAGCTTGGGGAACGGGCCAAGGCTGGCGGGAACAATGTTCTGGACACCCAGGCGCTTGAGGGTCTCTCCGATGAACGAGGCTTCGCTGGCGGCGTAAGGGGCGCTGTTGACCTCGAAGTAGACCCGGGTTGCGGCCACGCTGCCGGGCAGTGACTCGAAGGCGGCCGAGACGCCGGCATCGATCTCGGCCCAGACGCGCGGCGCGTCGGGAAGGTCCAGCAACTGGCCAATTTTCTCCAGCACACGCCGGACATCCGCGTGCGTCTTGGGCTCCAGCGCGACCACCTTGATGCCGAGCGACTGCAGCCGCTCGGCGATCGGCGTCGAGGCCGCCATCAGCACCAGGTCGGGCTTCAGCGACGCGATCGCCTCGATGCTGGGGTCCAGCCCGCCCCCGACCTGGGTCAGGCCGCGCACGCTGTCGGGATAGTTGGAATAACGGTCCACGCCCACCAGGCGCCGGCACTGGCCGAGCGCGCAGACGCTCTCGGTCAGCGACGGCAGCAGACTGACGATGCGCTGCGGGGGCTGAACGAAAGACACCGTCACGCCGCGGTCGTCGCTGATCTGCACCGCGCGGGCTCGGGCGCCGCCGCCGGCCAGCAGCATCGCGGCCAGCGCCAGACCGGCGAGACCGCGTTGCAACAGGCAGCGGGGCGTGTTCACCGCATCAGCTCTTTGGACGCCACTGGAGCGCGGCATTGAACGTGCGGCCCGGCGTTGCATAGTGCCCGACCTGCTGGTACTGCGCATCGATCGCGTTGTCGACGCGCATGACCAGTTGCCAGTCGCGACCGAGCTGCGTATTGGCGGTCAGATTCAGCAAGCCGTAGCCTGGCAGCACGGTGCTGTTGGCGGCATCGTCGAATCGCTCCGAGACGCCCTGGATTTCAGCCCCGATCTTCCAGCCGGCCAGGCTGCGTCCCAGGCCCAGCATCGCACCGCGGCGCGCGCGCAGGCTCAGCACGCGCCCGGTGCCGTTGTCGATCGGGTCGAGCAGGTCGAGCGAGGCGCGCAGGTCGTAGCGGTCCAGGCGCCTGCTGGCGCTGATGGTCAGCCCGCGCAGGGTCGCCTGGCCGACGTTGTAGTAGCAGAAAAAGCCGGCTTCACAACTGCTCAGCGCGGCGCTGGAACTGATCATGTTGCTGATCACGTTGCGGTAGGCGACGGTCTTGAAGGAAGTCGTGGCGCTGGCATAGCCGAGCGTCAGCTCGCTGTTGCGGTTGGTTTCAGGCGCCAGCGCGGCGCTGCCGTAGGGGCCAAAAACCTGCTCCAGCGTCGGCGCCCTGAAGGCGGTTCCGCCGGCCACGCCGGCGCGCCAGTCGGGCGCGAACAGGTAGGCGTAGGACAGCGCCCCGGTTTGACGGCCGCCAAAAAGGTTGTCGTCGTCGTGGCGCAGGTTCATTTGAACCGCGTGCTGGCCGTAGTGGGCGCCATAACCAAACGCGATCGCGTTCTGGGTGCGCTGGCCGCGAAACGCCGGGTCGTAGTAGCCTGAGGGCTCTGAATCGAACTGGTCGCGCTTTTGCTCCAGAACGGCCGTCAGCGTGCCGGTGGACAGGCGAAAATTGTTCTCCAGCAGGACCCCCTGCAGCGTGGTCCGATAGTCATAGGGAACGTCGTCGCGCTTGGCGACCCGGCTGCTTGAAAGCGTCAGCCTGCTGCTGTAGCCGTCGCTCCATTGCGCCTCCCATTTCAGCGCTGCGGTGCTCATGTCCGACCTGGCCTGGAAGTCGGCGCCGCCGTTCCAGGGGACGTAGCGGGAATCGAGCCGGCTGTCGAGCGCGACGACCTCGACGCGCTGGCTTGGCGCGATGCGATAGCCCAGGCGCAGGCTGGCCGCCCTGCTGCTGCTGGCCTCGCGCTCGGGCAAGTGCTGCAGATCGGGCCGGGTGTTGTAGCCGTCGCTGTCTTCAAGGCCCAGGCCGATCGCGAAGTCCCAGCCACCTTGCGCGCCACTCAGGCCGGCGCTGAGCTTCTTCGTGTTCAGGCTGCCAAGCGAAAGTTCCAGCGTCGGCGCCAGGCCGGAGGCGCCGCGCTTGGTGAAAATCTGCACCACACCACCCATCGCGTCGGACCCGTAGACCGCGCTGGCGGGGCCGCGCAGCACCTCGATGCGCTCGATCTGGGACAGCGGCAGCATTTCCCAGCGCACACCGCCGCCCAGCAGCAAGCCGTCCTGGGAGTCGACCCGCACGCCATCGACATAGAGCGCGGTCATGCGCGAATCAGCGCCGCGCACATAGACCCGGCTGGCATCGCCAAAGCTGATCGCCTGCAAGCCAGGCAGCCGGCCCAGCAGTTGCGTCACCGAGCTGGCGCCGGATGCGTCGATCTGCGCGCGATCGATGACGCTGACATCGGCCAGCACGTCGGAGACGCCCTGCTCGACCCGGGTGGCGGTGACGAAAACGTTTTTGAGAAGGGCGCTGCCTTGGGCGGCCGCCGGCAGGCAGACGGGCATGAGCAAGGCCGCCGCGACGGTCGCGGTCGACAAGGGAATACAGGTTTTCATCAATTGGAGCTGCAACAAAAGCCCTCGCCGTCGTCCCCGACAGCACTTGAGCGTCACGGCTGCGCACCAGGGCGTGCAGCCACCTTGTCGGCCGGTATCCGGGCTGGTGGAACAACCGCCATCGCCTTCCCAAGCGCGTGTTCAAAACGCTCAGTGGCCTTGATGGAAGCTAAATCGCTCAGGATTTGTCCACTTACCGTTGCGGGGGCAGCGCAGGTTAGGTCAGGCCTTGACGGTCAACCCTCCTGCTTCCCGTTGAACTGCGGCGTGTGAACCACACCGCGAGCACCAACGGGCGGATTCTACAACCGTTTGTTTTTGCAAACCCTACAATGCGGTGCTATGTCGAACCAGTCTCAAATCGACCAGATTGCCGAACGCGTCGAGCGTTTGCTGGTGCGTTATCAGGAACTGCAGCGCACCAACGTTTTGCTCAGCGCGCAGGTCGATGCCATCACCCACGAGCGTGATTCGCTCAAGTCCCGGCTCGGCGCGGCGCGAGCGCGCGTCGACGCGCTGCTGGAACGCCTGCCCGACGCGACATCCACCAGCAATCCACAAAGCATTCCATGAAACAACTTGAAGTTCAGATCATGGGGCAGAGCTACCTGCTGGGTTGTCCCGAAGGCGGCGAATCACCGCTGCTTGAAGCGGTCCAGCGCGTCGACAGCGCGATGTGCAGGATCCGCGACGGCGGCAAGATCAAGGCGCGCGACCGCATTGCGGTGCTGGCGGCGTTGAACCTGGCGTTTGACCTGTCCGCCCAGACTGCCGCCAGTGCTGCGCCGGCGCCCGCTGGCGCGCCAGCGGACAGCCGCGCTGCTGACGCTGCGGGCCAGCCGCTGCCGGGGCGC
>JBMOJJ010000294.1:0-4755 GCA_049315845.1 Rhodoferax sp.
CCTGGTACGGGATGTTGTGGTGCTCGCACCATGTGGTCAGCGTGGCCATCAGGCCACCGTAAACGTGGGCGGCATCGACGCCGGCGTGACGGCGTATTTCTTCGAAGTACACGGCGTGGATGTCACCGCTGATGTTCTTGAGTTCAGTCAGCCAGCGCTTAAACCTGAGGTAGCGCATACCGCCGCCCTCAAAGCGCTGCATCTTGAAGCTAACAAAGCCGTGAGCCGTGTTGCCATCGCTTGGGCGAAGTGCCCATCCGGTGGTGGTTCCGAGGTCAAGACAAAGAATTGTTTGGGTCATGTTAGTTTCCAATTTCGGGTTGGGTGACCGAAGGTGACCACCGTCAGGATGAGTTCTTCACCCGCGCACGTGTGGGCGTTAATCAGTACGACGGACACCTTCGGTCACCAGGTTTGTTTTTGATGCGTTTATTGAGCGGTCAATCGTCTGCATAAGGCAGTCGAATTCCGTAGTCCTTGGCCTTGAGAGACAGGCCCGAGAGCGCTTTGACGCCACCGTGAATACGGGTGCGTGCAAAGCCGCGATTTGCCAATTGCTGCGCAAGCCAGCGACTGGTGCCCACGTATTCGCCGCGTTTGCTCGACCATTCCTGCCAGCGTGCAAACACATCGGCCACACTGACTTTGGCTGGCGCGCAGATCTGCGCCTCGGCCGCTATGAACTCACCGATGGCATCTTCCTCATCAAAGTACTCATCGGTCGCTGCAACCACCGATGCTGGCGGGTTCAGACCGGTGGCTTGCCAGCGCATGCAACCCTCGACGGCCCAGGCCATGATGGCGTCGCGTTCCATCAGCAACTTCTCGGTCAACTTGCCATCCCGCTTTGCGGCGGGAATCGTCACCGTGAACGGAATCAGGTGCAGTCGGCGCTTCATGGCCTCGTCCACGTTGCGAATGGAAGGCTTATGGTTGCCAGCGATGATCAGCTTGAACTGGGGGAAGTACTCAAAGAAGTCCTGGCGCATGAAGCGCGCCGACACTTTGTCACCGCCAGTGATGGCCTTGACCTTGGACTCGTTCCAGCTTCGACCCTGTTCGGTCTCGATACTTGAAACAAAGCGTGCGCCGCGCAGGCCTGCCAGATCGGTTGGATGGCGGTCCCCTCGGGTTTCCATAAAGGTGTCCATCGGCGCGTTGGCAGCGTAGTCACCCAAGATGGTGGAGATGACGTTGACAAACACCGATTTGCCGTTGGCGCCGGTGCCATACAGAAAGAAGAGCGCGTGCTCACTTGTCACCCCAGTCAGACAGTAACCGACCATTACCTGCAGGTAATCAATCAGTTCCTGGTCACCGTTGGTGATGTCCGACAGAAACCGCAGCCAGGTCGGACACTGGCCACGCGGTGTGGCAGTGGCGATCTTGGTCATGCGGTCACTGCGCTGGTGCGACCGCATCCCGCCAGTATGCAAATCCACAACACCGCCCGGCGTATTGAGCGCCCACACATCGGCATCCCACTCATCAGTGGTGCCGGCATGCCTGCGGTCTGATCGTGCCAGTCGCTCGACACCACCAATGGTGCTCGATGCTGCCAATTTGGCCGCGAGTTTGGGGTTTCTCGACTTCAGGGAAGCAAAGCGACAGACATGGCGCACCAGGTCGGATGCAGCCAGCGTGTCCTCACTGCGCCAGCGCTGGCCATCCCATATCAGCCACTTGCCCCAAGCCGCAACATAACGCCAGTCCTCCTGATAGCGCCGGGTAAAGCTCAGCGCGAGAGCATCATCGCTGCCCCATACCGTGGGCTCCGGATCGCGCTCACCCGGGCCTGATACTGATTTACTTTGGTTGTCAGCACCAATGTCGGGCAAATGCATGGTCATGCGGGGGCTGCTCTGCACGATGTCAATGACATCAAGGCCTTCGGCCACTGCATCGGCGCAGTCCCAGCCATCGCTCTTGCCTTCTGGCGGGCACAGAATGACACACGTGGTCGCTTTGGCCATCAGGATGGCTTGTGCCGCGTTTTCTGCATAGGACCAGCCCGGCTTGTCTTTGTCCGGCCAGATGATCACCGCCTTGCCCGCCAATGGCGACCAATCAGTCTTGTCGACCGGCGCGTTGGCGCCGAACATGGCGGTGGTGGCGCAAATGCCGGCATCGATCAGGGCTTTTGCGCACTTTTCACCCTCGACCAAGACAACTTGATCGGAATTGAGCATGCCGACCTGGTTGTACAGGGGGCGCGGATTCGGAGGTGCTGCCTTCTTGCGTTTGACATCCCAGGGCCGAAACTCTTTCTTCTGACCTGGCGGGTCATAGCGATACACGATGGCGATGAGTTTGCCGGCGGCGTCCAGATAGTCCCACTTGGCAGTGGCCTTGCCCAGATCGTCAGTCGGTACCTCGACCTTGCGCTTGCGCGCCGGGATGGGCGTTGCTGCGCCAACCAAGTCGGCTGCCCTGGCCAGCACTGCGGGGAAGTCAGTTTGGACGTTGATGCCGAAGTGGCCGCCAATCAAATCGTACTGATCGCCGCCAGAGCCGTTTTCTCGATCAGTCCAAAGTCCCGCCTTGTCACCGGTGAGCACGATCTCGAGACTGTCGCCCGGGCTGCCCAGGATGTCGCCGATCAGGAACTTTCCCCGCTTGACCTTGCCGGCGGGGAACATCATTGTCAGCACCGATTCAAGCTTGCTCAGCAAGCTGGTGCGAATTTCCTCGCGACGAGAATCGTCGTGCGGCGAAGACGCCGGTATCGCGTCGTTAAAGTCCATCATGAGCAGGACCCTCCTGTTGCCGGGTCTTGTCCTTGGATCCACTGGCCACCCGACTGTTGGCAGCCCAAGAGCTCAAATCGGCCATGCGAAAGCGCACCAGGCCGCCCATCAGGTAGTGCGGAATTCGGTATTTGGCGCGCAGCTTCTGATCGGCAAACCAGTACAGTGGCAGTCGCAGCGCGCACGCTGCCTGTTTGGCGTCGACCATGGGCTCTGCCTCAATGGGTAAATCTTGTTGACTGTTGTTCATGGATTGGTCCTCCAGCAACGATCTGCCCAAGCGCAGAACTTGCATTCAAAGTGAGTGGAATCGGTAAACGAGCGCGGCAGAAGATCCCCCGCCTCGGTGGCAGTGATCACGCGCGCACCCCGGTCCGACATGCGCTGAGCCAGAGCCGCGTCAAACGGAATCAACTCGGCGTAGATCTCCATCGTGTCGGCATTGACCGCAGTGAAGAGCGCCGGATGCTCGTGCAACTCAAGGTAGGTTTGGTATAGCGCGATCTGCGCCGCATAGACCGGCTTGGAAACGGCAAGCTTGTGTTTCTCGACATCACGCCAGGACTTGGCGCCAAGGCATTTGTTTTCCCAAAGAGCGGGGTAGGCAAAACCATCGGGACCTGCGATCAGCACGCCGTCGACATGACCACGCAAACGACCGCCGGCAACCGAGAAGCCGAATTGGTGACCATTGGCGTCCTCGGTCTTGAGGGTGAAACCGGCCATGCGCAGCCACCGGATCACCATGTCCTCGGTTCGGTGACCGCGCTCGAAGATGCGAAGCAAGCGCCCCGAGAATCCCTTGCCGTGATCGATCGGTGCCTTGGCGTACTCGTATTGAAGCTGGCGCTCACAGGCTGCGCCCAGACGCGATGCACCGAGGTACTCGCGCGCCGGTGTGGCATCCCGTTCCGCTTCGAGCGCCACGTCCATCAGTTCTTGCAGGCGACCTGACAAGCTCGCCGATGAATTGAAATCGATCATGCGCCCTGCTCCCATGGCTCATCACCCACCATGTCGGCGAATGGGTTCTCGGTGAGCGGCGGGATGGCGTCGCGAAACGGATCGTCGACCGGCGTCTTGGCGGGCATGCGCACGGCTGGGTACTTGCTGCGCTCATGCTGCGTAGCCATCTCCTGCACATAAGCGGTGACGATGGCGTCGATCACGGACAGGGCCTCAGCTTCCGAATATGCCCCCAGGGGCTTGTCGAAACCGATGACACTGGCCGCATCGCCGAAGGATTTGAGGCACATGCGCATGGCAGCGTTTTCCAGTGGCGTGACATCAACCATGGCTACCTCCGCTGGAACGTCTTGGTCTAATGCCTGAGACCAATTGCCGTAGCACTTGTGAAACGCGTCCTGACATCGGCGTGAGCAAAACACCCAGTCGATGGGGTATCGCTTGGGGTCGCCGATGGCGTGGCGGTTTTCTGAATGGCCGTAGCCGCGCGCCTGGCGTGAACAGACCCAGCATTTCACACTACCTCCTGGTAGCCAACTCGTTCTTTTTCTGGGCGACGACCATCAACGCCGCCGCGAGAGCCGACGGGGAATGTTGTTGCTGGGTGAAAGCATCGCGCTTGGACAAGCATTTGCTTCTGGTACTCAGCCGTGCAATCGGTGCAGAAGCTGCTGTCACCAGGATTGCTGCGCCGCGCCGCCTGCGTCCACTCGCGAAACTGGTGATGTGAATCGAAACATTGTGGGAATGACATGTCCATCCCCCGGCTACTGCGCCCAAGCGGGTTTACCGCTCACTGCCGCTGGAGCGGAGCGCGCTGGCACCGCGAAGGTGGGTGCGGCCTGCGCGGGCGCATCGGGATTGCCGCCGCCGGTCACCGTCTTCGGCGCCACGCCCATCAGTGCCGCGTAGTCCTTGTGATCAGGCTCGATGGCAATCTTGACCACATTGCGATCGTCGCCCTTGCTGTCCTTCTCCACATCAACCCGGGCGATGAACTCGATGCCGTCCAGATCGGCAAAGCTGTTGATCCGGCGTGCTG
>JBMOJJ010000032.1:0-20833 GCA_049315845.1 Rhodoferax sp.
CAAGGGCAAGACCCCTGAGGACATCCGCAAGGTGAGTGCGCGCGCAGCAGGTGCCTGCAGCCACCCACCACGCCTGACTCACGCACGCACATGCACGTATGCGTCTCCCACGCCCCCCCCCCCCCCTCGACAGACGGCAAAGTGCTCGTCAAGGCTGTTTCCGAACTTCTATAGACTGACATCGAGCATGACAAGTTTCGGTTGACACTGCCGAATGGATTCGAGCGCAGCAGTGCCGTCTTTTGCTTCACCAACGGTGCAGTCCCTGCAGAAGGTCATGGCAAGTATCCAATCAATGTGAATCAGTCCAAGAATGGCCGAATATTAGCACTGTACTGCAAAAGAGCAATTGCTTTACAAAACTCATGTGCATCAGAAGCACCACAGCAGCCACCGCCAGCATGGATTATCACAGCAACCGAATGACGAAAACCAAGCTTCGCAACCTTGCTCGCGCGATGAAGCAGCGTCCAGCCGCCTTTATCATCACCGTCCGGCTGGGCAACATGGAGTATGTGAATCCCCGGTTCGAGAAGATGCCGGGTGTCGCCCGTGTTCACTTGGTCAAGCGCGTGGACGTTTGAACAGCTTGCGCTAACGGAGGCTGGAACTCGACCATTATGGTTGCGGACGGACGCGCGGGCACGTTCAATTTACGATCGGCGGCTCAGTAGTGACCAAGCTCACGTATGTGGCTTGCCGGGAAGCTGGCACCGATGACCGACCGCAAACGCGATGCAGGCGCACTGATTGACCCTACTGAGGTATCAACCAACTGAAGCAAAGTAGTTCGTTCTGAACGAAAAACGTTCATGATGGATCATCTCCCATCCCGAGTTGGACACTGCAAGAAACTTTGGCAAGCCTCTGGACCTTGGCGACGGTTACGAGCAAACGCCGGCCGAAGAGCGGATGGGCTACAAAATTCTCAAGGACGCTGGCGATGTGCCATTTGAGTTTGAAGTTATGCGCGACATAGAGGCTTTGAACCGCACTGTGGCTGGGTTGCCTGAAGGCGACGCCAAGCGTGTGCAACAGCAGCGCCTGTCGGATTTGCGACAACAGTTGGCACTGATGCCTGAGCGATTGAAACTCACGGATGCACTTTGATTCGCTCTTTACGGGAGAAGTTGTCGTGCCATCGAACCCCCCGCTCAATCGGAACACCCATCTTTCAACCCCTATCGCATCGCCATGAGCACTTCCACCCCGTCAGTCAGGATCCCATGGCATCTGTGGGTCATCGGTTTGCTTTCTGTCCTTTGGAACGGCATGGGTGCTTTCGACTACACCATGACAGAGACACGCAATGCCTGGTACATGACTGACTTTACGCCGGAGCAACTGGCGTACTTCTACAGCTTCCCCAAGTGGGTTATCGCCACTTGGGCGATCAGCGTATGGGGCGGCGTGCTCGGTTCAATCGCGCTGCTGCTGCGCAGGCGCTGGGCTGTTCCCCTATTCGCTGTGTCACTGACCACGATGGTCATGACGTTCGTCCACAACTTCGTACTGACCAACGGCCTGGCTGTTATGGGCGGCGCCGGTGCACTGGCCTTTGTGGCGGCAATTGTCGTGGTAGGCGTGGCACTTGTTCTCTATTCACGCTGGCTTGGTCGCAAGGGCGTTCTGCGTTAGTACTCATGTGCAAGGACATCAACGCGACAACTGGTGATTGAGCGAAACGGCGATTCAAATTTGCTGCGAGGTAACCGTTCACCTTGTGTTGTCGATGAACCGAGAATCACTCTCTTGGAATGTGCGTGTGGTTCGCGCGCGCCGTCTTCTTCTCAAGGCGTCACCGGTTGGGCTGCTGGCCAGTCGGTATCGCCGGTGCGTTTGAGCGTCATCTCCATGACCTGCCGCGGCTCCTTGTCCTTGGCCAGGTACTCACCGACCTCGTGCCACACCCCAGCTTCGATGGTGATGGTGTAGCGCATGGTCGCCTGGGGACCGGCAGCGAGTTCCCACCTGACTCCGTTGGGGATTGCCTCCATGCGGTAGGTTCCCGAGCGGCCCTGTGCGTAGGCCCGAAACTCGTAGGCGCCTGTTTTTGCATCTGCCGATACAGTGCCCAGGGCATTGAATGCCAGCGTGCCATCGCTCCTGTAACCGCGTCCTTCAATGACCAGCACGTCTCCGTTCAACATCGATCCGACCCTTTCGGTTTGCCGCACCACATACGGTTTACCCTCTGGCCCCATGCCCTTGGCTTCTCCAACCCAGGTGCCCTTCAGCAGGTCGAGCTTTTGCATCAATGCGTTTTGTGGCGAAGCACTTTGGGCGACGGCAGGGCTGACCCACAGCGCGCCGGTCAGCAATGTACCCCCTAGCAGATAAGTTAGTTGTGTGGCTTGTTTCATCTTGAACGGTCTTGGTTGGTGAGGAAGGAGCAAAGCATACGCAATCGTGGCCGAAATTCAATCGAAGATTTCGGACAAGCATCCGCGGATCTCAGTCCTCGCCGTTCAGCTCAGCCACATGGGTGTGCTGAATTTGACGCAAATAGTGCTGCAGCAATTGGAGTGACATGCCAAAAACAGTACGCATTTCGCTCGAAAGATGCGCTTGGTCGGATTACCGATGGTCGTAGGAAATTGCGGCGATACCCAATGGCGCGTCTTGCAGCAGATCAGCGCATGCCCGCCGGACCCGACGCAAACGCGAAAAAACCTTTGGGCTTAGCCCCACCTCCAAAAGTGAGCCGAGGCAGCCGGCTGCGGGCGCTGTTTTTCGCAGCGCGGCTACTGATCCGCCTGACAGGCTGCACCCCGACAAATCAGAAAGACCGAGTCATTGTTGACACGGATTTCCCGCAGCAAGGTTCCTGGAACTTCATCCCGTGCGTACGCAATGACAATGCCATTGTCGAAATCAGCCGGCGGCCGAACCAAGGCCGGGTAATGAAAATTCATGCTGCTGATGTTGGCCACGACGGAAAGCCCAACCGCCGAATCATTGATCGCATACAGCGGGTACTGCTGATACCTGTCCATGATCTCGGCCGCCATCAGCCTATAGTTCTCGCCCCGCACTTTGGCCTGATAGTAGGGATAGACGAAGAAGTTCATCACCGCACCGACGATCAAAAGGCCCGGCATCCATCTTGCCACCTTGGCCGCATCGAACTCGCGCACCACAAGGTAGGAGGCCGGCAGCACCAGCAGAGCATAGTTTGGCAGCACATGGCGCGCACCGCCAAACGGCGCAAACCAATAGGGCAAGAAGTTCAGCAATGCCATCAAAAGTGCTGCCCGGACTGCCGGGTTTTGCCCCTTGTCGGCCGCGTCGCGTTTGCGAACCAGGAAATACCCAACGATCAGCGAGGCCGGCATCAACCGGAGCAGCATTTCCAGCGGATAAGTCGTCAGTCGCGTCAGATACTGCCGGTAGTCGGGAACGCTGAGCTTGCCCAGGATATCCGCAGTCATCTTGTGGTGCTGGCCGAAGTCATTGGTGCCCAGCTTGAACCAGATCAGCGGCATGAGAATCGCAAGGCCATAGATGAGCCAGGCCTGCGGCTTCAACAGGAACCTGCGGTAATTTGGCTCCAACAGCAGCACGAACAGGCACACGCCCAGAAAGACATAGACGGTGAGGGCTTTGCTGAGAAACGCCGCAAAAGCCGCCACCATGGCACCGGCCAGCATCGGATAGCTGCCGCGCAGGCAGGCACCCCATGTCTGCGCAATCGCCAGCACAACGAACATCGCAAAAAGCGGGTCGGCATAGGACAGCCAGCCGCGATAGAGCAGCACATCCGCCGTGACCAGGTACAGCAAGGCGGCCATCCAACTGACCGATTTGTCACGCCAAAGCTGCTGCGCCAGCCAGGCAATGATCAGGCTGGTGCCGATCGTGGCCGCCACCGTGACGATGCGCGAAGCGATCAATACATGGGTCCATCCGATCCAATCCGCCACTGGAATCATCAGCCAATTGAACAGCGGCGGGCGCCCCCCGCCGCCGCCAATCAGGCCGTACATCACGGTGCTCAAGAACTCCTGGCGCTTCCACATTTCCATCGAGTTCAGCGTGAAGATCGCCTCCTCCCCGACGTAATGGAAAAACAGCGTGGGCACAAACAGCAGCACGGCGCACGCATACCAGCGGGGAAGAACTGTTGCCAGACTTTGCGACTTCATTGGAATATGCCGGTCAAATCCGTGACGCGCGAATCATCCCAGGCCGATCGGCGCCGGCGCCCACGACACGATGCGCGTGTAAAGGCACTCGTAGGCGGGATCGAGCGGATATTTGCCGGTCAGCGGATCGCAGTTGGTGGCAAAGGCAGCGTCGAGTTCCTGCCAGTCGGCAGCGCTCAGCACCTTCAGCGCGGCGGGCAGGATCTGCGTCTCTTCCAGCCGCATGTGCTCCAGGTAAAAGGCCAGGTAGCGCTGCGCCGCCGTCTCGAACGCGGCGCGCCTTGACGCGCCTATCAGTTCCCAGCCCAGCAGCAGGTGCTGCAGCTCGCGCACCGCCGATTCGCCCTTGGCATGGTCCTGGTCGAGCCGGGCAATCACCGCCACGGTCTGCGGCGCCAGGCGTGCGACGCGCGGGAACAGCAGCTCCGATTCCTTCGGGTGGTGCAGGCGCTCGGGAAACTCGTCGATGTAGAACAGCATCGCGCGCAGCACGCCGAAGAAGTTGTCAGGCTCCTTGCCCGGGCCGCGCTCAACCAGCATGCCGATCGAGCGCAGCATCGCCGCCAGCGCCGCGTGCTCGTCGTGAATGATCTGGATACTCTGATGCGGCATGGCGCGTCTCCGGCGGTCTGTGAAATAGAGGTGTGACTCGCTTCAGTCGCCGAAGTCCAGCGGCAGACCGACGTAATTCTCCGCAATTGTGCGCGCGCCAGCCTCGCTGTTGAACAGGTAGTCGAGTTCGGCCTGCTGGAATTTGGTGACGATCGCGTCGTCGTCCGGAAAACGGTGCATCAGCTGGGTGAACCACCAGGAAAAGCGCTCGCCGCGCCAGATGCGTTTGAGGCAGCGCGCCGAATAGTCGTCGATGCCGGCCTCGCTGCGCTCCCGGTAGTACTCGATGATCGCGTTGGACAGGTATTTGACATCGGTTGCGGCCAGGTTCAGGCCCTTGGCGCCGGTCGGCGGCACGATGTGGCCGGCGTCGCCGGCCAGGAACATGCGTCCGAATCGCAGCGGCTCGGTGATGAAGCTGCGCAGCGGCGCGATGCTCTTCTCGATCGACGGCCCGGTGATCAGCTTCTGGCGCCCCTCGTCGTCCAGGCGCAGGCGCAGCTCCTGCCAGAACGCGTCGTCGCTCCACTGCTCGATGCTGTCGGTCAGCGGCACCTGCAGGTAGTAGCGGCTGCGCGATCTGCTGCGCTGCGAGCACAGTGCAAAGCCGCGCGGGCTGTTGACGTAGATCAGCTCGTCGTGCACCGGCGGGGTGTCCGACAGCAGGCCTAGCCAGCCGAACGGATAGACCTTCTCGTACTCGGTGATCGCGCGGCGCGGCGCGCTGGCGCGGCAGACGCCGTGAAAACCGTCGCAGCCGGCGATGAAATCGCACTCCACCTCGTGCTTCTCGCCATCCTTCTCGAAGCTGACGCGCGGCCGGGTGGTGTCGAAGTCGTGCACCGCGACATTGAGCGCCTGGTACACGGTGGGCAGGCCGCCCTGCAGTCGCGCCTCCATCAGGTCGCGCGTCAGCTCGGTCTGGCCGTAGACCATCACGTTCTTGCCGCCGGTCAGCCGGTTCATGTCGATGCGATGGCGCTGGCCGTGGTAGAGCATCTCGAAGCCGCCGTGCACCAGCCCCTCACGGTGCATGCGCGTGCCGACACCGGCCTCGTCCAGCAGGTCGATGCAGACCTGCTCAAGGATGCCGGCGCGGATCCGGCCCAGCACATGCTCGCCGGTCTGGCGCTCCACGATGATGGCGTCGATCCCCGCCTTGTCCAGCAGCTGGCCGAGCAGAAGGCCCGAGGGGCCGGCGCCGATGATCGCAACCTGGGTTCGCATAGTGGCTCCTGATGTTGGCTTGGCTCGCGCCTATTGCTTCTGAATTTTCGCGCGGGCAATCACGTCTGACCAGCGCCGGATCTCCGCTGCCAGGCGCTCACCGAGCTGCTCGGGCGAACTGCCTTGGGCCACCAGGTTGAGTTCGAACAAGCGCTTCTTGACATCGGGCAGCGCCAGCGCCGCCTGCACCTCGCGGCTCAGGCGCGCGATCACGTCCTTCGGCGTCTTCGCTGGCACCGCCAGGCCGTTCCAGGACGACACATTGAAGCCGGCCAGGCTGGCGCCGCTCTCGCGCGCGCTGGGCACCTCGGGCAGCTGCGGCGCCCGCTTGTCACCCAGCACCGCCAGCGGGCGCAGCGCACGGGCATTGATCTGCGGCATCAGCGGCCCGAGGATGTCGACAGCGGCGTCGATCTCGCCCCCGCGCAGCGCCGTGATCACCGGCGGCGTGCCGTTGAAGGGCACGACCTGGGCATCGATGCCGGCGCTGACCTTGAACAGCTCGGCGGCCAGATTCTGGGTGGTACCGATATTCGGGGTGCCGATGTTGAGCTTGCCCGGATTGGCGCGCCCAAAGGCCAGCAAGTCAGCCAGGGTCTTGAAGCGCCCGGTCTCGCTGACCACGATCGCCAGGTCGAATGTCGCCAGCGTGGATACCGGCGCAAAATCGCGCTCGGTGTCAAACGGAAGCGTCTTGAAGAGCGCGGCGCTGACCGCTGTGCCGCTGGACACCAGCAGCAAGGTGTGGCCATCGGGCTCCGCCTTGGCGACCAGATCGCCGGCGATCACACCGCCGGCGCTGGGCTTGTTCTCGATCACCACCGCCTGGCCGAGCGACTCCGCGAGCTTTTGCGCGACGGTGCGCGCGGTCAGGTCGGCGGCGCCGCCGGCCGCATTGGGCACGACGATCCTGATGGTCTTGCTGGGGAAGGCGGCGGCGCTGGTCTGCGCGCTGGCGGTCTGGGTCAACAGCAGCGCTGCGGCCAGATGGAAGATGATTCGCTTGAGGTTCATGGTTTTTCCTTGAAGTTGATCTCAGCCGGGTGGTCAGCGCGCGACGCCCAGCAGTCTGTCCAGCAGCGCAGGTTGTTCCTGCAGGCTGCGCGCGGTGCCCGCGTACACCACGGTGCCGCGGTCCAGCACGGCGGCCGTGTCGGAGATCGCCAGAATCGCCTGCGGGTGCTGCTCGACGATGATGGCCGACAGCCCTTCGTCGCGCGTGATGCGCCGGATCGCCCGCAGCAGCTCCTGCACGATGATGGGCGCCAGCCCCTCGCAGGGCTCGTCGAGCAGCAGCAGGGTCGGATTGAGCACCAGCGCGCGCGCCAGCGCCAGCATCTGCTGCTCGCCGCCCGAGAGCTGCGTACCCAGATTGTTCTTGCGCTCGGCCAGTCGCGGGAACAGCTGATAGACGCGCTGCACGGTCCAGGGGCTGGCGGCGCGACCGGCGCGCGCGGGTCGCTCGACCGCCGTCAGGTTTTCATGCACGGTGAGCGACTTGAAGATATTGCGCTCTTGCGGCACCCAGCCGATGCCGGCCGCGGCGCGCTGGTGCGACGGCAGCAGGTGCAAGGCGAGCGGGCCCAGGCGGATGCTGCCAGCGTGCTGGCGCGTGGCCCCGGCCAGCGTGTTGATCAGCGTCGTCTTGCCGGTGCCGTTGCGCCCCAGCAGGGCCAGCGTCTGGCCCTCGCCGAGCGTGAACGAGACGCCATGCAGCACCACCGCTTCGCCGTAGCCGGCGCTCAAGTCCTGCACTTTCAGCAGCTCATTCATGGCGTTTCATCCCTCACCCGCCAGGGCCATGGCGTCGTTGATCTCGTCGCCATGGCCGAGGTAGACGGCCTTGACGCGCGCATCATGGGCTATCGCGTCCGGCTCACCCTCGACCAGCACGGTGCCGTTGACGAGCACGGTCATGCGCGTGGCGAAGCTGAAGACCAGGTCCATGTCGTGCTCGATCAACAGGATCGACACATCCGCCGGCAAGGCGGCCACCGTCTGCAGCAATTCCTCGCGCTCGCCCGCCGGCACGCCCGCCACCGGCTCGTCGAGCAGCAGCACGCGCGGCTCGCAGGCCAGCGCGATCGCAATTTCGAGCAGACGGCGCTTGCCGTAGGCCAGCACCCGGGTTTCCTGGTCCATCACGGCGCTCAGATGAAATTGTTCCAGCAGTTGTTCGCAGCGCTCGGTCACGCCCTTGCGCGCGCCCAGCGCCTGCCACCACTTGCCGCCGAGCCCCCGCTGTTGCGACACCGTCATCGCCAGCGTCTGCAGCGGCGTCAGCGTGTCGAACAGCTGGTTGATCTGAAAGGTGCGCACCAGGCCGCGGCGCACGCGCTGGTGGGGCGCCAGCTGCGTGATGTCCTGGCCGTCCAGCGCGATCGAGCCCTCGGTGGGCTGCAGCACGCCGGTGAGCAGATTGATCAAGGTGGTCTTGCCGGCTCCATTGGGGCCGATCAGCGCGTGGCGCGCGCCCTTGTGCAGCGCCAGCGTGACCTTGTTGGTGGCCGTGATGCCGCCAAAGCGCATCACCAGACCTTGCGCGGATAGCACGGCTTCAGTCACCTGTGATGCCCCCAGGCCCAGGCCGCTTGATCCAGGTCCAGGGGCGCACCAGCCGTTCGCGCCCGACCAGCACCAGCAGCACCAGGAAGAGACCGATCCAGAAAGTCCAGTATTGCGGCGTGATGCTCGATATCGCGTCCTGCATCAGCTTGAAGACGATCGCGCCGGTGACGCCGCCGTAGAGCCAGCCGGTGCCGCCTATGACCAGGATCAGCATCACGTCGGCCGAGCGGTGAAACTCGAACACATCGAGCGAGGCAAAGCCGGTCGTCTGCGCCAGCAGCGCGCCGGCGGCTCCGGCCAGCGCGGCCGCCACCGTGTACACCACGGCGATGTGACGGCTGACCGGAATGCCGATCGCCATCGCGCGCAGCCGGTTGTCGCGAATGGCCTTCAGCGTGGCGCCAAAGGGCGAGCGCACCAGGCGGCGCGCGAGCACGAACACGAGCAGCAGCACGCACAGCGAATAGCTGGCAGCGGTGCGACCATTCAAGTCGAACTCGAAGCGGCCCAGCAGCGGCCCCATCACCACGCCCTGCAGACCGTCGGCGCCGCCGGTCAGCCAGTCCAGTTTGTTGGCCAGCTCCATCAGGATCAGGCCGACGCCGAGCGTGACCATGAGCCGCGTGAGGTCGGTGCCGCGCAGGATGGTGGCGCTGCACAGCGCGCCCAGCAGCGCGGAAGCCAGCAGCCCCACCAGCAGCCCCAGCAGCGGGTCCGGCATCACCAGTTTGGCAAACAGCGCGGCCGAATAGGCACCCATGCCAAAGAACGCGGCGTGCCCCAGCGAGACGATGCCGGTGTAGCCCAGGATCAGGTCCAGCGACAGCGCGAACAGCGCCACGATCGCAATCTCGTTGATGATCAGCGCATGGCTTCCCAGCAGCCAGGGCGAGGCCAGCGCCGCGAGCCACAGCGCAAGCTCCCAGCGCCTCCAGCGGCCGCTGTCAAGCAACTGGTGCTGCGCTTTCGTCGTCACCTGGAGCCCCCGCGCGCGAACAGGCCCTGCGGGCGCCAGACCAGAATCCCTATCATCAGGCTGTAGACGATGAAGCCGCCCAGTTTCGGGATGTAGTACTTGCCCGCCACGTCGGCAATGCCGAGTAGCAGCGCCGCCAGCAGCGGGCCGGTGATGCTCGAGGTGCCGCCGACCGCCACCACGATCAGGAAGTAGATCATGTACTTGAGCGGAAAGGCCGGATCGAGCCCCAGCACCTCGGCCCCAAGCGCGCCGCCCAGCCCGGCCAGGCCCGAGCCGACCGCGAAGGTGCCCAGGAAGACCGCGTTCACGTTGATGCCCAGGCCGGCCGCCACGCGCTGGTCGTCGACCGCGGCGCGCAGCCGGCTGCCAAAGCGGGTGCTTGTCAGCACGTACTGCAGGGCCAAAGTGAGCGCCGCGCAGAGCACGATGATGAAGAGCCGGTAGTGGCCCATGCCGAGCATCCAGACGCCCTCGCCGATTTCAGTGCGGCCCTTCAGCCACTCGGGCAACTGGACGTTCTGCTGGCTCGAGCCAATGAAGAAATCGGCGCTGGCCACCGCCATGAAGGTCAGCCCGATCGAGAACAGGACCTGATCGAGGTGCGGCTTGTGATAGAGCGGCCGGTACAGCGTTCGCTCCAGCAGGCCGCCCAGCAGCGCCGGCCCGACAAAGGCCAGCGGCAGGCAGAGCAGAAAGGGCACACCCATCTTCTGCATCAGCAGCACCGTGATGTAGCCGCCCGCCATCGCGAAGGCGCCGTGCGCGAGGTTGATGAAATTCATCAGCCCCATGGTCACGGCCAGGCCCACCGCCAGTATGAACAGCAGCATGCCGTAGGCGATACCGTCAAAGAGGATGGTCAACATCGAGGGTCAATTATCAGTGACACGGATTCTCGGCTGGGCGAAGCTTGGGTTCAGCGCAGTCTTGGTTGAGCGCAGCGACTGCGCAATGCCCGCCGAGCGCAGTGATTGTGCAATGCGACCGGGCTTTGGGGTGCAAGGCGCGGCAACAGCCGTGCTTCAAAGCAGAAAATCAGGGCGTGTGATTGCACCCCAAAACCGCACGCGCATTGCGCAGTCGCTGCGCTCACCACCATTGCCCAAGCGCAGCTTCCCCGCATTCATCGGCCGTTCATTTGCTCTTGCCCGGATCCTTGACATCCTTGATGACATCGAACTCCACGTTGTAAAGCTGACCGTTCTGCTTTTCAACCTTGCGCAGGTAGATGTTCTGCACCACGTCGCGCGTTTGCGCGTCGATGAACATCGGGCCGCGCGGGCTCTCGAAGATCTGGCCCTTCATCGCCGCCAGCAGCGCGTCGCCGCCGCCCTGCCCCTTGGTCGCCTTGAGCGCCTCGTAGATCACGCGCATGCCGTCATAGCCGCCGACCGCCATGAAGTTCGGGCGCAGGCCCTTGTTCGCCTTTTCAAACGCCTCGACGAACTTCTTGTTCACCGCCGACGGGTGCGCGGCCGAATAATGGTGCGAGGTGACGACTCCCAGCGCGCCGTCGCCCATGTCGTTGAGCTGGTCGTCATCGGTCACGTCGCCGGTGCCGATCAGCCGGATGCCGGCCTTGTCCATGCCGCGCTCGAGAAACTGCTTCATCACCGCCGCGCCCGCACCGGACGGCACAAAGACAAACAGCGCGTCGGGCTTCAGGTCGCGCACCTTTTGCAGGAAGGGCGCGAAATCCGGGTTGCGCATCGGCACGCGCAGCGATTCCGAAACCTGGCCGCCATTGAACAGCAGACGCTCCTTGAAATATTTCTCTGCGTCCAGGCCGGGGCCGTAGTCGCTGACCAGCGTCACCACCTTCTTGATGCCGTTCTTGGGCGCCCAGTCGGCCATGCTGACGGCCGCCTGTGGCAGCGTGAAACTGGTGCGCACGATGTAGGGAGACGCCTGCGTGATGCTGCTGGTGGCGGCCGCCATCACAACCTGCGGCGTCTTGGACTGCGTCGCAATCGGCGCCGTCGCCAGCGCCGACGGCGTGATGCCAAAACCGGCCAGCACGTTCACCTTGTCGTTCACCACCAGTTCCTGCGCCAACCGTTTGGTCACATCCGGAATGCTGGTGTCGTCCTTGACGATCAGCTCGATCTTCTTGCCGGCCACCGTGTCGCCGTTCTGCGCCATGTAGAGCCGGGCGGCCGCCTCGATCTGGCGTCCGGTGGTCGCCTGCTGGCCGGTCATGGGCAGGATCAGGCCGATCTTGAACTTGTTGTCCTGCGCCAGCGAGTTCGCCGCCATCAGGGTGGTGATGGCAAGCGCTGTGGCATGCAGGAATATCCGCTTTTGCATAGGGTGTCTCCGGGAGAAGGTGCGTGTTTGAAACCGTTCGCTACTATGGCGGCAAGGCCGGCCTGGCGCAATAGGGATTTCGGTCTGTTTGTTATAACAGTTTGCAATAACTCAGGCCCATCGGGCAGACCGGAGGGCCGCGGTCGGTCAAGACGGAACGGGATGATTTCAACGAGAATGCGTTTTTGAGGCACCTTCAATGAAGCACAAAAGATGTCCCTGGCGGATCGCTGCAACGCTGCTGCTGGCAACGCTCGCGCTTGCGTCGCAGGCTCAGACCGAGCCGGTGGGCTACGTCAAGACCGTTGTCGGCGAGGCCTGGGTCAGCACCGCAGAGCAGCGCATCAAGGCGCAGCCGGGCACCGCGGTCATGCTGGGCAGCCGCTTGCGAACCGGCCCCGATGCGGCGATGGGCGTCACGTTCAAGGACAACACGGTGATGTCGATCGGTCCCGACACCGAGCTGACGGTCGACGAGTACCTGTACGCGCCGGCGCAGGACCAGCTCAAGCTCAGCGCGCGCCTGATCAAGGGCACGCTGAACTACATTTCGGGCGTGATCGCCAGGCTCAAGCCGGACGCGGTGTCGGTCAAGACGCCGACCGGCATCATCGGCGTGCGCGGCACCCAGTTCGTCGCCAAGGTCGAGGAGCAGCCATGAGCCGCGCCGCTGCCCGCCACGCTTCGATCGCCGCGCTGCTGGCGGCAAGCCTGCTGGCTGGATGTGCCAGCAAGCCGCAATCCTACGTCGTGCTGCTGCGCGACCCGGATGGCAATCTGGGCCATGTCGTCGTCACGAGCCCGCGAGGTGAGCAAGTACTCACTGAAGTCTTCAAGGGCGTCAACCTTGACGGCAACAGCACGCCTTACTTCGTGATGCAGGATCAGCTGAAGCGCGACTTCGGCGCCGCGCTGGCGGCGGCGCCGCCAGCGCCAGCAACCCGGCCGCCGCTCAGGTTCCCGTCCGGCGTCACGGCCCTGACCCCTGAGCTGCAAAAGCAGGTGCAAGACATCGCCAACGCGGTCAAGGCACTTGCCGGCGCCGGCAGGTCGCTGGACCTGTCGGTCGTCGGCCATGCCGACTCGACCGGAACAGACGCGGTCAACGAAAGAACCGGACTCGCACGCGCCGGCAGTGTGGCCAACGAGTTGGTCAGACTGGGTGTTCCCCGTGAAGCGATTTCGGTCGAGGCGCACGGCAACCGCCAAAAGCTGGTTCCCGCCAGACCGGGAGGCGAAGAGGAGAATCGCCGCGTGGAAGTGACGATACGCTGAGCCCTCAGGCGCGCTATTTCTCGCTCATCACGATCAGGTCGTCGCTCGCGCCTTCCTGCAAGCGTCGCAAATGCAGTGCCACCAGGGGATCGAGCGGATGGCGCAGCGCCAGTGCTGCAAAAAGCGGCAGCGCTTGGGACGCATCGCCTGACTGCAAACACTGCATCGCAGCCGCATAGTCTGCCGGTGCCGCGCAGACTGCGGCGTCGTTGGCCGCCAGCGGCTCAAAGGCCCGCAGCGGCTGCTTCTTGCCCTTGAGCAGCAGGCGCCCGACAGCGCGCACCGGCGCCTGCGGGCAACCGTCCAGAATCGCCTGCGACACGCAGACGCGGGTCCCCAGCGTCTTGTTGACGCTCTCGAGTCGCGAAGCGGTGTTGACCGGATCGCCCAGTGCCCGGTAGTCGAACAGCGTCTTGCCGCCAAAATTACCGACGATCACCTCGCCACAGTGAACTCCGATGCGGGTGTGACCCCAGGGCACGCCCTGCGATTGCAGCCGCCGCGCGTAGCCGGAGGCAAAGGCATCCATCTCGAGCGCGCAGTCGAGCGCGCGCTGGCGGTAGTCGCTCTGCGCAACGGGCGCCGAAAAAAGCACCGCGAGCGCATCGCCGATGATCCGCTCCAGCGTGCCCTCGTGCCTGAAGGCAATCGTCAGCATTGCTTCCAGGTAGTCGTTCAGCAAAGCGGTCACCTGGCCCGGGTCGCGGCCTTCAATGAGGCGGGTGAAATCGGCCAGGTCGGTGAAGACAAAACTGCACTGCTGGCGCTGGCCGCCGAGCTGCAATTGATCCTGGTGCTGCATCAGGTAGGCGACCCGGTTCGGTGACACATAGCGCGAGAAAGCCTCGCGCACCCAGCGCCGCTCGCGTTCACTGACGAAGTGGTGCACGGTGCTGTTCAAGCCCAGGCTGAGCAGAATGGCGAGCCCCGGGTTGACGGCATCCAGCAGCAGGTGCTCAGCGACAAACGCATACCAGACCCCGCCCAGCAAGAGCGTTAACACGGCCGCGCCCAACAGCGCCGAAACCCAGGCTGGCGCCGCCAGCGCGACCAGGCCGACCAGCAAGACCCCAA
This sequence comes from Rhodoferax sp., assembly GCA_049315845.1. Taxonomy (GTDB): domain Bacteria; phylum Pseudomonadota; class Gammaproteobacteria; order Burkholderiales; family Burkholderiaceae_C; genus Rhodoferax. The sequence continues at coordinate 14,188 of JBMOJJ010000032.1, forward strand.
ACAGCAAAGCCAGCGCCTCGAACGCCGGCGCCCGGTGGGGGCGTTCCAAATATTGATTCGACAGTATCTGTTCCAGCGCCAGCGCATGGGCCTGCACGCCGGGCATCAATTGTCCAAGCGGATTGCGGCGCAGATCGAACAGGCCGGCGGCCGAGCTTCCGACCAGCACGATACTGCCCTTGAACTGACCGGGCTCGAGCTTGCCGGCGAGCACCTGCGCGGCCGGGACCGAACGTTCGGTCTGGTCGGCGCTGTAGTACAGCCACATTTCAGCCTGCTCGTTGGTCGGCACCGGTGTTCTGCCGATCCGCACCTCGTCAACCCCCCCTTGCGCGCTGCGCAGCACGTGATTGAGTTCGCCCTGGGCCACGCGCAACGCTTCGGCACTGAGGCTGGGCACGATCTGCTCACCCAGCCGCACAAACAGCGGCACCCGACGCACCACGCTGTCGCTGTCAACGGACGCCATATTGATCGCACCCAGGCCGTTCGCGTTGGCAGCCAGCGCGGGCAATGGCCAGATGGCGGCGTCAAAGCGGTGCAGCCATTGCGCCGGGTCGCCGACGCCACTGCGGACGATCCGATACGGCGGCGCGACCGGGATGGCCGGGCTTGCGCTCGGCAAGGCCTCAGAACTGTCCAGCAGAAAGCCGCCCAGCACCACGCTGCTGGCCGTCAGCGTGCGCGCCAGCACCTCGTCGTGATCGGGCAAGTCTTGCAACGCTGCGCTGGCCTTCGGGACGCGCCAGAGTTGCGCCATGGCCTTGGGCGAGGTTTGATCCGGCTCGGTCAACAACACGTCCAACGCGACGACAGCGGCACCCGAGGCCTGCAGGCGCTGCACCAGTTCGGCGATGCGGGTGCGCGGCCAGGGCCATTGACCATAAGCCTTCAGACTGGCGTCGTCGATGTCCACCACCCGCACCTGGGTCTTTGTCGCGGCACGCGGCTGCCAGCGCTGGAACTGGTCAAATTGCGCCAGCCTAAGGTTTTGCATCAGCACCGGATCGAGCAACCACAAGGCCAGTGCGGCACAGACTGCGCTGAGCACCAGGACGAACGCCGCAACGTTGGTCCAGCGCTTGAGCTGCCTAGCGATTCGGGGTCCCAGCGACACGGGGCGTCCTGCTGCCTGATGCCAGGCTGGTGCCCGCCATCAGGTGGTCGATCTCCTGCTGCATGGCCTTGGTCAACTGCACGTATTTTTTCAACTTCTCGGTGTTGTCGCGCAACCTTGCACCAATGCGCATCGCGATCGCCATCATCAGTTTGGCACCCAGTCCGGGATCGTCCTTCAGCAGTTTTTGCATCCGCTCACGCGTCAGCAACACGCAATAGAGGTCCGAACTGGCGGTGCAGGAGGCCGACCGCGGCAACCCATCGATCAGCCCCAGGTCCCCATGCATGCTGCCCGCACCGAGCACTGTGACCGTGATCGGCGAAACCCTGCTCACCACGATGTTCTCCACCGTCACCTCGCCCTCCAGAACCAGCACCATGAAGCCGGTTCCCTGGGCGTCGCCCTCGCGGATGAAGACGGTTCCCTCGGGGATGTGCTTGGGCTGCATGTAACGCAGCACCCGGCGCGCCTCGGACCCGCTGAGCTGCATCAGGGCCGACGGTGCGCTCAGCATCTCGGCGGCGCGCGCCAGCGAAGGAAAGTCAACCGGGCCCTTGGCACCGGCCACGGCCAATGTCCTGCTGCGAAAAAGATTCTTGAACATCGTGGTCCCCACACGTTAAGGAAGATTTTCCGGCGCCTGATGCCCGGCAGTAGAACACGGCGAGGCCCGACGGGCGGACCAGACGCAGTGGGCGATCTGCTGCAGGCGCGTGAAGTCGATCGGCTTGCCGATGATCTCCACGCGCGCCGGCAGGCTGCCGTGCGCCTCGATCTCCACTGCCGGCATCCCGCTGACCACCACAATGCGCAACTGCTGGTAGCGCTCCATCTCGCAAAGCGCACGCACGACCTGGAAACCGGTAACCCCGGGCAGACGCAGATCGCAGATCAGCAGATCGGGCGCCACCTTGCCCACCATCACCAGCGCCTCGTAGCCATTGAGCGCCGTGTACAGCGTGACCGGCACTGCCCAGTGGGCGATCTGCGAGCGGTACAACTTCTGCAATACCTCGCTGTCTTCGACCACCACGACCGTCAGCGCGTCCTGCAGGCTGCGCCCGGCACTGCTTTGGCCGCGCTGCGTCAGCAGTTGTGAGACCGAACTGCGCCTGATACGCCGATGCCCTCCCTTGGTCTTCCAGCCTTGCAGATAGCCCTTCTCGATCCACTGCTGCACCGTGCGCACCGAAACGCCCAGCAATCTGGCCGCATCGCGGGTGGTGTAGTAGTTTTCAACCATCGAAACCTCATCAAGCCGGAACAGTTCCAAAGATACCTTAAAAATGATACCTGGTTTCATTTTTTTGCGCCGTTTGACCCCAAGACCCGAAGGGGTTTAGGCTTGGACCCGTTTGCCATGAACTCCCGTCCAGCGCCCGCCCCACCGATTCAGCAACCCTTGCCCCCGGTGCTGGCTGACGCCTGGCTGCCCTGGCTGGTGCTGGCCGCCTCGCTGGCGCTCAGCGCCTGGGTCTGGCGTGACCAGGCTCAGGACGAGCAAAACCACCGGCGCCTTCAGTTCGAACTTGAGGCGAGCCATCTGCGCACCGGGCTGGACTCGCGCATCAACGCCTACAGCCAGACCCTGTACGTTGCTGCCGCCCTGTTTTCGAAGGCCGAGCGGATCAACCCGCAAAGCTGGCGCGACCATGTGCTCAAGCTCAAGCTGGAGCAGGTCTATCCAGCCGTTCAGGAGGTTGTCTTTGCGCGTTCGGTCAGCGCCGAGCAGTTGCCGGCGCTGCGCCGCGAGATGCGCGGCACCGGCCTGCTCGACTTTGACGTGCGTCCGCCGGGCCCGCGCGAGCACTACGTTGTCAGTGTCTTTGCCGTGCCCGAGCGCCCGGTGCTCGGCCTGGACCTGTGGCAAAACGCCGATCTGCGCCAGACCCTGCAGCGTGCCGCCAGCTCCGGCGTGCCCATGATCTCGGGCCCGCTCGAACTGCTGGCCGACCCGCAGGGCGAGCCACTGTGGCCCCACATCATGTGCCAGCCGGTGCTGCTAGGCACCGGCGCACTGCAGGGTTATGTGCTGAGCCCCTTGCGCATGCCTGTGCTGATCGACGAGATTCTCAAGACCAGACCGCCGGCGGTCTTCCTGAGCGTGCTCGACCGCACCGATCAAAGCCCCGCCGGCCTGCAGTACAGCCATGCCGCGCAGGACCGGTTCGCGTCTGCCCGGTTCACCCGCGAGGAAGACATCAGCGTCGGCGGGCGCAACTGGCGCCTGCGCTACGCCAGCCGCCCCGAGTTCGAAGCGCTGGTTGGCGGCGGCCACGCGGGCACCATTGGCCCTGCCGGCTTGCTGTTGAGCGTGCTGCTGTCCGCCATCAGCTGGCTGCTGGTCAAGCAGCGTCGGAGCGCTCAGCGGCTGGCACACGACATCGGCGGCGATCTGCACCTGCGCGATGCGGCGCTGAGCCGGATCTCGCAGGGCGTGATGATTGCCGGCGCCGACCGGCTGCTGACCTATGTCAACGACGAAGCGGAAAAAATCACCGGCTACGCGCGCGGGGAGCTGCTTGGCGGGTCCTGCTCCCGTCTGCAGGGCCCGGACACCGATCGGCAAACGGTGCAGAGGATGCGGGTCGCATTGAACGGTGTGCAGGCGTTCCACGGCGAGATTCTCAATTACCGCAAGGATGGCACGCCGTTCTGGAACGAATTGTCGATCACGCCGGTCTTTGACCCGGCCGGCGGCCTGCAGCAGTTCGTCGGCGTGCAGCGCGACATCACCGCGCGCCGGCAAGCGACCGCCAAGCTGCAGGCGAGCGAGCGCCTGCTCTCGCAGGAGAAGGACTTGCTCAGGGACACGATCGGGTCGATGGCGCAGGGTCTGCTGGTCATTGCGCCGGATCAGCGTGTCACGCTCTTCAACGACAAGGCCTGCGAGATGCTGGACCTGCCCGCCAGCTTGCTGGAGCGCCAGCCGCTGCTGTCGGAAGTGGGCAGGTTTCAGCATGATCGCGGCGATTTTGGACCGGACCATTCGCTGGTGCAGTCCGAGGCGCGCGCCATTGTCCGTTCGGCGGCGCTCGGCCTGGCCACCGACAACTCGCTTCCCAGGCGCTATTCGCGCGTCTCACCGAGCGGTCGCTCGCTCGAGGTGAACACCTACCCGATGCCCTCGGGAGGCCTGGTGCGCACCTACAGCGACATCACCGACCTGGAAGCGGCCCGAGCCAGGGCGGAGGCCGCCAACCTGGCCAAGAGCCAGTTTCTGGCCACCATGAGCCACGAGGTCCGCACACCGATGAACGGCATCCTGGGCATGGCGCAGGTGCTGCTGCTGCCCGGTATCAAGGACGCCGAACGGATCGACTACGCGCGCACGATCCTGAACTCGGGCCAGACCCTGCTGCGGCTGCTGAACGACATTCTGGATCTGGCCAAGATCGAGGCCGGCAAGATCGAGCTTGAATCGGTCGCGCTTGAGCCGGCGCAGATTCTGGATCAAACCCTGGCCATGTTTGCCCAGAGCGCGCGCGCCAAGGGCCTGCAGATCGAATCCGCCTGGCACGGTCCTGCGGCAGCTTACCTCGGCGACCCGCACCGCCTGCTGCAGATGCTTTCCAATCTGGTCAACAACGCGCTCAAATTCACCGGCCAGGGCAGCGTCCGCATCGTCGGCCGCGAGATCGGGTGCGCGGGATCGACTGCGACGATCGAGTTTTCGGTCTCGGACACCGGCATCGGCATTGCGCCGGACAAGCAGGCGCTGGCGTTCCAGACCTTCTCCCAGATCGACAGCTCGATCACGCGCAGCTTCGGCGGCACCGGCCTGGGCCTGTCGATCGTGCGCACGCTGGCCGGATTGATGGGCGGCGAGGCCGGCGTGCAAAGCGAGGCCGGACGCGGCTCGCGCTTCTGGTTTCAGATCCGCGCCGAGCGGCTGCCCGGCACTGCCGGTCCTGCGCTGGCGCCACAAGCCAGCGCGGCCGATGCCCTCGCAACATCCGCAGCGACGGCGCCGTTGACCACGGTGCTGCTGGTTGAGGACAACCTCGACCATCAGAAACTGACCCGTGTCCTGCTGGGCCGGCTCGGTGTCAACGTGAGCCTGGCCGAAAACGGGCAGCAGGCGTTCGACGCGATCCTGCACGGCGACCCGGCGCGCATCATCCTGATGGACCTTCAAATGCCGAGACTCGACGGCTTCGGCGCGACCGAACAGATACGTCAATGGGAGCAGCAGAACAGCCAGCCCCGGCACGCGATCATCGCGCTCACAGCCTTTGCCTACGAGGAGGATCGCCGGCGCTGCCTGGCTGCCGGCATGGACGACGTGCTGACCAAGCCGGTGTCTTTTGACGACCTCAAGGCGCTGCTGCAGCGCTGGCCGTCCGCGGCGCCCCCGACGCTGCCGCTCACGCCCGGTGCGCCCGCCAAGGCACTGAACGCAGCGCTGGTGCGCGCGCTGATGCAGGAGATCGAACCGATGCTGGAGAACAACCAGTTTGACGTGATCGCCCGTTTCCGGGACTTGCAGCACGCCGCGCAAGGCAGCGCATTGGCGCCAGCGCTGGCCCTGGCCGAGCGCGCGCTGCAGGAGTTTCGCTTCGACCTGGCGCTGGCGCAGCTGCGCCGGATCGTGGCCAGCCAGGGCTGGGGAGGCTAGGCCGATGCGCTCTAAGGCAAACCGCCCGCGGATCCTGATGATCGACGACATGCCGGTCAATCTTCAGGTGCTGACCGCGGCGCTGGCGCCGGACTTCAATGTCCAGATTGCCACCTCGGGCGCCATCGGTCTGGAGTTGGCGGCAAAAGCGCCGCCGGACCTGATCCTGCTCGACATCATGATGCCCGGCATGGACGGTCTGGAGGTCTGCCGGCGGCTCAAGGCAGACCCGCTGCTGCAAGCGGTCCCGGTGATCTTCATCACCGCCCAGTCCGATCTTGACGTCGAGGCGAGCGGTCTGGAAATGGGTGCGGTTGACTTCATCAGCAAGCCGATCAGGGTGGAAATCGTCAAGATCAGGATCCGCAACCTGATGGAGCGGGAGATCCTGCGCAAGAAGATAGAGGAGCAGCACCGGGAGCTTGAACGCATCGCCCGCTACGACGTGCTGACCAAGCTGCCCAACCGTGCGCTGCTGTCGGACCGGATGCAGCAGGCGATGAAACAGACGCAGCGCCAGGGTCAGCAACTGGCGGTGGTCTTCCTCGACCTCGATGGCTTCAAGTCGGTCAACGACACACACGGCCATGCGGCAGGCGACCATCTGCTGATCGCTCTGGCCGAGCGCATGAAACAGGCGCTGCGCGATGGCGACACGCTGGCGCGCATAGGCGGCGATGAGTTCATCGCCGTGCTGCTGGACCTGACCGATGTGGCCGCCAGCGCGCCGCTGTTCAACCGGCTGCTGGCCGCCGCCGCGCAGCCGGTTCCGTTTGGCGCGGTCCTGCTTCAGGTCTCGGCCAGCCTGGGCGTCGCCTTCTACCGCCCGGGCCAGGAGATCGATGTCGACCAGTTGCTGCGCCAGGCCGACCAGGCCATGTACCAGGCCAAGCTGGCGGGCAAGAACC
>JBMOJJ010000295.1:0-4724 GCA_049315845.1 Rhodoferax sp.
CGGCTCAATCGCTTCTTCGTCGAAGATCCGGCCGGCCTGCGGGTCTGCCTCGAGATCCGGGAGATGGTGATCTTTGCCGAGCAGAACATCATCAACGATCCGCCCTTCAGCAAAGTCGATCTGCTGAGCTGCCGCAACCTGCTGATCTACCTCGAGCCGGAGTTGCAGGGAAAGCTGATCCAGCTGTTTCATTACAGCCTCAATCCGGACGGACTTCTGTTGTTGGGCAGCGCCGAGTCGATCGGCGCGGCCACGACGCTGTTTGTCCCGCAGGAGGGCAAGTGGCGCATCTACCGGCGTCTTGAAACGCAAAGCGGTGTGCTGCCGCTGGGTTTCCCGAGCGCGTTTGCGCTGAACCATGCCAGATCGGCGCTGGCGCCGGGGGCCTCGTCGGCGGCCGACGGCCTGGCGGCCCCGAACCTTCAAATGCTGGTCGAGCGGATGGTGCTGCTGCGCTATGCGCCTGCCGCGGTGCTGGTCACGGGGCAGGGCGAAATGCTCTTCTTCAGCGGCAAGACCGGAAAATACCTGGAGCCGGCTGCCGGCAAGCCCGACCTGAATCTGTTTGCGATGGCGCGCGACGGCCTGAATCAGGTGCTGAGTGAATCGTTTCCGAGGGCGCTGCGCGACGGCAAGGCGGTCAGGATCAGAAAGGTCAGGATCGAGGGCAATGGCGCCGCCCACCATGCCGATGTGCTGATCGAGCCCTTGCAGGAACCGGCGGCGCTGCGCGGCATGGCGCTGCTGGTGTTCAGCGATGTGCAGACGCCGACGCGCCGACGCGCCCGCGGCGCAGGCGCTGACGAGAGCAGCGACACCGCGCGTCTGGCCGCGCTGCTGCAGGAACTTCAGCAGGCGCGGGAGGATGCCAAAGCCACGCGCGAGGAGATGCAGACCTCGCAGGAGGAACTGAAGTCGACCAACGAGGAGTTGCAGTCGGCCAACGAGGAGTTGCAGTTGACCAATGAAGAACTGACCACCTCGAAGGAAGAACTGCAATCGATGAACGAGGAGCTGCAGACCATCAACCATGAGCTGCAGGACAAGGTGGCAGAGCTGTCGCGTGCCAGCAATGACATGAGGAACCTGCTCGACAGCACCGATATCGCCACGCTGTTTCTGGACGCTGCGCTGCAGGTTCGGCGCTTCACATCGCAGACCACTCGCCTGTTCAAGCTGATTGCCGGGGACGCCGGACGGCCGATCACGGACATTGTGTCCGCGCTGGACTATCCCGAACTGGTGAGCGACGCGCAAGAGGTTCTGCGCACGCTGATATTGCGCGAGCGCGATGTGCCGGCCTCGGAGGGCCGATGGTTCAAGGTTCGGGTGATGCCGTACCGCACGCACGAGAACCGGATCGACGGCCTGGTCATCACTTTTGCGGACATGACCGCGAGCAAGGCGCTGGAGCACGAGTTGAGCACAGCGAGGGCAAGGTTTGCGGCGCTGCAGGCCGCCACCGCTGCACAGGGCGTGGGCCATGACCTATCGTAGGAACCCGCCCTCCGGGCAGCAGTTGCGCCAGCTGGCCAAGGTGCGCCTGTTGGGCCGTGGTGTGAGCGACGCCGGCAGACTGACTGCGCTGGAGGTGCAGCATCTTCTGGAAGAACTTGAAATCCACCAGATCGAACTGGAGATCCAGAACGAGTACCTGGAATCGAACCGGGCGCAGCTCGAGGCGGCCCTGAACCAGAGCAGCGAGCTCTATGACTTTTCGCCGGTCGGAAGCGTGTCACTGGACAGCACAGGCGCCATCACCAAGCTGAACCTGTCGGCTGCCAGCCTGCTCGGCGGCGAGCGCGCCCGGCTGTTGGGCAGCAACCTGGGGCTTTTTGTCGCTGCCCAGGATCACCCGGTGTTCACTGCGCTGATGGACCGGGCCAGCATTTCCGGCGAGGTCCAGAGCGCCGAAGTAGCGCTAGGCAACAATGCGCTGCTGATCCAGCATGTGAGCATGAGGATTGCACCCTGCCAGCCCGAGCAGGGCTGGCAGGTGATCATGGCCGACATCAGCGAACGCCGACGCAGCGAGCAGCAGTTGCGCACCAGCGAGGAGATCTGGAAGCTGGCGCTGGACGCGACCGGGGACGGCGTCTGGGACTGGAATATCCAGAGTGGCGAGGTGAAGTATTCAAGACGCTTCGAGGAACTCTATGGCTTTGGCAACGGTGAATTCGGAAGCCGGCTGGAGCATTGGTCGGCCCGTGTCCATGCCGACGACAAGGTGCGCGTGGTTTCCGATCTGCAAGCTTATCTGGACGGCAGGATCGAGGGCTTCAGCGGCGAGCACCGCGGCCTGTGCAAGGACGGCAGCTGGATATGGGTGCTGTCGCGCGGCGCGATCGTCAGCCGCGCGCCCGATGGCAAGGCCCAGCGCCTGGTCGGCATCCATTCCGACATCACCAGCCGCAAAAGGACCGAGGACGCGTTGCACGAAGCGACCCGTTTTCGGCAGGCCGTGTTCGATTCGCTGGACGCCCAGATCACGGTGCTGGATCACGAAGGCATGATTCTGCAGGCGAATTCGGCCTGGCGCGAATTCGTGATCGCCGGCTGCTATGCGAACGATGACGGCCTGGCGGGTGGAAACTATTTGGAGATTCTGGGACGGATCGTTGCCGGGGACGAATCGACGATGAAGGCCGCGAGGGCCGGCCTTGCGTCGGTGCTGTCGGGCGCGACGCCTGCCTTCAAGCTGCCCGAGCCCTACTTTGTGCCGCGCGACAAATCCTGGTTCGGCATGAAAGTCACTGCGGTGCAGGATGCCGGCAAGCGTTTCGTCGTGAGCTGTGAAAATGTCAGCGATCTGAAGGCTGCCGAGCTGGCCAGTCTGCAACTCGCCAACGTGGACGAACTGACCGGCGCTCTGAGCCGGCGCAACTTTCTCAATTTGGCTGAGCAGGAGCTGGCCCGTTCCCGGCGCTATGAATTGCCGCTGGTGGTGCTGATGCTGGACCTGGATCATTTCAAGCTCGTCAACGACAGATTCGGGCATGCGGTCGGCGACGCGGTGCTGCAATCCTTTGTGCAGACGGTGCGCTCGGTGCTGCGCGACTCCGACCTGATCGGCCGCCTGGGCGGCGAGGAATTTGCGGTGCTGCTGCCCAATACCACGCTGGAAGGCGGACGCTCTCTGGGGCAGCGCATCATCGAATGCGTGCGGGTCAGCCCGGTGCCGGCAGGCGAGCGCCATGTTGCCTATACCGTCAGCGTCGGAACGGCCAGTTTCTCGGACCAGTGCTCGTTCAGTCCGCTGCTGGGCCTCGCCGACGCCGCACTGTACCGTGCCAAGGACGAAGGACGTGACCGGCTGACGGAAGCAGCCCATGCCGTGTCCGATCGCGGCGCTGGCGCGCCAGATGCGCACAGCGCAGCGCCGGCGCCTATTTGACCATCAGCACCGGCATCGGGGCCTGGTGGATCACGCGCTGGGCCACCGAACCCAGAAACATGTTGCCGACCGCGCCCATGCCGCGCGTTCCCATCGCGATCTGGTCAACCTGCAGCTCTTTGGCAACCCGCACGATTTCATTGGCAATGACGCCAAAGGCGCGCTGCGGTTCGCGCAGCTTGATCCCCTGCGCGGTGGCCAGCGCGGTCGCCTTGTTCAACACCTTGGTCTGTTGGACCTTCTGGTCTTCGTCGATGTGCGCTATCGTCTTTGCGGTGTAGTCGCCATAGAAGATCGGCTCGGGCCCGACGCACAGCAAGGTCGCCTCGAGCCCGACCGAGGACTTGGCCATCCGGCCCACCGCCTCGATCGCCCGATTGGCGTGTTCGGATCCGTCCACCGCAATCAAGATGTTCAACATCGTGTCTTTTGTTTGCCTCGTGGCACTCCGCAAACCCGGCGCAGACCGCTCAATCGGGCAGGCGCAGGGCGTGATTGACGCGCTCTTTCAACTCAGGGCCCTGATAGCGCGTCAGATCGCCTACCACGCTGCGGCGCAGCGCTTGCACGGCAGTTTGGCTCAGGCCGGGTCTGAGCCGGCCCAGCATCGGGCTGGAGGCGATCAGCACCAGTTCGCTGCATTTCTTCGCCGCCACGCCTCGGTTGATGTGGTCGGCCAGTTGCCGGGCAAAGCTGGCGCGCTGTTTGGCGGGAGCCTTGGTATGGGGCTCGAACTGCGTGCCCGCGTGTCCGGTGCGCCCATGTCCCTTGCCGGCGTCGCCGCTGCGGTCGCCGTTGCCGCTTGGCTTCAGGGCCGCGGTCGGCGCGCTGACAAAGTCGGCAAGTTCGGTCAGCGCCTGATCGGGCGCGGCGCGCTCGAAGCAGCGTGCGCGGTGCGAGTTGGCGATCATGCAGTCGGTGGTCAGGATCAGGCTGCTGATCGATGCCGCGTTTTGCAGCGCCAGCCTTGTGACCTTGGCCGGATCGATCACGCCCATCTGCAGCAGGTCGCCGAAGCTGCGCGTTGCCGCGTTGTAGCCAAAGGCATGGTCGGGCGACTCGTTGACCCGGTTCAGGATCACCGAGGGTTCATCGCCGGCGTTGCTCACGATGCGCCGCAGCGGCTCTTCCAGCGCGCGCGCGACCAGCCGGATGCCGGAGGTCTCATCGAGTGTGGCGCCGTCCAGCCCATCGAGCACGCGCCGCGCCCGCAGCAGCGCCACGCCGCCGCCGGGTACGATGCCTTCCTCGACCGCGGCGCGGGTCGCGTGCAGCGCGTCCTCGACGCGCAGCTTGCGCTCCTTGAGCTCGGTCTCGGTGGCGGCGCCGA
>JBMOJJ010000296.1:0-4718 GCA_049315845.1 Rhodoferax sp.
GGTCGAGGGCGGCAAGTTCCCCTGGGACAACGGCAAATTCCCGGGCATGACGGAGCCCTCGGCCGGCTATCACGGCGTCAGGTTCTATGAGACCTTCGGAGATTTCGGCTTCACGATGCGGGCCCGCATGGAAACGCTGCGCGTCTACGGAGCCGCCCTGTCGCCGATGAACGCCTGGCAGATCCTGCAAGGCACCGAGACCCTGCACCTGCGCATGGAACGCCACTGCGGCAATGCGCGCAAGGTGGTGCAGTTCCTGAAGAACGATCCGCGCGTCAGCTGGGTCAACTACCCGGGCTTGCCCGAGCATCCACAGTACGCGCTGGTTGAAAGGCAGATGCGCCAGGTCGATGGCGCGCCGGGCGCATCGGGCTTGCTGGCCTTTGGCGTTAAGGGCGGTCTGCAGGCCGGTGTGCGTTTTATCGAAGCGGTGCAGTTTCTGAGCCATCTGGCCAACATCGGCGACACCCGCACGCTGATCATTCATCCGGCATCGACCACGCACCGGCAGCTTGACGCCGGGCAGCAGATTGCGGCCGGCGTGCTGCCCGACATGGTACGCATGTCGGTCGGAATCGAACACATTGACGACATACTCTGGGACATCGACCAGGCACTTGGATAGGAAGCAATCGACCATGACCAGCATCTTTGACCAGCATCTCGACAAGAATGCCGCCAACTTCGTGGCCCTTTCGCCGATCAGCTTTGTCGAGCGCAGCGCCGAGATTTTTGCCGATCTGCCGGCCATCGTGCATGGGCAGCGTCGCTACAACTGGGCGCAGACGCGGGAGCGGTCCGCGCGCCTGGCCGCAGCCTTGCGGGCGCACGGCGTGGTGCGTGGCAGCACGGTCAGCGTGATGCTGCCCAACACGCCGGAGATGGTCGAGGCGCACTATGCGGTGCCGGCGCTCAATGCGGTGCTCAACACCCTGAACACGCGGCTCGACGCGGCCCTGCTGGCGTGGCAGATGAACCACTGCGAAGCGACCGTGCTCATCACCGACCGGGAATTCGCGCCCACCATGACGGAGGCGCTGCGGATTTTGAAGGTCGAGCATGGGCGCGACATTCTGGTGATCGATGTCTGTGACAGCGAATTCACCGGCGCCGGCGAGCGCCTGGGCCGTTTCGAGTACGAGGCCTTGCTGCAGCAGCATGCGCCGCTGGCGACATTGCCTGGGCCGCTTGACGAGTGGGACGCGATCGCGGTCAGCTACACCTCCGGCACCACCGGCGACCCCAAGGGCGTGGTGACGCACCACCGAGGGGCCTATCTGAACGCGGTTTGCAACGCGGCGACCTGGACCATGCCGCATTTCCCGACCTACCTGTGGACGCTGCCGATGTTCCATTGCAACGGCTGGTGCTTCCCGTGGACGATCGCGATGCTGGGCGGCACCCATGTCTGCCTGCGCCGGGTCGATGCCCAAAGCATTCTGGACGCGATGAGAACGCACGGCGTGGACCACTACTGCGCGGCGCCCATCGTCCACAACCTGCTGATCGCGGCACCGCCGGCGCTGCGGGAAGGCATCGTGCACAAGGTTCGCGGCATGGTGGCCGGCGCCGCGCCTCCGGCCTCGATGATCGAAGGCATGGCGCAGATCGGTTTCGACATCACCCATGTCTATGGCCTGACCGAGGTTTATGGCCCGGCGTCGGTGGCGGTCAAGCGCACGCAGTGGGCGCACCAGAGCCTGTCGGAGCAAACCCGGCTCAACGGCCGCCAGGGTGTGCGCTATCCGTTGCAGGAGGGCCTGACCGTGATGGACCCTGACACGCTGCAACTGATCCCCGCCGATGGCCAGACCATGGGCGAGATCATGTTCCGCGGCAACATCGTGATGAAGGGCTATCTGAAGAATCCGGCCGGCACCGACCTCGCGTTCAAGGGCGGCTGGTTTCACACCGGTGATCTGGCCGTGATGGACCCGGACCGCTACGTCAAGATCAAGGACCGCAGCAAGGACATCATCATCTCGGGTGGCGAGAACATCAGTTCGCTGGAGGTCGAAGACGCGCTTTACCGCCATCCGGCCGTCATGGCCTGTGCAGTGGTGGCCAGGCCCGACGAGAAGTGGGGCGAGGCGCCGCTGGCCTATGTCGAACTCAAGCCGGGCGCGGCGGTCACCGCTGCAGAACTGGTGGCCCACTGCAGGGAACTGCTGGCCGGCTACAAGGTGCCGCGCGACATCCGCTTCGAGCCGATCCCGAAAACCTCGACCGGCAAGATCCAGAAGTTCGAATTGCGCGCGCGGGCCAAAGCCTGACGCCGCGCGCCATCAGCCGCTGTGCCGCCGATGCGCAGCTGGGAAGAAACCGCCAATGGGGTTCAGCGCGTATCCTCGCCGCCATCGCTTCCCAGTTTGACCGGGTGGATGCCAAGCCGCTGGCGCTGCCTGCGCGCGGGAAACGCGATGTTGCGTTCGGCCCAGTGCCTGAACTTGAGGCCGCGCACCGATGAATGCCGGGTCAGATAGATCATCAGCGCATCGTCGCGCAAATGCCCCTGCTCCGGTTTTCCCATCGCGCACCAGCCGCCGGCGTAGCTGATCGCAAGTGCGCGGTCGCTGGTGCCGCCGCCCACGATCTCGCGCACCACGGCGGTTGGTATCCAGCGGCAGTGCTCCTCATCCTCCAGCACGTGAAGCGGTATGCCGGCATAGGAATAGTGCCGGCCCTGCATCTGAGCCATCGCCAGGCTGTCGGCCCGGTGCCGCAGATCGCCGAGAAGGTCGATCGTGACCCTTGACAGCGCAATGCCAAACATCGGCAGCGAGAAGAAAAAGGCGTAGACATTGAGAAAATAGTAGGCCGCCGCCGAGAACAGGCTGCACAGAATGATCGCGACCAGCCCGCGCTTGAGAATCCGCCTCATGCGTCGGACTCTACCCTACACCCCCCGATCAGGCCAGCCGACCGTCCCTGAAATCGCTCAGCGCCTGGTAGATCTCATCTCTTGTGTTCATGACAAAGGGGCCGTATTGCTCGATCGGCTCGTTCAGCGGACAGCCGGCGATCAGCAGCGCCCTGGCCCCGGTTGCGGCTTCAATGAGCACGCCGTCCGACCCCGCGTCGTTGGCCAGGATCGCCATCCGCCCGGATGCAACCCTGGTTGCGCCAAGCTCAAGCTCGCCGCGGTAGATGTACAGAAAAACGTTGTGTTGCGCGGGCACCGGCTGCATCAGGAGCGCGCCGGCAGGCAGGTGCAGATCCAGGTACAGGGGTGCCGTCGCGTCGCGCGTGACCGCGCCCGTCACACCATGGCTTTGTCCCGCGATCACCGTGACCGCAACGCCGGCGGCGGTGACAAAGCGCGGCAGGTCGTCCGCCTTGAAATCGCGGTACCAGGGCTCCGACATCTTGTCGCGGCGCGGCAAATTGAGCCAGAGCTGGAAGCCCTCCATCGCGCCCTCTTCCTGCTGCGGGATTTCCGAATGGATCACGCCGCGACCGGCCGTCATCCATTGCACGCCGCCGTTTTCCAGCAGGCCCTCGTGCCCGGCGCTGTCGCGGTGGCGCATGCGCCCGGCAATCATGTAGGTGATGGTCTCGAAGCCGCGGTGCGGATGGTCCGGAAAGCCGGCGATGTAGTCGTCCGGATTGACGCTGCCGAAGGCGTCCAGCATCAGGTAGGGATCGAGTCGGCGCTGAAGGTCTTGCGTCAGCACCCGCGTCAACTTCACGCCGGCGCCATCGGAAGTGGCCTGGCCTGCGACCAGCCGCTCCACGCTGCGCGGCCGATCGACCTTTTCAGAACGAATTGCAGATTGCGTCATGGCGAGATGTGTCTTGGCGTTGTCGGTGCCGAAGACTGGCGTCCGATTCAAGTTTCCTTCGCGTCAGTGTACCGAAGGCGGCTGATCTGGCTCCCCCAGCAGAGCCAGCGCGCCAACGTCCTCGATTGAGAGCACCTGGTTGACGTCGAGCAGGATCACGAACTTGCCGTCAACCTTGGCCAGACCCTCGATGAAATCGGTGCGGATCTTGGCGCCAAAGGCCGGCGGCGGCTCGATCTCGCAGGACGGTATCTCCAGCACCGCATTGACCGCGTCGACCACCACGCCCATCACCTGGCTGTCCTCGTCCTCGCTCTTGACCTCGACGATCACGATGCAGGTGCGCTTGGTGACCTCGGTGCTCGGTTTGTTGAAGCGAGCCGACAGATCCATCACCGGAACCACCGCGCCGCGCAGGTTGATCACACCGCGGATGCAGGCCGGCATCATCGGCACTTCGGTCAGACCGTCGTACTCGATGATCTCCTTGATCGCCAGAATCCCGATCGAGAACATTTCGCCCCCGAGCATGAAGGTCAGATACTGCCTTTGCTCGGCGCTCGATGGCCCGGCCGTGACGTCTGCCAGGGATCTGCCTTGAGTTTGAACCAGTGCGTTCATAGCATCTCCTTCAGAACCTGGAGAAGCTTGATTCGTCGACATCGCCGCTCGACGCCTGCGCAAAATTGCTTCTGGAATGCTTGACCGGGGCCGTCTTTGCAGGCTTGGGCTTTGCAGCTCCGGCGGCTTTGCGCGCGGTGATGGCTGACGCACCGATGCCGGAGGCGCCGTCGAGCTTGAAGAACGCCATGGTTTGCTGCAACTGCTCGGCCTGGCTGCTCATCTCTTCGGCGGTGGCAGCCAACTCTTCGGAGCTCGATGCGTTTTGCTGCGTGGTCTGGCTCAGCTGGCTGACCGCCGAGTTGATCTGGCCGA
>JBMOJJ010000297.1:0-4712 GCA_049315845.1 Rhodoferax sp.
TCCATTGCATGACCATCATTGAATCTGCCCGCGCGTTGCTGATTGATCCGCAAGACCGCGTCCTTCTGATGAAACTGGCTTCGGGGCGCTTGACGCAGGAGCCAACAGCATCGCGGCAGACGTTCTGGCTGACGCCAGGAGGATCCCTACATCCGGGAGAGTCGTTTGAGGACGCGCTGATACGCGAAATTTTTGAGGAGACTGGCTTGCGCCTCAACCATCCAGGCCACTGGATCTGGACTTCGCCCAAGCGCATTCTGCGCGATGGTCTGCCAGTCGACACGATGGCGCGTGTCTACATTCAGCGTGTGCCGTCATTCGAGCCGATGCCGACGGCGCTCACACCGCAAGAGCGAGAAACTTTTTGTGAACTGCGTTGGTGGAGCATCGACGAAATCGCCGCCGCCAGAGAGATCTTCGTCCCGCGCCAACTTGCCTTGCTGCTGAAACCGCTGCTTACCAATGCATGGCCGACCGATCCGGTCGAGATCGTGCCATAGGGTAGATCCGCAAACAGGCTTACTGAAGACGCAGTTGGAATCAACACTGCCAATAAACAGGTAGATTTCAGGAGACGACAGTGCTTTTTGAGGTGGACTCAAGCTCGCAGATTCTCGGAACTGAAGTCCTATGAGCGTGGACGAGATAGCTCACGGCATACAAATGACCGCTTCCCACTGGTGGAAGCACCAGTGAACGTCAGCTACCTACTTTCGTCGATGACCGTTCGGGGCACAAAGCTCGTGCCCACCTGTGACCGCAGCCCGGCAATTTGATCTCTACTTCGGCTCTAGGATACCTGCCCAGGTTGGCGGATTCCGTGAAGAAATCCGCGTTTCCCTAGGGTCTTCACCTATTCGGTCTTGCCAATTTCGCGCCACAATCATTTATGTCAAGTTTCCTTGACATTCGGCAATTCGCCTGAAATGACCTGAGGAGAAGCATATGAAGATGTCCCTATTCGCAGCAGTTCCCGCCGCTGCCTTGGCTCTTGCCACAGCAGCGCAGGCCCAATCGATTTCAGACGACGTCGTGCGGATCGGTGTGCTGACCGATCTCGCCGGCGTCTACTCCGCCGCCAGCGGCATGGGGGCAGTGCGTGCCGCGGAAATGGCTGTTGCCGATTTCGGAGGGAAAGTGCTTGGCAAACCGATCGAGGTGATATACGCCGATCACCAGAACAAGCCTGACATCGGTGTGTCCAAGGTCCGCGAATGGATAGATGTTCGTAAGGTTGACATGGTGCTCGACCTGGTCAATTCCGGCGTGGCAGTCCCGGTGCAGAAGGCCGCAAGTGAGAAGAAGCGAATCACGATCACGACGGCTGGTGGCACCGTCGCGCTAACCCAGCAAGAGTGCACTGCCTACGGCATTCACTACGCCTACGACACGTATTCACTGGCCAATGGAGCCAGCAATGCGTTGCTGGCAGAGGGTGCGAAGAACTGGTTCTTCATCACTGCGGATTACACCTTCGGTCATCAATTGGAAAAGGATGCCCGCGCCGTCGTGGAGCGGGGAGGCGGCAAGGTAGTGGGCGCTGCTCGCCATCCGTTGGGGGCAAGCGATTTTTCATCGTTTGTGATCCAGGCGCAGGCGGCCAAGCCCGAAGTCATTGCGTTTGCAAACGGTGCCGGCGACTTCGCCAACGCGGTCAAGTCCGCGCGCCAGTTCAACGTCGTGGGCGGCGAAGGCAAACCGCGCATGGTGGGGCTGCTGGTGCTGCTGACCGACGTGAAGTCGGTCGGACTGGACACGATGCAAGGCATGCAGTACGTGGACCCATGGTATTGGGACTACGACGCCGACACCCGGGCGTTTGCGGAACGGTTCCAGAAAGTTCAAAAATCAGTGCCAACCTTCTCGCAGGCGGCCAACTACTCGGCTGTCATCCAGTATCTCAAGGCGGTTGAAGGCGCGGGTACTGACAACTCTGACGCCGTGATGCGGCAGCTGCGCTCCACCAAGTTCAATGACATGTTCCTGCGCAATGCCTACCTCCGTGCAGATGGTCGGATGGTGCGGGACATGTATTTGATGGAGGCTAAGAAGCCTTCAGAGTCCAAGGGTGAATGGGATCTGGCACGCGTGAAGCGTGTGATTCCCGGCGACGAGGCTTTCATGCCCCTGGCGCAGAGTACCTGCCCGCTGGTGCGCAAATAGCAGTCTTGGCCTTCGCGCAGTTATTCCGATGCGACTCAGGCCGGATGAGCCGGCGGCGCAGCCTCAGACGTCGATGCGACCCTATTTACGGACGCTGCTGATGCAGCGAACGGACTGGATGGAGTCTCGCGTGCTCGAAGCGGCCAGCCGCAATGGGTATGGTGCCATCACGCCGGCGATGAATCGATTGTTCGGTCACATGCGCTCGCGCGCCATGAGCCTGAGCGACCTGGCCCGACAGCTGGGCGTGAGTCGCCAGGCTGTGCACCAAATCGCCGCGCAGGCCCAGGCGCTCGGGCTTGTGGAGCTTTTCGCGAATGTGGAGGACGCGCGTGTGAAGCTCGTGCGCTTCACTTCGGCTGGGCGGGCTATGTCCAACGGCGCCGCCCTCGAGTTGGAAGCCATCGAACGATCATTGGCTGAACGGCTCGGGGAGCGTGACCTGAAAACGTTAAAACGCATTCTGAGCCGCGTCTGGTCCGACGATGAACCACCGCGAAGCAACCCTCAGCAAGGAAGTCGCGATGGCTGAAGAAAGCCTGACGTTCATGCCGCCGCCGCTTTTGCAACTGCAGCGGCCGTGGCTGCGCACATATCCGCAAAGCCACCGTGATATCAACTTCGCGCCGCGGTGCACTGATGCCTTGTCTCTGTTCCGCCACGCGGTGGGGCAAGGGCCGGCCAGTGCCGCCATCCACTACTTCGACGCCACCTTGTCGTACGCCGACTTGGACCGGCTTTCCGATAGCTTCGCCGTTTGGCTGACGTGCTCTGGCATTGGCGCTGGTGATCGCGTTGCGCTGTTCATGCAGAACATTCCGCAGTTCGTGATCTGTCTCGTGGGCGCTTGGAAAGTGGGCGCCTGTGGCGTCAGCATTAACCCGATGAGTCGGACGCGCGAGTTGCGGCTGTTGCTGCAAGACAGCGGCGCGCGGGTCCTGGTGACGCAGCGTGATCTGTACATGGACGTCGCGCGCGATGTGCTCGCCGAATTCCCAGCGGTCATTGCGGTTGCCACCAGCCCGCGCGATTTTCAGGGACGCAACGATACAAGACTGTTCACCGGTTCGGATGAGCCGCCAGCGCAACGCATTGCGGACTTGATGGAAGTTCTGCAAGAACCAGCGAGCAAAGCGGATCTCATCTTCGCATGCGACCCGGACGCTGCCGCCATGATCGTGTACACGTCTGGGACCACAGGTGTGCCGAAAGGGGCGGTGGTATCGCACCGCAACCTTGCGTTTGAAGGCGACGTGTGGCGTAGCTGGATTGGGGCGCGCGACGGCGGGCCCATTCTGGCAATCGCGCCGCTCTTTCACATCACTGGACTGGGCGCCCACATTGCGCTGGCATTCGCCGCTGCCGCTCCTCTCATTCTCGCGATGCGTTTTCACCCCGAGGTGATGAGCGTAGCGGCCCAGGAGCATCGTGCCGAAGTAGTGATCGGCGCGATCACCGCCTTCATTGCTCTGTTGAGTGCGCCGGGTGTGCGGCCGGAGCAGTGGCAGACGGTGCGCGTCGTTTGCAGTGGCGGCGCTCCGGTCCCGGCTGCAGTTGCGGCCGAGTTCCAGCAACGCTTTGGCCTGCCGGTATACACCGGCTACGGTCTCACGGAAACCTGCTCGATGGTGGTAGCCACGCCGCCGGGAATGACGGCGCCGATCGATGCAAATGGTGCGCTTTCGGTGGGGCTGCCCGCGTTTGAAACCGATGCCTACGTTGCTGACGACGCTGGACAAGTTCTGCCGATTGGAGAGATTGGAGAGGTCATGTTGAGAGGCCCGCAAGTGGTCAGCGGCTATTGGGGACAGCCGAAGGCGTCGGCTGAGGCGTTCTTCGATGGCTGGCTGAGAACTGGTGACGTGGGCTACATGGACGCGGATGGTTGGCTGTTTCTGGTAGACCGGAAGAAGGACATGATCATCGCGTCAGGCTACAAGGTGTGGCCCAAGGAAGTGGAAGAGGTGCTCTATACCCACCCCGCGGTGCGCGAGGCTGCCGTGGTCGGGGTGCCGGACAGCTACCGCGGTGAGACGGTCAAGGCTGTCGTATCGCTCAAAGCTGGACATTCCGCTGACGCTGCGGAACTCATGGCGTACTGCCGGGAGCACATGGCTGCCTACAAGCAGCCCCGCATCGTGGAGTTCCTGCCCGAGTTGCCAAAGACCTTGACCGGTAAGATTCTTCGTCGCGAGTTGCGTTAGGGCGGGAAGCGGCTTTTGGCGCGCCTGCGTGGCCTTATCGTGGCGTCAGTTGGAGTAACCGGCGAAGAGGGGAGCGCTTGGCACCTTGGCGGTGGTGACTGCTCTTTGGTGTTTTGCATTGTTTGTGCCCGTGCCTTTGCTATTGACTAACGCGAACAGTATTCCCAAAGCGCAACGGTAGGTCGCAAAAGCTGGCTATGGCGCACAACCGAATCGCAGCAGTGGAGGCCCGCAAGGTCAAGGAAAACCAAACCGCAATCTGTGTGTCTGCTTTGGTTAAGGGTTGTAGGATTGATGTTGCCCCTGTTTTCCGGACTCCTTAAGCCACCCATTATGCGGACTCCC
>JBMOJJ010000298.1:0-4698 GCA_049315845.1 Rhodoferax sp.
AGCTATACGGACAAGAGTACCGGATACCCGGACGCGCTTCGTTATACATTGCAGCGCAATCTTCTCGATATTTCACTGCCGGTCGATCAGGGCCCCTGGTTTGGCATGGAATCGTATTTGAAAGATGATTCGTTCAAGACCAGAAAACCAAAGCTGATAATCTGGGAAATACCTGAGCGTGAAATGCGTTCACCGCCCAATAACAAATTTCGCGATCCTCGCTATATCATCGACAATAATGTGTGGCTGTCACGAATTACTGAATTGCTGAAGTAACAGCCGGGCGTGTTGTTTTGAGGAGGAAAAAGGGAGAGCAATAATGGGGAGAGCAAGAACAGGCAGCTTGTTCCGCAGGATACTGTTGGCGAGCATGCTTCATGTGACTTCGGTGCATTCCGAAGGCGGTGCGCCCGTTATCCTTGGCAAGGAAAACTGGCTCTTCTACCGCTACGAGATACTCGATGCCAGCGAATCAGCGGGCACCGATATATCGCTCGATCTTGTTCGGCGCTTCAACAAGGTCTTGTTCGCCAACGGTATTGGCATGGCAATGGCGATCGTACCTTTGAAGATGCGAATCTACTCTGAGTACCTGCCGGACAATATCAAGACCAACGACTATATGAGCCGCAATTACGAGCGGGCAAGCAGGGCGCTGCGGGAGGCCCGAGTCAATGTCGTGGATCTCAACAGCGCTTTCATGGATGGCGCGAGGCGCAACACTGAGTCGCCGCTGTTTTTCCGGCTTGACACGCATTGGAGTCCGGCCGGAGCTCTGTTGGCAGCAGAAACCATCATGGCAGGAATTCAGGTCAATCCCGCTTTGAAAGCCGCGCTGGATGCGACGCCAGAAGAAAATTACAAAATGGTTTCAGGCTCTCTCAAGCGACCTTTCAAGGGGGGAGATCTGATTGCCCAGCTACCGAAGATGTCGCCGGCAGTTGCTCCTGAACAGGTGGCACCGCTGGTCGTGAAGAGAGTCCCATCCGACAAGGAGGGCTTGACTGGCAGTCGTCAACCGACGGGGATCGCGCTTGTTGGCAGCTCCTATTCTTATGCATGGACTGGTTTCCAGGATGCCTTGCGGTATGCGCTCCAGAGGGACGTATCCAGCCTGGCTGTGGGTGTGGGGCAGGGCGCATGGTCCGGTATGGAAACCTACTTGCGGAGCAATCAATTTCAGGCCCATGGACCCAGGTTGCTGATCTGGGAGATGCCTGAACGAGAACTGCGTGGTCCGCCGGACTACAGGTTTCGCGACACACGCTTCGCCAGTGACAACAATGAGTGGTTGCTGCGTGTTTCTGCGCTGGCGCAGCGCAACTGCCGCCCTGCAATGGCGATGCCGAGGTTAGCCCGGGTCAGTCTGGCGGCCAAGAGTGCCAATGTGCTTGGTGAAGACGTAGTCGCCGGACCGACCAAAGACGGTGACTTTATCCAGATCGATTTTGACAAGCCAATCGAAACTCTGGACTATCTGTCAGTTCGTGTCACAACAGCCGGATCGATGGCGCTCATTCTCGAAGGATCCGGTCCGGGCGTACCGACCCGCCGCTTTACTTTGAGCATGCCGGGTGACGACGTCGCACAAACAACAAAGATCGCGCTTCCATCCAATGGAGCAGGCTTTAGCAAAGTGCGTATTTTCCCGGGCAAGAGCAACGGATTCAAATTTCAGGGCCTGCAGGTCTGTCGCCAGCCAGAAGATTTGCTCAGTTAGGCAACATCACCAACCACCGCGGTCTCATCAGAACGAATGCAAGCTCACTTCGGCATGGTGCAGCCAGCGGATTCAGACAGGACATCAAGGATCATCTCTGTGAGTTCTGAATAAGCGCCGTGGACGTTTCCAGGGCTGCCATAGCCGGGCTCGGTTACCCAGCCAGGGAAATTCTGTCCCGGCGTGATATTGAGCGGGTCAGCTGTGGGTCCGAATATTGCCTTGTAGCGGCTAATTACGGTGTAGCCAAGTTTGGCCGCGTTGTCATAGATCGTTCTGTTACGGATATTCCATGCAGCAACCTGTGACGAGATGGTAGCGCCAATATCGATCCAATAGTATTTGGCATTCGGTGCAATGCTCTTTAACTTTTGCATAATCTGCTGCTGGCTATCTGCAAACGACTCCTCTTTTTGATTTGTGCCAAGAGAAACTATGATCAAGTCGGCTGTGGCGATAAACGCCTTGTCTATGTCAACGCTCTCCAGAGCGGTTTTCTTTATTTGATTTCCGGGCGTCGCTATAGAGCGCCCGGTGTCATAGCTGATCCGCGCGACGCCACCAAATTGCGCCTGCAGCTTGAGCGCGAGTCTGTCCCTGTGAAGGCCGTAAGCAATCGAATCGCCAAGGACATAGGTGGACAAAGGCACTGGGTTGTTGCAGGCTGCGCGGTCTGTTTTGACCGGCTTGGCCGATTCGGCTACAAGCGGCGCCACTGTTGGTGCCACAAGCGGTGTCGCCCTGGATGCTGCGGCGACTATCGCACGCGTCAACTCTGGGTAGTACCCGTGAATATTGCCCGATCCATTGAGCCCGGGCTCATTTGCCCAGCCCGGAAAGTTCGCTCCCGCAGTGATATTCAACGGGTCGGCCGCGGAGCCGAAAATGGCTTTGTAGCGGCTGATCACGCTGTACCCCAGGCGCGATGAATTCTCGTAGATGATCTTGTTGCGTTCGTTCCAGATACCCACATGGCTTGAGGCCGTTGCCCCGATATCCACCCAGTAGTAGCGCGCATTGGGTGCAATGCTCTTCAACTTCCTGATCAGCAGTTGCTGGCTGTCTGCAAATGAGCTCTCCTGCGGATTCATGCCAAGAACAATGACGATGACGCCAGCAGAGGCAATGAAGTCCTTGTCCGCAATGACACTCTCGAAGGCGGTCTGCTTTATCTGGTTGCCGGGCGTCGTGATGGACCTGCCACCGTCATAGCTGATGCGCGACGTGTCCCCCAGTCTTTCCTGCAACTTTGCTGCAAGTCCGTCCAGATGAAGCCCGTACGCGATCGAGTCGCCAAGAACATAGGATTTCAAGGGTTTCTCTTTGCCGCCAGGGACGAAGTTGAGGCCGACGGTCTCGGTCGTCGGATTGGTAACGGCAGTGAGGATGGCGCGCGTCAACTCGGGGTAGTAGCCGTGCATATTGCCCGGTCCATTGAGCCCTGGTTCATCCGCCCAACCCGGAAAGTTTACACCTGGCGTGATATTCAATGGGTCGGCGGCGGAACCGAAGATGGCCCTGTAGCGGCTGATCACGCTATAGCCCAAGCGCGGCGCATTCTCGTAGATGATCTGATTGCGGGCATTCCAGATATCCACATGGGTCGAGACCGTTGCCCCGATATCGACCCAGTAGTACCGCGCATTGGGTGCAATGCTCTTGAACTTCTTGATCAGTTGTTGCTGGCTGTCTGCAAACGAACTCTCCTGCGGATTCATGCCAATAACAATGATGATGACGCCCGCTGAGGCAATAAAGTCCTTGTCGGCTTCGACGCTCTCGAATGCGGTCTGCTTTATTTGGACGCCGGGCGTGGTAATGGACCTGCCGCCGTCATAGCTGATGCGCGATGGGCCGCCGAGCTTTTCCTGTAACTTGTCTGCAAGGCCGTCCATATGGAGGCCGTAGGCCAGGGTGTCGCCAAGGATGTAGGAGGAGACCGGGCCTTGGGTGCCAGACGCGGAAGTGGCCGTCTGCCCTGTGATTGGCTGGAGGAGCGCAAGAACACCCAGAATGATGATGAGAATACTTTTTCGATTCATATGCTTATCGAACAATCAGACAGTAAGCAAACTGGCGGTTTCACGCGCGAAGACAACGACCATCGTGGGCGGTGAAACGGCCAACAAGCGTTCTGAATTCTACGCGGTTAGGTGGCAGAAGGGGCGACTTCAAAGCACGCCTTGACATCAATAAAGCAGCCAACCTTGACAAGGTTTTGCTGAAAATCGTCTACCAACAGTGCCGTCGCTTGCGTTCCCATGTTGGTTGAATGTCGTGTATCGACAATCCATGGCTAAATAAAATTTGCATGACGGACGTTTTTGACCGAAAATGCGCCCATGACGGGTAACGAATTCATTCGCAAGGTGAAAGCACTTGGAAAGCAGCGTGGCATCAGCGTGATGCTCAACGCAGCACGGGGCAAAGGCAGTCACCAGACGCTGTACTACGGTGCTTCTTTTACAGTGGTTCGCAACCCGAAGGATGAGCTAAAAACGGGCACATTGCATGGCATGTGTTCACAGATTGGCATCAAGGCTTTTGATCTTTGAGGGGTGCAATATGGAACGATTTGAATATGCGGTGAGCCTTGCTCCGGCTGAAGAAGGTGGCTTTGTGGTGTTCTGCCGCGACCTGCCTCAGCTCGTGACGCAGGGCGACGATCTGGCGCACGCACTGTCAGAGGCCGCCGACGCCATGGACGAGGTTTTCGCCAGCTATATGCAAGCGGGTCTTGAATTTCCGGTGCCGAGCAAGGCGCGCAAGGGTGAGCGCCTGGTGGCGCCGCCGGCTGAAACGAGGGCCAAGGCAGCGCTCTACGTTGCCATGCGTGAGGCCGGCATTACCAAGGTTGAGTTGGCGAAGCGCCTGGGCGTTGATGAAAAAGAAGTGCGCCGCTTGCTGGACCCCCACTACGGTTCCAAGCTGCCTCGCATCGCACAAGCCATCAGTGTGCTTGGCCGCCGCCTTGTCGT
>JBMOJJ010000299.1:0-4674 GCA_049315845.1 Rhodoferax sp.
GCGACCACATCGCGCGCATGTGGCCGGTCGATGCGGTCATCGGCGAGAACGGCGCTTTCTACTGCTGGCACGACCACGCGGAGCGCAAGCTCAGATGCCGCCATCTGCTGGGTGACGCGGCGCGCGCCGCCCACACCGGCAAGCTGGCTGCGGTGCGCGACACCATCCTGCGCGAGGTGCCGGGCTGCGCGGTCGCCTCCGACCAGTTCTGCCGCCTTTACGACCTGGCGATCGACTTCTGCGAGGACGTGCCGGCACTGCCGCAGGCGGCGATCGACCGCATCGTCGCGCTGATGCAGCAGGCCGGCATGACCGCCAAGGTCAGCTCGATCCACGTCAACGGCTGGTTCGGCCAGTACGACAAGCTGAGCATGGCGCATCTGGTGATGCGCGAGCGCTACGGGCTGGAACTGGCGAATGAGCGCGAACATTGCATGTTTGCCGGCGATTCGCCCAATGACGCGCCGATGTTTGCCTACCTGCCCTACGCCGTCGGCGTCGCCAATGTGCTGGCCTTTGCCGATCGCATGGACGCGCTGCCGGCCTTCGTCACGCCGTCTCGCGGCGGCGCCGGCTTTGTCGAACTGAGCCGGGCCCTGCTGGCAGCGCGCGGCGCATGAGTGCGCAAGCCGGCGCAAGGCTGGGCCTGATCAGCATTTTTGCGTCCACCTTCTTTGAGCTGACCGGCTACTTCATGCTGCTGCCGCTGTTGCTGCTGCGGCTCAAGAGCGCCGACGTTTCGACCACGCTGGCCGGGCTGTTCGCGGCAACCGGCTGGCTCGGCGTCTTCCTGATGACGCCCTTTGCCTCGGCGGTGACGCAGCGACTCGGGCGCCGACCGACGCTCTGGCTGGCCGCTGTCGTACCCACCGTCGCTGCGATCGGCTTTGCGCTGACCGACGCGCTGTGGCTCTGGTTCCTGCTCAAGCTCTTCGCCGGGGCCGCGTCCGGCCTGCGCTGGGTGCTGGCCGAGGCCGTGATCGCCGAGTTTTCGCCAGCGGGTCAGCGCGGGCGCTACGTGGGTATTTTTGAGACACTGGTCGGCGGCACCTTCATCATCGGCCCGGCGGCGCTTGCCTGGGTCGGCGCCGACAATCCGCAATCGGTCTGGGTGGCAGTCGCCTTTTTCGGCCTGGGCCTGCTCTGGAGCGCCTTCATTCCGCCACTGCCGCCCGCGCCCGACGCGCAGACCGCGCGCGTCGGCCTGCACGGTGTCTGGCATGCGCTGCTGGCGCACCCGATCATCATGCTGGCCGGCTTTGTCGGCGGATTTTTCGAGAGCGGCGTCACCTCGATCCTGCCGCTCTATGGGCTGGCGCTGGGCCTGAGTGCCGCCACCGCGGCGCTGCTGGTGTCGGCCAGCGGTCTGGGCAGCACGCTGACCATGCTGCCCGCCGGCATGCTGGCCGACCGCTTCGCCAACCCCGCGCACGGACGCCGCACGATGATGATTGCGTTTGCCGCGATCACACTGCTGGCCACCTGCGTCGTGCCCTGGGTTGCGCCGATCGGCTGGCTGGCATGGCCCGTCGTGTTCCTGTGGGGCGGCGCGGGCGGCAGCCTCTACACGCTGGCGATGATCGATATCGGCTCGCGCGAAAAAGGCATCACGCTGGTCAACAGCACGGCGGTGCTGGTGCTGACCTACACGCTCGGAGGCCTGGTCGCGTCGGCCGCGTCGGGCGCGCTGATCCAGCACTCTGCGGCGCTGGGATTTCCGCTGCTGCTGGTCAGCGTGGCAAGCCTGGGGCTGCTGGCGCTGATCCGCACGCGCCGGCGCAGCAACATCTAGCACCGGGCCGTTGGCGCATGACAATGCAGGCAGCAGCAGGTCAATTTCGAATCAGGAGTCCCCATGTTCTTTGCCACTGATCTCAACACCGTCACCCATGGCATCCAGCTTGCGGTGGCACCCGTGTTTCTGCTGGCAGCGGTCTCGGCCATGATAGGCACGGTGGCTGGCAGACTTGGGCGCATCATCGACCGTGCCCGCCTGGTCGAAGACCGGATTGAGGCCGCAGACAGCGCCAACCCCATGAATGCCGCCTACCAGGAGCTGGCAAGTCTGCGCCTGCGCGGCAGGCTGGTCAACATCTGCATCGCGCTGCTGACCTTTTGTGCCATCCTGATCGGGCTGACCATCATCGTTCTGTTCCTGGGTGAAACCACCGAGTGGAAGATCTTTCGCATGGCAACACTGTCATTTCTGTCTGGCGTGGTCTGCTTTCTGCTCGCGCTACTGTGTTTTCTGACCGAAACGCTGCTGGCCACGCGCGTCCTCAACTTCGGCAAATCAAGAGGCAGTTAGTTCAGGGCGCCTTGGCCAGCCCGAGTTTGTCGACCAGCGCCTTTTCCTGCGCGAAGGTTTCCGCCGCAAACTTGCTGTAGCCGGCCGAACTCATGTACATCGGCACCATGTCGTAGCGCGCCAGCGCCGCCTTGTAGCCGTCCTGCTCCAGCACCTGCTTGAAGGCGTCGTGCAGACGCTTGACCACATCCGTCGGCGTGCCCTTGGGCGCACCGATGCCGAACGGCGAGTTCTGCACCAGGTCCAGACCCAGTTCCTTGAGCGTGGGCGCATCCGGGAATTTGGCCAGGCGTTCGGCGCCCCAGGTGTTCAGCACGCGCAGCTTGCCGGATTCGACCAGCGGCGCAAAGCCGGTCGAGTCGGCGGCCGACATGATGTGGCCGCCCATCAGCGCCTGCATCAGGTCGGCGCTGCCCTTGTACGGCACATGCAGCAATTGCAGACCCAGCTTCTGTGCAATCAGCTCCATCGTCAGGTGGGGACTGGTCAGCGTGCCGGTGGAGCCGAAGGTCAGCTTGCCCGGGTTGCCCTTGGCCCAACCCACATAGTCGGCCCAGGACTTGATCGCCGATTCGGTCGGCACCACCAGCCCGAACGCATAGCCGGTGACGTTGAGCACGTAGCTGATGTCCTTGACCGGGTCCCAGTTGATCTTGGTGGTGTAGGGCAGGCGGAACACGCCGAGCGGGATCTGCGCCAGCGTGTAGCCGTCGGCAGCCGAGGTCTGCAGCGTCTGCGCCGGCAGGGTGCCGCCGGCGCCGGGCTTGTTGTCGATGATCACCGGTTGCCCGAGGATCTTGGAGGCGCCATCGGCCAGCGAACGCATCGTGATGTCGGTCGGTCCGCCGGCTGGAAAGGCGATGATGAGCCGGATCGGCTTGGCTGGAAAACTTTGGGCATGGCTGCCGAAGGCGGACGCGGCCAGCGCGGCTCCTGCGAGTTGGACAAATTGACGGCGTTGCATGAATAGGGCTCCCGGATCAGTGGTTGATGGCACCGATTGGACATGCCGCAGGAATCAAAAACAAGTGGCAATACCCTGCAATCTGTCACCCCGGCTACAGCCGCGGGCGGCTGGCTCAAGGCAGACTGCTCGGCGCACTCTCTTGCGATGAGGCATTGGTCGCACCAGCGGTGAGACTATTGCGTCACTCATGGATTGAACTGCTTCGGCCATAGCCGGGCGACGTGCTGGACACGGATGATCTGCACAGTGTCATCTTTCACGCGGTAGGGCACCACGTAGTTCTCATGCACTACCAGTTCACGGGTGCCGGGCACCCGTCCGGGGCGACCCATCGCGGGAAACGTTACCAGCAGTTCTATCTTTTCCTTGATTTCCCCGACGAATGAGCTGGCGCGGGTGGGATTGTCTTGCGCAATATAGGCGCCGATCTGGTCCAGATTTTCGAGCGCCTTGCGCGTCCAGCGAATCTCCACGCTCATTGCCCGTATTTGGCGAACACGGCGCGCACTTCTTCGGCCGTCGCGAACTCACCCCGATCAGCCTCTTGCAGGCCGGCCTGGATGTCCGCAATCTGCCATTGCTCCTGGCTGACGTAACTCTTCAAGGCTTCCACAGTCAGGAAACTTTTGCTGCGGCCAGTGGCCTGCACCAGCTGCTCCAACTGGCCATGCAGCTCGACTGGAAGACGAACATTGAGGATTTTTTCGGCGGTGGACATGGGTTCATTCTCCGGCGTCATGGCATTGCAGTGTACGTCATACAAACGTTGCAAATACTCAATTTATCAATAACACTGCCGCCCGCATAGCCTCGCGCTCGCACACCGGGCCGCCAGTGGGCGGAAGCTGGAACAGTTGCTCGTGATACGCGCTGCGCGTGTCCATGGTTGCCACGGCGTAGTCAAGCCACGTTTCATAGCCAGCGGGCGGCGGGCAGGTTCGCAGAGTTGGCAAGGTCATAGCATTACCTCGATTGAATCCGTCAGGCGGGGGCGAGCGCCGCTTCCAGAACTGCCTCCAGTAGGCGGCGGCGGTTAGTCTGAATGATAGTGAGCTGGGCTTCGAGCTGGTCGCACAGCGCCATGAGTTCATCGACTTTGGCGACGATGCGGTGTTGTTCGGCAAGGGGCGCAACCGGGATCAGGATTTCGTCCATCCGATTTTTCGGAAGCCCCTCACGACCCGCACCGGTTTGATTGCCAAAAATATGCCGCTGAAAATAGTCTGAGCGGATAACGCTATGCAGAAAGCGCGCACTTTCAAGCAATGCTAGGCGGATGATGGCAACGTGCTGATTGATGTTGCCAGCGACAAACGAGTCAGGCACGATGGCACAGCGCCCAATGGAGCCGCCAGTGATGTTCAACAGAAGATCGCCAGCCTTGACAGTGGTTGAACTC
>JBMOJJ010000300.1:0-4657 GCA_049315845.1 Rhodoferax sp.
AAGATATTGCTGCGGGGCGCATCCCTGTGGGGCTGTCCTTCGAATTCTTCATCCGACGCGAACTCCCGGACGATTGGATCAGGCAAAGGGAGGTTGTTGCCGCGCTGAGTAAGTGAGAGTTTGCTCTGAATGGGCGACTGGTGAGTGATGTTCAGGTCAAACCACCTCCCGGCAAACCCGCATGGAATCTAGCTTCAGTGTGCAGCACGACCTTCGCATAAACAGAGATTTGAGACGGAAATGCTCCGGGCAAGGGCCAGAAATCAACAAAACTGCGCGATGTCTGAATTCGCACTACCCGGGAAGCCCCGCCAACACTGGGGATCGCGGGCGCAAAAGAAAGGCCAGAGCAAGTCTGGCCTTTGAATAGTGGTGGAGAGGATGAGGATCGAACTCACGACCTCTGCATTGCGAACGCAGCGCTCTCCCAGCTGAGCTACCCCCCCACATGCCTACAGTCTAGCAACAAATCAGCGACCCCGCAAAAAAAGGGCGTCGAGCTCACGCAGGCTGATCTGGCGCCAGGTTGGTCGGCCATGGTTGCACTGGTCGGCGCGATCGGTGGCTTCCATCTGGCGCAGCAAGGCATTCATCTCCTCCAGGCTCAGGCGGCGGTTGGCGCGCACGGCGCCGTGGCAGGCCATGCTGGCCAGCAGGTCGTCGTGCGCCCGCTGCAGAACCGTGCTGGCGTCTTGTTGCGCCAACTCGGCCAGCACGCCGCGCGCGAGCTCGGTTGCGTCAGCCTGCGCCAGCGCGGTTGGCACGGCGCGCACGGCCAGTGTCCGCGCAGAAAAGGCGGTGATCTCCAACCCCAGCGCCAAGAGCGTATCGGTGTGCGCTTCGGCGCAGGCGACCTCGGCTGGCGTGGCGGCAAAGGTGGCCGCAATCAGCAATGGTTGGCTGGACAGTCGGAGCTCGCCGCCGTGGCGGGCCGCTTGTGCCTTGAGTTTTTCGTAGACGATTCGCTCGTGCGCGGCGTGCATGTCGACCACGATCAGCCCCTGGGCGTTTTCCGCCAGGATATAGATGCCCTGCAACTGCCCCAGCGCGCGACCCAGTGGCCACGGACCGGGTGCCGATTCCACCGGCGAGGCTGGCTGCGGCTGCGCGTTCCAGAGCAGCCCCAGATCGCTGACCCGGTTGCCAATCGCTGACTGGAAATCGATACCTGACTGGGTTGGATAGGGCAAGGACGCGGTCCTGTCCGGCGCCCCGTTGCGCGGTTCCATGTCCTCTTTGGCGTGCGGGCCGTTCTGGCCCACGCGCGGCGCGGCGAGCGCGTCTTCAATCGCATGGCGCACCGCCTGATGGACATCCCGACCGTCTCTGAAGCGCACCTCGATCTTGGTTGGATGGACGTTGACGTCGACGCGAGCAGGGTCGATCTCGATGTACAGCGCATAGACCGGCTGGCGCTGGCCGTGCAGCACGTCCTCGAAGGCGCTGCGCACCGCGTGGGAGAGCACTTTGTCGCGGACGAAGCGGCCATTGACATAGCAGAATTGCTGGTCGGCCCGGGCGCGTGCCACATCGGGGATGCCGACGCGGCCCCAGACCCGGATCGGGTGCTGGTTTTCCGGATGCTGGCGAACGCTGCTGCGGTAGTTGACCCGCACCGAGCGTTCGACGAAGTCGCTGCCAAGCACATCGGCCAGGCGCTGCTCCAGCGCGCCGGGGCCGTCGCAGCGGCGCCACTGTTCAAGCAGTTTGCCGTCAGCCCAGATCGCAAAGCCGACGTCCGGGCGTGCCAGTGCCTGCCGGCGCACCGCTTCCACGCAGTGGGCCGATTCGGTGGCATCGGTCTTGAGGAATTTCCGGCGTGCCGGGGTGCTGAAGAAAAGCTCCTTGACCTCGACCGTGGTTCCGATGCTGCGCGCCACCGGTTTCAGCTCGCCACTGCGACCGTCCAGGCAGTAGGCGTTCGCTTGATCGCTGGCGCGCGACAAGATGGCGCAGTCGGCAATCGAATTGATGGCGGCCAGCGCCTCGCCCCGAAAACCCATGGTGCCGACCGATTCCAGGTCGAGCAGGTTGCTGATCTTGCTGGTGGCGTGGCGCTTGAGCGCCATCGGCAGTTCCTCGCGCAGGATGCCCACGCCATCGTCTTCCACCGCGATCAGGCGCACACCGCCGGCCAGCAAGCGCAGCGTGACTTGGCCCGCGCCCGCGTCGAGTGCGTTGTCGATCAGTTCGCGCACCACCGAGGCCGGGCGCTCGACGACTTCACCGGCGGCAATCTGGCTGATCAGGTCGTCGGACAGTTCGCGAATCGGGCGGCGTGCGGTGGAGGAGAGGAGGGCGCTCACGCCAGTATTCTAAATTTTTTGTGCGCTTGCCCGCTGCTAGGGTGGGCTGCGCATGCGCTGGTACTCGGCGCGTTTCATGTCGAGGTAGGCCGCTCGGTCCACCTCGTGCAGTTGACGCGCATAGAGCTCGGTCGCCGAGAACCAGCTTTGCAGGCGCCGGTCGAATCTTTCCGGGGCCGGGGCCGACAAGGCGTCCAGATAGGCGTCGATGGCCAGGTAGTAGCGCATCGTGTTGCGCTCGACCGCAGCTCGCACGCCCCCGATATATTCAGGCGGGTTGCTGATGTGCCGATCAATCCTTGTGAAGCCGACCTTGCTCCGGCCCAGCGTGGCGAGGTAGCCCTGCATCGCGACGCGCGCGACGAAGCCGTAGCTGTAGGAGTAGGTCAGATGCAAAAAGGTCTTGCCGCCCGGCATCTCAACCGCCTCGAGCATGATCGAATAGTCGCTGGTCCCCAGCGGCCCCTTCCTTGAAAACAGGCGGATGTCGAAATAGTCCTGACTGCTGGCCTTGACGCCATAGCTGAAATCGACAGGATGGGCCTTGTCGAGTTCCTCATAGCTCTTCCTGCCGATGCTGACCATGATCACGCTGGGGTTGTTGCCGCTCGACGCGCGGCAGTGCTTGGTGTTGAGGGGCAGTATCAGCATGTCGCACCAGCGCATCGGATCGATGAAGGATTCGCTGACCTGTGCAATGGGATGCTCGACGGCCTTGTCCAGCCCCGCCCACAGAAGGCAGGCGGCCAGCAAGAGCGCGAGCCAGCCCGGCAGATGTACCCTGAATTGTCAGTTCACTGGCAACTTACCTCCCCCGAACCGGAATTGTGCTGCAATAATGGCAGGGATAATCCGGCTCCATGGAAATCATTACCTTTCTCTTCGACTTCATCCTTCATGTTGACAGGTACCTGGAAGCGTTTGTCCGCAGTTACGGGATGTGGGTCTACGCGCTGCTGTTTCTGGTGATCTTTGTGGAAACCGGCGTCGTCGTGATGCCGTTCCTGCCGGGGGATTCCTTGCTGTTCGTGGTTGGCGCCATGTGCGGTGTCGGGCTGATGAGCTACCCGCTGTCGGTCGGCTTGCTGCTGGCGGCGGCGGTGCTGGGCAACCAGTCCAATTACGCGCTGGGGCGCTACTTCGGGCCGCGCGTCTTCCAGTGGGAGGATTCGCGTCTGTTCAACAAGGCGGCTTTCGACCGCGCGCATGATTTTTACGAGCGCTATGGCGGCATCACGCTGGTGGCGGCGCGGTTCATGCCTTTCCTGCGCACGTTTGCGCCTTTTGTTGCCGGTGTCGCGCGGATGACGCGCGCCCGCTTCACCCTGTTCGACATCAGCGGCGGCGCGCTCTGGGTGGTGGGCATCATCACGGTCGGCTATTTCTTCGGCAACATCCCGTTTGTGAAGGCGCATCTCGACAAGATCATCTGGGCCATGATCCTGCTGCCGGGTCTGCTGGTTCTGCTGGGCGCCTGGAGAAGCCGGCGCAAGGCCTGAAGACGGTTTTCAACTGACGGTTCGGTTTCGCGCCAGCGGCGGATTTTTCGAAAAATAGGTCTCGATGCCGCGCATCAGCGCGCTGGCCAGCTGGTCCTGGTATTCGTCGCTATTGAGCTTGGCCTCCTCGTCGGGGTTGCTGATGAAGGCCGCTTCCACCAGGACGCTGGGAATGTCGGGCGCCTTGAGCACGGCAAAGCTGGCCTGCTCGACGCGCGGCTTGTGCAACTTGCCGACGCGGCCTATTTCGCCGAGCATCGATCCGCCCAGTTTCAGGCTGTCGTTGATCTGCGCCGTCGTGCTCATGTCGAACAGCGCGCGTTTGACCTGCGGATCCTTGTTCCTGACGTTCAGGCCTCCAATCAGATCGGCCTTGTTTTCACGCTCCGCCATCCAGCGCGCGGCGGTGCTGGTGGCGCCGCCCTGACTCAGCGCAAAGACGCTGGCGCCCTGCGGACGCGGGGTGAAAAACGCGTCGGCATGGATGCTCACGAACAGGTCGGCCTGCACATGCCTGGCCTTTTGCACGCGCACGTGCAGCGGCACAAAGAAATCGGCGTCACGGGTCAAGTAGGCGCGTATCGCGTTGCCGTTGATCGGGCTGGCGTTGATACGGTCGCGCAGCCGGTGCGCCAGGCGCAGCACCACGTCTTTTTCGCGCGTGCCGCCGGGGCCGATGGCGCCGGGATCCTCACCACCATGACCTGGGTCCAGCGCAATGATGATCAGGCGGTCGGTGGCTGCGCTCGGTTGCGGCTTGACCTTGACTTCGGGCTCGGGTTGCGGCGGGGACGGCGTGGCTACAGGCTTCTGGCTCTGCTGCGCGATCAGGTCGCCCAAGGGGTCGGCAGG
>JBMOJJ010000033.1:0-20511 GCA_049315845.1 Rhodoferax sp.
CCGCGCGCGCCGTCGCCAGCTGTGGCCTTCGGTGCAGTCAATTCCTGTCGGTAGTGGGCCAAGTCTTCGGCGTCCAGACGCCCTTCAAGAAATGCCCTAGCGTACACGCCCGGCGAACTGTGCGGCTGAAAGAACACCAGGTCACCGAGTTGTTCCACACTTGAATCTTCACTGCGGGCCTGAAAGAAGTGGTTGAAGCCAGTCTCGAACAAGTCGGCCGCGCTGGCGTAGCTGGCAATATGGCCACCCAGTTCACCATAAGCCTGATTGGCACGCACCACCATCGCCAGTGCATTCCACCGGACCAGCGATGCGATTCGTTCTTCGATCGCCAGATCTCCGGGGAAGGCTGGTTGGAGATCCACCGCAATCGTGTTGACATAAGGTGTGCCTCGTGCGGGTTGCCAGGCAATCTTTGGACCGCGCGCCAATTCGTCGAGCATATCAAGGATCTGGCGCGTGCGCTGGGGTCCGGATGCCTGTAACAGCGACAGGAGGGCATCGCGCCACTCGGCGGTTTCTGCCGGGTCCGAGTCGATTGACCCAGAACTATCTGTGGTTGCTGCCAATTGATTCATATCTGCATTTCATCAAACGGATCTAACGATGGCACGACTATTGAATCCTTGAGACCAATTTCCAAATTCGAGATGATGCGTCCTGGTTTTGGACTTAGAACAGGTCAGGCGCAAGACGGCTTTGCCTCTTGATGGAGAAGTAGATTTTCTGTGCCAGACTGATCTTGTTCTTAAGCACGTTGGGCAAGGTATTGCTCTGTGCGGCATGCATAGGGGGTCGATACCGTCGAAGTTTGGATGGGTCCGCTGATATTGCGCCGCATAGCGTCAAAGGTTGCTGCATCGCACTTGTTCGATCAAGCCGTTCAATCATCGAACGGCGCTTCGCCGGAGGCCGCTTCCACTTCAACGGACAAGCCAACCCGTGTGATTGGCGCAGGCGTCTACTTTTTAGACTCTGGTGTGATGTTCTCGGTCACGACGGGATTCTCGATAAAACCAATTTTTTCGATTTCGCACCGCACCACATCGCCGGGCTTTAGAAAACCCGGTGGTTTCATGAAATTTGCAACGCCTGCAGGGGAACCAGTGGCGATCACGTCACCCGGGAACAGCGTCATCGCTTGGCTTATGTAGGACACTAGTTGCTCTACACCGAAAACCAAGTCGTCTGTATCGTCCGATTGGCGCACCTCCCCGTTCACGAGGGTTCGCATTTTGAGCGGTTTTCCCCACTCAAACTCGTCCACCGTCACCAGCGCCGGCCCCATGGGGTTGAAGGTGTCGTAGCTCTTTCCCATGAAATGCACGCGAAAGAAAGGGTTCGTCTCATGTTCCGCCAACTGGATGTCGCGCGCCGACATCTCATTAATGACGCTGAAGCCTGCGACATAATCCTTGACTTCGGACGCCTTGATGCGACGGGCCTTGCGGCCGATCACCACACCGAGTTCCACCTCGTAGTCGAGTTTTTTTGTCTCCGGCGGATGCACAACGTCGTCGTAAGCGCCGCACAGACTCGAGGTCGCCTTCGCGAGAATCATGGGCTCTCTTGGTGCAATGGCCTCCTTCAGGACTGATACTGCCTCGGCAACATGCGAGTGCGTGTTGGCGCCAGCAATTAGCAATTTCCGCGGCATCGGTACAGGCGCACCCAGCCGAACGCTTCTTACCGCAGTGGCAGTGGCACCGGCCCTATGTTGCCACGCAATGTCCAACGTGGAACGCCAATCAGTCTGCTCCAGAAAAAGCCGCATGTCAGAAACGGGACAGGCTGCGCCGCTCTTGATCATGGCAGACTCCAAGTCGATGATTGAATCACCGTCCAGAAAGCCCGCACGCTCTTGGCCCATTGGCCCATAGCTCACCAGTCTCATAGAAATCCTTCGCGTTTGATGGAGTTGGGGCCGATTAGTCGAGAGCTATGTTGCTGGCTTTGATGACGCGCGCCCACTTGATGGTCTCCGACGCCATGTAGCTTGCAAACTGCTCGGGCGTGCCGGTCAGGGGGTCGACCGCAGCGTCTGAGAGGCGTTGCTTCACTGTGGGGTCCTGCATCGCTGTCGCAAAAGCGCTGTTCAGTTTGGCAATAACCTCTGGCGGTGTTCCAGCCGGTGCGACAAACCCTTGCCACGCATAGGACTCGAAGCCGGCCACGCCGGATTCGTTCACTGTCGGAACATCCGGTAAGAGCGGATGGCGTTTTTCGCTGGCAATACCAATTGCACGGATTCGTCCACCTTTGAGTTGTGCCTGTGCGGTAGTGATGTCCAGAAACATCGCTTGAACCTGACCACTGAGCAAATCGTTAATTGCGTCACCACCACCTTTATACGGAATCGCCACCATCTTGATGCCCGCCTGTTGCTTGAACAGGTCCATCGTTACATGCAGCGGGCTTCCCGGCCCAGGGGCAGCATAGTTGATCTTGTCGGGGTTGCTGCGCGCATAGGCCAGAAATTCGCTCATGTTCTTTACAGGAAGGGTGCTCGGGTTGACAACCAGCACAAGGGCAAATCGACCCGTCAGGCTGACAGGTGTGAAGTTCTTTTGCGGGTCATATCGAAGATTGCGATAGAGCGAAGCGTTCAGTGCGTACGTGCCCATGTCTCCGATCAGCAATGTGTACCCGTCTGGCGGACTCTTTGCGACAAGTTCGGACCCGATGGTGGTACCGGCGCCGGGCTTGTTTTCAACCACTACTGGCTGACCAAGTACATCACCGACTTTCCCGAAAACAGTACGTGCAAAAAAATCAGTTGCACCGCCAGCGGGATACGGAACGATGAGTCGAACCGGTTTGGTGGGGTAGGTCTGCGCATTGGCGCCGCACACCACCGAAAGCGTGATGGCAAATGCGCCCATTGCCCATCTTGCAAATCTATTCATTGCTGATCTCCTTCGTTGTTTGGATCTTTCCGAATGCCGGAATTTGCCGACGACTGAGAATAGGAGGCCCTCTACAATCTCGTCAATTTTCGATTCTATTTGTCCGGCTACCGGACATTCCCTCATGCCTAACAAAGCGCTTACCGCAAATGAGGCTGCCGCGGGATCTTCGACGATGCGCGGTGCCGACCGAACGCTCAGGGTGTTGCGCGCGCTCAACGAGCACAACGGATCAAACGTCAGCGAGATTGCGGGATACACCCAAATCTCGCGGCCGGCGCTATACCGTATCCTCAGCTCTCTGTGCCTGCAGGGCTATGTGCGGCGTCGCTCTGAGCCAGAGTTGTATGAGCTCACTCCGCTGGTGCGATCATTGAGCGATGGTTATCGGGAAGAGGACTGGCTGCGTCAGGCAGCAGTCCCAGTCATTGAGGCACTGCAGTTGGAGGTGGTATGGCCCACGGATCTCGCCACCTTCCATGGCAATGCCATGTATCTGCGTGAAACAACGCGGCGAAAAAGCCCCATGACCATCGACGGCGTAACCGTCGGGTTGCGACTCCCGATGTTGCGTTCGGCTACTGGGAAGGCCTACCTTGCAGCTTGCCCCGAAGCTGAGCAGGCATTGATCCTGACCAACCTGCGCTCGACCGGCAATCCCGATGATGCGCTCTCCCATGACTCGCGCTTCGTCAAGAACCTGGTTGCCACTACCCGACGGCTGGGGTATGGCGAGCGTCAGGAGGATTGGATCGCAAAGACCGGTGCCATTGCGATTCCTGTGCGCCAGCAGGGCCGCGTTTTGGCCTGCCTGAATATCACTTTCATAGCGTCTGTGCTCACGCCAAAGGAGGCTGCGGCGCGCTATCTCGGCAAAATGCAGGCTGCGGCAAAGGCGATCGAGAGTGCGTCTGTGCCACGTTGAGGTCGTGCGTATCGAGGGTATCAGCCAGGTCAGATTCCATTTGATCGTCTTGCAAGCGCGATCAGCAAAGTGCGGCAGGTGCTTGCGTACTGCATCGGGAAAACGCATTTGCTTCACGCTGTCGTCAACAGCATGCTAGATATCCGGAGGCAAAAGTCCTTTACCGTACCTCGGAACAATTTGTGAACGATGTGGTTGACGCCAATCGGCACAAGACCTTCGATGAATTTCACAAGCGTTACCGATCCGTTGATGCGTTGCTGCTGGACGATGTTGAGTTCCTTGCCAACAGGGAACGCTCACAGGAGGAGTTGCGCTGGGTACTAGACGCTGGTTTCACGAAAATCGCAGGTCGTGATCTCTGGCGGCATACAGCCAAGTGAGCTGACCGACATCCACGAACGACTGGTGTCACGACTTGCTTCGGGGTTAGTTGTGGCCATCGATCCGCCCTCGGCGGAAACGCGGGCGGCCATTTTGATGAGCAAGGCGGGTGCTACTCCCTCAAGCAGGGAGCACTCCTCTCTTCACATTGACAGGGTTTCGAGCTAATGGGGCTGCCCCTGCAGTGATTCCCATCTATTGGCCATTTTCTCTACAACTTCCGTTGGAACCCCATGTTGATTCTGCCATTTTCCGCAAGCCTCGATGATTCGACAGTTCTTGATCAAGGATCGATACGCATCCATCTCCCACAACCTCACAAAGGTGTTGCTCACAACAGCTCTCTTCCCTTGTTGTAAGGCCTCTTTGGTCATTCGAAGACACCACGCGTGAGCATCCCGGATGCGAGTCGAGTCATATAGATACGGGCCATTGAGTTCAAAGAACATATCAGCCTCGAAGTGTTGGTAGTCCACCAAGGCTAGAACTTTCGCCATGGTAGTTTTGCCGCTGCCTGGAAGCCCGCGGATTAATACCAGCTCGCCTTCTTTGCGAAACGCTGGGATCGGTGAAACCGAGCGCTGGAAACGGGGTTTATTGTCAATGGGGGCGAATTTTTTGGACGAATCAGACATGTCATTTCTCCTAAGCTGACGAAAACAGGGAACTCGAAGGCCTTCACGCAAGGATTCGGGCTATGTTTTCGCTGGATCTGATTCGTGCCAATAAGCGCCTCTTGGCTTGAAAGGAAGACGTCCGGGCAGCATCAGGTCGAGACTGGAGCGTGTGGTCAACGCTTGAGCTTGCCGGAAGTAGGCGAAACGCCACGATCGCAAAAGCGATCTCGAAGCACTGCGCCAAGGCCATCGTCATGTCAGGCACTCTTGGCGCTTTGCTCGATTCGCAGTACAAATGCGGCTCGAAGTCTTGCGTACTCGACATCAGTGAGCCCAACCCCCGCACGGCAAAGGACAATGCACGCCAGGTCTTCCTTGACCAGCCACCTATCAAGACCTGTTCCGGAATGTTCATCGTCAAGCACGACCCAGTTGCCTCTTTGCTCGGTGTTCTCGTCGAACCAACATCCGACTTCTCTGGAGCGAAGTTGAGAGCTCAAGAATGACGGTGTTTGCCAGTTCTCATGAAGCTTGCTTGAGACAAACTCAAGCTCGCAACATTGCAGGACGGTTTGAAACGCATGTTTGTCCAGGAAGCGCCTCCAACTGGTAGACATCACATACTTCGGCGAAAACTCCTCATCCAAAGCCTGCAGGCGTGCCTTGGCGGCAGGCACAAACAACTGCGCCCACATTTCTCCGAAGTGGTCCAATGTGGCGGTCTTCTTCTGGACCTCGGACAAGGCCTGGATGACGTCGTAGCCGCCATAAGGGGTGTTCAGACAAAGAACGTCATCCAGATCCAGAAAAAGCACGGGCCTAAGCGCTGGTACAAATGCATTCATGACAAACTCCTTTGGCGTGGCCTGGTGCTCATGTCGGAAGCTCCAGCACCATGCTCTTATCGAAGGTCTCGTTCTCAAAGGCGAAGTCCTGCCTGTCCGCGTATTGATGGTTGCGGAGATACCCCGCTGGGTTCGCAACAACGCGACAACGTCCAAGCTGATAGTCGACGCCGTCATGCACATGGCCATGCAAATGCAAATCGACCTGGTCCAGAATTTTTGGCAAATGACTATTGAAGGCCGCATTCAAGTCACTAGCGGCAAAGCGCGGGTTAACCGAGCGCATATGCAAGCCGTGATGAGTAACCAGCACAGTTTTGCCATCGAATGGCTTGTCCAGCTCAGTCTGCAACCAAGCGATTGACGCCAGATGACGCTCCAGCGCGTCTTGCGGCCTGAACAGATGTCGACCTTTTCGGATCAAATAGTGGTCGTTGAGGCGAGCACCCGCGTAGGCCATCGACTGCTGCTGCGTGCGCTCAGCACAGAGCTTGTAATCGGTCCACATGGTGGCGCCCAGGAACCTGACTCCGTCGATCACAACAGAGTTGTTCTCCAAAAAATGGATGTTGTTCAAAGCCGCGCCTTCGCGGATCTTGGCGAGCATGGGCTCGAGCGCATGCCCGTAATACTCATGGTTGCCAGCCACATAGACAATGGGGATGCGCCTGGTCGAGCGCCAGTCGGCAAACAGCTTGCACGCGTGCGCGCCGTTGGCGATGTCACCGGCAAGAACAAGCACTTCTGCACCGGGCATGGGCGCAATCAGGCGCTCCCCCGGCATATCACGCTGCAGGAATTCAAGGTGCAAATCGGAGGCAAGTTGGATCTTCATGGAGACCTCACTAAGGATTAGTCGCAATAGCTCACGACAACACACAGTTGCCGTCGGGCAAGAGCTCGAACACCACGAGTCGGCTGTGGCGGTAGCGCTTGATTGCGGCGATAGTCTCTTCGATAGACGAGCCGAAAGGATCGAATTCGACAGCACTGGTGCGGTCAGACTCATCGCGGCTTGGGCCGCACAGATGGTCGCAGTGATCCCGCTTCGATTCAGGCTGCGCCAAATTCAAGTCAATGTGACTGAGGCACGCTGAGGCGTCTTCGCCCACACGCTGATTGCGGGCGAAATAGGCAAAACGGATGCTGGACTCAGTTGCCTGAGGGGTGGACTGACGGGTGCGATTTACGCTGTTCATCAAGGGCTCCTGAAACTTCGGGGACAGGAGCCCGTGCAACAGGGATCCTAGGTCGGCGGGTGCTGGCCTCGTATGACGGAGGCGAGTTCAGTCGATATGAAAGAGGTCGCCAAATTGACGCGCGCAACGCTACGACCTGTACCTTTGTGCGGGTTTGAGTAGCTGATGGTTTGGACTCTGGCGTTCATTTGCTTGTTTATGACCTTATGCCGTCATCATACAGAAGTCGACCTCAATTTGTGTGCGGTTTTGCCCATGAACTTGAACTATTCTTAATATTTCTGGGTTCGACCTTTTGTTGCCTTGAAGGATGCAAGAACGCCGCCAACATGTGTTGTGTCAAAACTTGTGTCACTTTTGGCATAAGGTCTGACACAAGATGATCTGAGAGGACAGCAACTTCGCCAAACCTTGCCTTTGCCACCACGTGGGCACATCTTGAGCGCCAATCACAAAGAGTTTGCAGGCTTGAGCGCCCGGCATTGGTGCGATCAGTCTTTCACCAAGGCTGCCGTGTTGAAGAAACTCGAGACGGAGGTCAGAGGTGACTTGGATCTTCATGGCTTACAGGCACAGGAGTGAATGG
Organism: Rhodoferax sp.; assembly: GCA_049315845.1. Lineage (GTDB taxonomy): Bacteria > Pseudomonadota > Gammaproteobacteria > Burkholderiales > Burkholderiaceae_C > Rhodoferax. The sequence continues at coordinate 7,463 of JBMOJJ010000033.1, forward strand.
GCCACATCCCAGCCAACGTTGACGTACTTGACCCATGCTGTTGAAGGCAAGTTCTTTTGGTGAAGGTGGCCATGGATGTTTCGAATCGTGCACGTGGTGTCATGCGCAGAGGCCACAATAGGGTAGTGCGTAACCATGGACGTCCGACCCAGCGGACCGATCCAGAAAAGAAACGGTACGACTGCTTCGAATAGATCTCTCTCGATTCAGTTTGCAAACACCACTTCGTGAGAAGTCATGGTTGCCGGCAATCAAAATCTTCCTACCCGGCGTCGAGGGGCGGACGTAGTCAACTCCAGCACAGTAGTCCCCAAGGATCATGTCGCCCGCAAAGACAACAAAATCGTCGGGTGAACTCTTGTTGAGTTGACGCACGTGATGGTCCGTCACATCAGCCAGACCGTGAAACGGACGATCGCTGTACTGGATGATGTTCTGGTACCCAAAGTGATGATCCGAGGTCAGCCACACGCGCTGACTCAAAGCCAGAGCATCGCTGACTTTCTGGCTCGTTGCTTCGATCAGCCTTTGATCCACAAGGCCCAGCAGTCCGGCGTTGATATCGGCGCCGACTCTTCCCAGTCGTGTTTCACTTTCCACGGTCTGCTGGAAAATCTTCAGGGCAGTCTCATAGCTCATGATGCTCTCCCCAATTTCCATCGGGCAGCTGTGTGATCAAGAGTCCGGGATTGAAGGATGGGTTTTCGATGTAGTTGTACATCTCGGTGCGGGGATAGCCGCAGGGGTTGCAAACAACCCGGACGTAACGATTGGTGCCACCGATGTGCCCATCGATTCGGTAGTCAAAGGAACTGTGCGCATGACCATGGATCCACAGGCCTGCCTGAAGCAGCAAAGACTCGGGCAGCTTGGATCCGAAGACAGCAGTCAAAGCGTCATTGGTGTACTTCGGCGCCGTCGATCTCGCGTGCGCATAGTGATGGGTCACGACCACCGTGTGCGACGGATTCCCCTTCGGCAATTCGGCCTCCAGCCAGACTCGGCTAGCCTGGTGGCGTTTCAAACATGCCTGGGCAGTGAGTTTGCACTCTGGCGGCAAGTTTGAGATAGCGTGATAGTCGGCGAAATTCTGTTCAGCGTAACGCATCACCTCTGCCTTGCCGTCAAAGCCATGAAACGCAAAATCAGTCCAAAGTGTGCATCCAAGAAAGCGCACACCGGCAATAGTCGCCGCGTCGTCTTCAAGGAAGTCAACATCGTTTGCCTTGCCAGCGCTGCGCAACTCGTCAAGCGTCCCGTCCCAGTGGCCACCATAGAACTCATGATTCCCGGCCACGTACACAACAGGCTTATCCACAAACGTCTTGCGCGCCCAGACAATGCCATCGGCGCCAGGATGAATGTCACCGGCCAGCACCACCGCATCGGCCTTGCGAACGGCATCCCGGTCTGGCACGAAGACGTTGCGCTCCAGGTGCAGATCCGACAGAACAAGAATCTTTACCATCCCGTTTCTCCTGCGCAAACAGCCTCGCCCAAACCATTCTTGATGCCACAGTAGTTGACGGCCCTGGCATCAAAGCCAAGCCTGTTTCTGTGCTTGACGTAATCCTCACTTCGATCGTCGTGGTGATGACCATGAAAACTTCTCACCACCCGCATGGACCGGGCGAGTTCATCAATCGCTTCGAACCCGTGCTGGTGACAACTCGGCGCCTCGTGGGTCACCAGAATGTCGGCGCGCATCTTTGACAAGGCCGCGACATCATCCGGATAGATCGCGGCATTGAGACTCGGATTGGGCCGCTGTCCATCACGCCATTGATAGTGACCCCTGTGCATGGCTGCTCTCTTGTTCTGAAACGAGGCCTGCGCCGGTGGGCTCCAGATCCGACCCATGAAGTTGCCACCCAGCCCACCAACCCTGACACCATCCAGATCAAGTACGCGCCCATGCAGTGGCAGCGCGTTGCCGCAGTCGTGCAACATCTGCCAATGCTCATAGGTGTCAGCGTCGTGGTTGCCGTGAATGAAGGCCACCCGCACATCCGCAAATCTCTTCCTCATTGGCGCCAGGATCTGGGCAAACGGCTTTTGGTCGATGTCAACATCACCAAGGAACACCATCCAGCGCGGCGGCTGCGCTGCGTGCAAGAGCGCCCTTCCAATGTGGTCGAAACGGGCGTGCACGTCGCCGAGAAACCAGATCCTGCGCAGTGCCTGATCATGATCCCGATCGAATTGATCAATGCCATGTTGCATCACAAGCTCTGGCGCAGCATTTGCCGCAGCGCATCCTGGTCTTCAGGGCTAAAACCGCGCCTGTAACTGATCAGCAGCAGATTGGGGCAATCGGGAGCGAACCGGTCCGCCCGGTCATCGATTGCGACCCAGGGCACAGACGCCGCACAGTTCTCGCTCAACCAGCTTTCAAACTCCCACTGCGCTTGATACTCGGGGATAAAGCCTGGCAGCCAATGCTTTGACGCATTTGTGTTCTGGTTGATCACGCCGACGAGTTGCCCCGCAATCTCGGCCGAGAAGATCTCCCTCAACTGCTCTACCGTATAGGAATACCAGCGCGCACTGCCGAATCTCTCCTTGCACTGCGTGAAGTGAAACCCCCTCTTGTCCGTGCCAAGGGTCTGGTCGATGTCGATGCAGAGTGCCTCGAAGATCGCCGTCCAGCCCCTGGGGATGGAGATGCCGACGTTTTCTCCTGAAAACATGTAGGGATACCGACGATTGAGTTGATTCGGTGTTGTCATAGCCCGGTTCCTTTCAGTGCCTTGGGGTTTCAATGTCGACCGCGACTGCAAAGGACCGGTCACGGTCCTTCAGTCTCAAGCGCTGGGGATGCAGCGCCAGGGAGCGACGACGCAAGCGCCAGGCGCTGGTCGCCGCACGGCGGCTCAGGCGGCCTGTCAAACTGGCCAGCAGCTGCAACAAACACCAGCCAGCCAGCATGAAGACGACCCGCAACTGATGCCATAGCATGCGTGTTAGGGACAACTCGATCACCACAGCCACCCTGTTTGTTTCGTCGCCAAGGGGCCGCGCAGTTTCATCGCCGGTTGCGGACGATCGACGCCGGGCCGTTGCTGAGCGCCTTCAACGCGGGGCTGGTCTGGAAAATGGTCCTGGGCAACAGCGGCTGGCAATGGGGCATGCGTAACCGAGTCTGCGTCCACAACGCCATCGATCTGATCAATCAGGCACAACACATAAGCCTCGCACAGGTCCATGCGCGAGTCCTGCTGCAGGCGCAAGCTGAGATACTTCTTCATCTCGGCGACAAACCGCTTTGGATCGGCACCATGGCGTGTCCACTTCTGCAGCCCCTTGAGCCAATCGGGTTTGCGACTGCCATCAGCGCCCGCGGTGAGCGTGCTCAGGTCGCCAGCAAGCTGCATCCAGTTCTGCTCGACAAAGTGCATGCGTCCCAGAACAAGCTCCACCAGGTCCTGATTGCTGCCACTCTCGAGCAGCATCTTGTTCACCAGCATCTCCAGGAGCCTGCGGTCCACGCTTTGAAGTGTCGAAGACAAATTGCTGGAGATCGCCGCTGTCATGCCCAGCATCGCCGGGGCCTCAATCCTGGAGCTGTGAAACAACAGCATCGTGCTGCGGTCCACACTCCTACGGCCCCATTCGCCCATGGCAAGCAGGAACGCCGCCGCGCTCGCGCAGACAAAGGTCGACTCCACTGCAACCACCCTGCCCTGCCTGGCCCATTTTTTCATGAGGCGCAGCACATAATCCAGACCATCAATGGCGCCGCCGGGCGACTCCAGCGACAGCGTGATGCGCCGGTACTGGAAGTACCCGAATAGCGACTCCAATTGGGATTCGAGTGCCAGGGCTCCGGCCCGGCAAATCGCCCCTTTGTAGAGCACATTGGCCTCATGGGAGCCCATCTCTCTGCAACTGACAGTAAATTCGTTCGTGCTGGCCATCTCAATCTCCTTGTTGAATCTTCAAGACGCCAGAGTTCGACTCCTGGCGCGCCGGTAACTGGTAACGCGTCCTGCCCCAAAAGTGTTTGAAGCAGTAGTAGTACTCGCCTGTGAGCAATGTCGAGGGCGCCCGAAAGTTCAGGATGTGCTGCTCACTGCGCGGGTCCCTGGGGATGAAGGCCTTCATGGTGCTGACCGCTGTGTCATCGGTGGTTCGAAAGCACAATTTCGTTGGGCAGTTGACCAGGATCGAGTCAATCGCACTGGCCGAATTGCCGCCCCGACCTGCCGCCGCCAAAAGGGCCGCCATCGATTGAGTGGCAAGCACACAATTGACGCGGTAGGCCCGGCAGCGATCCAGGAAGGTGTGCTCGCCGGTCTCGGGGTCACTGGTGATGAAACGCTGAAATTCATCGGCGATGTAGCCCATGGGGCGCTCCATGTCCTTTCGCTCCATCACGCTGCGAAAGAAGAGAGACTTCAGCGCACGCCCGACCAGGTCATGGGTTGTGGTCTGGCGAGGCTGCAGCACCAGTACCGCGCCGCGCGCCACCAGTGCGGCCACATCGGTCCGGTTTTTCTTGGCAAGATTTCTTCGAACACTAAAATCCATGAGTTGTTCGATATCCTGACTACCCAGGCTGTCGACCACACCCAGCGCGCCGCGGGCGTTGTAGAAGTACTGGTCCCTATCGTCGATGGCCAGATAGCGAGCGAACGGTCTGTCCATGCTGGTCATGCCGACACCCATCGTCAGCACGTCGTAGACGTCCGACAGATGGCGCAGGTTCAGCTGACTCTCAAGACCCAGCAGCAAGATATTGCGCAGCGCCACCCACTGGTTGCGCTCCAGGTAGCCGACGTCCCCGGTCATCATCGCCGCAATGCTCTCAAGCAGCGGGAAGCGACACGCATCCGAGAACTTCTGGTCATCTTTCAAAAAGGACAAGATGAGCTGGTCGGCAAAGGCCTGCCAGCGCTGGTCGGTGGAGTTGGCACTGGCGCCCGTGACCATCACGAAACTCTTGACTTTCTCGAACCGGTCGGCCAGGCTCAACCCATCGTTGTCGTCAAAATAGTCAATCGGCGCGCACCGGCCCACCACCACCAGGCGATCGAGCTCACCGAGTTCCTTGAGCTTGCTCTCAATGCCCGTTAGCAGTTCTACCTTTGGGTCGACCACCAGGATGCTGCAGGTCTTGCCACCGGCGAGGCGATACTCCATCATCGAGAACAGCGTCGGCAGGATCAAGGACCAGGTCTTGCCCGAACCTGTCGTCCCAATGCCCAAAGCATTCAGAAAATCGCTCGGCAGAATCCGGCTGCGCTCAAGCAATGGTGAATCGAAAACCAGAGGCGGCTCGCTGCCCACATAGGGAATCGGTGCGACCGCCTGTTTTGCCACAAGTGCGGCGATGGTTTCCTTGTATCGCTGCGCACTGGCTTGCTCGAACCCCGGCAGCAGCTTGCAAGCCTTATGAAACAAGTCCAAAACGCTATGCATGTCAATCGCTGCTCCCAAGACGGCAGGGAACGATGTCGTGTAGTTCTTGCCGCTCTCGGTTGAAGTCAGCCTGGAGCTTCGGACAAACTTGGCAGCCACCTTGGAGCTCCGGTCGATCCCGCGTCCAAGAGCAATCAGACGAACCTTCTGCGAATCGTCGCTGTGCAGCGCCCCGCCGTTGTAGACAGTTTTGGTCTTGCGCTTCTTGAACTCAAGGATCAAGTCCTTAACGCGCGCTCTTTGAACCGCGTTCACACACAGCACTGTCTGATTGGCTGGATCGAACTGTTCTTGGTCTGCCTGCAGACCCGCGTCAATTGAGTCCTGCATGGCCTCAACATCGGCGTCCAGCGCGCTGTCGCCACTGGATGTTTGTGTTGAAGAGTCCTTTGCCAGCTCGCTTGCAATCACTTGCTCATCAATATGGCGTTGCTGATCGATGTCGGCCTGGGTCCGCAAACGCTTGAGATACTCTGCTGTGGAATCGTTGTGCGGCAACAAGAGGTTTGATCTTGAGTGCTCTCCCTTGCGAAAGCCGAAGACGCTTTGCAGGGCAAAGCCCGGCGTCTGCTCGGAGTCGTCTTGCTGGTTTGAGGGTCGAATAATCATTTAGGGCTCCTGGGTTCAATGTGCAGGAGCCCTTCAATGAGGGACCCCTAGCTTGGCGGGTGCTTATGCGCTGTGTTTGTCATGCGAGCTATGGCGACAAGAGGTATGGCCATGACTGATCCGCGCCGTTTGACAGGCGCGTGCACGCCGTCGGCACAGTGGTACAGACTTGAGGCTTTTAGCGTCGAATTCGATGTCATTTCTTGTACGGTTAGGAATCAAACAGTAAGTGGGGCCGTAAACAATGTCGAATGTTCAAGAACAATCGGGTGTCATGTCTGGGCTTCAGAGCATCAGCTCAGCCGTCAAGTCCGTCTGCTTTGATGGGCTGGTCTTCAAAAGCCACTCAGCAAGGGCGCGCTGGACGCTGGCCTGGCTCAATCCGAGCTGCGGATCAGTGGCAAGCAGGTACTTGAAGCCCGGCGGGAATTCACGAATCGCGTCATCGATGACCAGGTAGTGGTCCATTTGTGCACGCCGTGCAAAGAACTCGATGCCATCGTGGCGCCTCAATTGCAGATCCGTGACGCCGATGAAGCGATCGGACAATCGACCAAGAATGGCTTGCATGCATGTGTTGTCGGCAATGCCGCGCCAGCCGCTGTGCACGACCAGCAATACGTCCGGGTGTGACTCAAGCGCCTGAGACAGGATCGGCAGCCAGCGGAACAGATCGCGCTCCTCAATAAGGCGCTCGATTCCCGAACCGCCAAGGTTCATACTCTGCCAGCCAGCAATCGCCGAGACCGGGTGGGCAACGCCGTCGAAATCCAGAAATAGTGCACGCATTTCGTTCTCCCTGTTAAAAAAATCAATAGTTGAAAACCTGATCGCCCTGCCCCACGCTGTAGTTGATAAGGCAGTAAGGCAGTGAGTCCTGCCTGAGGCCAGGCAGCTGCCTAAATAGAACGCTACTGAGTCGCCACTCCGAAGCCCTTGAATGGTTTGAATATTCAAGAGCGCTTGGACTTGCACCGTGCCCCGGAGCTATTCGGTGCTGGCGCCTTATCGGGATTTACCGACTCGGCGCCCTCACCTTGCCGGCAGAATTTGAACCATTAGCCTGAGCCAACAACGGCAGCGCCGACGTCGCCGGCAGTCAGCCGGCCTAGCTCAGGCCTTGCAGCCTGGGCCGTCGGAAAAAGGTTCCGGTGACGGGTTCCGGGCTCCACCCAATCTTGTGGTCGGTTTGAGTGCTCATGTTTGACGATGAACAGGTTTTTGGTGCGGGGCCCGGTGATCGGGGCTGATCAGCTCCGGTGCGCCTGAGAAGGTATGAATATCTGAGCCGTATCCATTTCGTCAGCATTCACAGCGCACGGCTTTCGCCGACCCGGTGCGCTGCATTGAAGCAGTCCCCGGCGGGACCCCATCAACACATTTCGGCCGTGACCCAGGAATCAATCGCGACGGCCTTATCTGCAAACACTGACGAAATGGGGCTGCCCCCAACAAATCACTGTCGGGCAACAACCATTTCGAACAACATGGACCCGGCGCGCAAAGTGAGCGCCGCACCGATGTTGAGACATGACACCAAATTGTTAATGAACAATCGCCAATCAGATTCGATGACCCAAAAAGCAAAAACCCGGAAACAGCTGCCTGCGTCCGGGTTTCAAGTAAGTAATTACCTGTGAGGGAGCTATACGCCACCTCCACCTGGACTGAAAACAGAAGTTATTGCAGAGAAGGCATCTGCCAACTGCGTAACGCTCAGATTTGCAACTGTGTCCACGCTGGCTGCGTCAGACAAACTGCCAGCAGCATTCGCAGCGCTGAGAGCGCGCGCCATCACCGCCGCCGATGGCTGCGCTGATGTTTGAAATGCTGCGTTGGGTTTCACGATTGGCTCTTGGAAGATGTGGTGGTCGATTTTTTGTTTGACCTTTGAATTGTACCACAATAGGTAATCGTTGTTTACCTATAAATCAAGCATTCGAAGAAATATTTTCTGACTTTGTTGCCAAAACGTCTCGCATGACCTGGGCCAGGTATTTGCGCGCGTGCTGGGGCGCACCAACAAAAGCCTTCTCAGCGAGCTGCAGGAACTCCTTCAGGTCCGTTGGTTTGGCAGTGTCATGGAACTCGTCCAGCCATCCCCTGCCCTTGTTGCAATGCACCTCGATCTGCCTTGCCAACTTCTCGCCAATGGTGCGAGCGCCTGACTTCATTCCGGAGAAGTAAGTGTTGTTCACCTCGATCTGCGCAGCAAACTCCCGATCCAGCCCGTTGATCTGCTGGGAAGGCGCATCAGCCATGCGCTGCTTCACGAACTCGCCAAACAGGTTCAAAAGGTTCATGCGGCGAATGGCCGCAAGATTTGGGAGTTCCATCGGGGGATTGTCTCACAGTCAATGTCGATTACCACGATCCTCGCTCAGTGAACATGCCTTGCCGGGTTCACTTGAGCCTGTTGCGGCAAGTTCCCAGGCGGCAAACCCGGCATCTGCCCCGCAATCGGCTTGCCCCTTTGGTTTTTGGGACTATCCGGATTCTTGTCTTGCTTTCAACCTGGCATGTGTCAACCTAGTGCCAACCTAGTTGGTAAATTTGCTAACTAGGTTATAATAGTATGTGGAAAAAGGCACCATTCACTACAAGCTGTCAGACGTAAAGGCCTTGATCAAAGCCGGCCAGGTCCGCGCCACGGCCAGCGCATTCATTGGCGCTCGCGAGCTTGGCATCAACGATCTGGCCGGGATGTGTGCCATTGTGATGTCGCTCACTGCCAGCGACTTCTACAAGAGCATGACAACCCTTGGCGATCACCGGATCTGGCAGGACGTGTACCACACAAGAACAACGAGCAGTGCCGATGTCTACTTGAAGTTGACCGTCATTGATGATGTGCTGATCGTTTCCTTTAAGGAGCTTTGACATGAAATGCCCATCCTGTGGAGCAGCTGAACTGATCCACGATACGCGCGATGTACCCTACATCTATAAAGGTGAAACGACTGCCATTCCAGCGGTGACGGGTGACTTTTGCCCGGCCTGTGGCGAAGTGATCCTCAACCGCGAACACGGCGACCGCTACAGCGAGTTGCTCGGGCAATTCCAGCGCCAGGTCAACGCTGCTTATGTCGATCCTGACTACATCGCCAAGGTGCGCAGACAGCTTGATCTGGATCAACGCCAGGCCGCCGAAATCTTCGGAGGTGGCGTCAATGCGTTTTCGCGCTACGAAAACGGCAAGACCAAGCCGTCCCTGGCATTGGTGAAACTGCTCAAGGTGCTTGAGCGTCACCCTGATTTGCTCAACGAGATCAGAGCAGCATGACTTATCGACTCGACAGAGCTTTTTGATCGACTCCTGCTATTGCAAAGTCAGCTTATCGGTTTGGCAAATCTTGCGTTGTCAGCCACTTGGACGCCGGCCACGACCCTACTACTGTGAATAAAGCACGGTTCGGTATCCTCGATCAACGAAGTTGGCCTGGCGCGTAACTCCAAGTAGATTCTTTTTCACAGGAGATCGAATTGAGCGACTGCAAAAAGTGCGAGGCGTTACGAGCGAGCCCGGGTATCGGCCAGCTCTGGGCTCTGGTAGATGAGACACAGTCTTGCCAGTGGAAGGGACCCGGTGAACTTCCCGAGATCGTTATTCAGAATGCGACTCAACTGGGTTCGTACTGCTGTGAAGAACATGCGCTTGAAGCTCTCAACGACCACTTGTTGCAGGCCAGTGCGACGGCACGCTGGTCAAATGTGCGCCCCATAGAATCTTGCGCTTCTTGCGGGCGGGATTTCGATACCAGGCAACCCCACAGGGTGTTAGTTCTGTCGTTTGAAGTGGTGGCGGAGGCCAGCGTCGAGCAACTGGACGTCAGATATCCAGCACGCTTTTGTCAAAGTTGCGTTCCCACCTAATTCGTCTGGATTCGATATCGTGATTCAGAAGTCCTGGCAGTCAAGAACTCGACCAGAATTGATTGCCACATAGCTGACAGTCGTGGGGACCCGCAAGCGACCAGGAGCCGTCGGCCACTTTTTCTCTCCGTAGCGGTCTTTGAACATTACCGTTCATCAGTTCTACGCTGTGGTTTGAGGCGACCGCAGGCCCCTTAAACTCCAGTCATGCTGATTCGATGGTTCCTGTTACGTGTCCTGATCTGCCTTGCCTTCGCGCTGGCGAACCCGTTGCAGGCTGCCACGATGGGGCCCCAGCTGCGTGATCTGGCCGTTCTCGAAGACGCAGGCGGTCACGAAACAATCACAAGCATCGCTACCAGCGTGGCACACTTTCAGCCTCTGTCGGGGGGCACATTCTCCGGAGGATACACACGCAGCGCCTACTGGATGCGCTTCACGGTTGCAGAGCCAGTCGGTGAATACTGGCTCGACATCCTGCCGCCTTACCTTGACGACCTGCGTCTCTTTGAGAGCGACCCAGCGCACCCAGGCAGCTTTACCGAACGCCGCGCCGGTGACGAACTACCTTACTCCGCGCGCGAAGTCGACTACCGTGGTTTTGTCTTCAAGCTGCACCATGACAGCACGCAGGCTCGCACTTACTACCTTAGATTGGCCACCACCAGCACCTCCAACATCACGCTTCGTCTGTCAACGCCAGACGGGTTTTTTGCACGTACCACGAACGAAGTCGGGCTGCTGATGGCGATTCAGGCAGCCATGTTGACAGTGCTCTTGTTCAACATCAATAACTGGTTCTGGCTGCGCTACAAACTCACGCTCTGGTTTCTTGCGTATCTGGCCAGCATCACCCTCAACTTCGCAGGCTATGTTGGCTTTATCCAGCAATACCTGACGCCCGATTGGTCAAGGTTCAACTACTACCTGATCAGCATGATGGCGCTGTTGCCGATTGCCTTTGGCAACGCTTTTTACCGTCGCATGCTGCTGGTTGATCGCTCGCAGGGCGTCATGTACTGGCTTTTTGAAGCAGGCTTCTGGCTGCCGCTGCTGGCCGTTGCTTCGATACCGTTTGGCTATTTCACAGAGGCTATGCCTGTCGCCCTCAACACCGTACCCTTCACCACTTTTTGTGGCACCTGGCTCGCCATTCAACTCTGGCGCCGAAAGTCAGCGGGCGGCTTTGTCATGCTGCTTGCCAACCTGATCAGCATGACGGGCATCTTCATCTTCATGCTCCATATCCAGGGCGTCATTACGGGTGGATTCTTCTTGCTGCACGCTTTGCAGATCTCGCTATTGGGCAGCATCCTGTCCTTGCAAATTGCGATCGGAATCCGATACCGCGTGCAGCGTGAAGAGCACCAGAGAACCGAACTGGAGGCGCGCAGCGCCGCGCTCGATGCACAACGCGAGCGCGACACCCGCACCCAGCAGAGCAAATTTCTCTCGATGCTGGCGCACGAATTGCGCACCTCGCTTTCGGTGTTGCGCATGGCGATTGGCAGTCAGCCCATGACGCCCAAGGCGATCGCCAGCGCCGAGCGTGCCCTGCACGGCATGAGCGATGTTATTGAGGGCTCGCTACAGGCGGAAAAGCTGGCCGACGGTGCCGTACAGCTCGAACGCGCGCCCTGCGATGTGTCAGACATGGTGCAGGCGGTGGTTGCCGACAGCCAGGACCCGGCGCGCGTTCACCTCGTCGGTCTGTCTGACGCCGCGCAGCGCTCCACAATCGAAACCGACGGCAAACTGTTACGCGTTATCCTGACCAACCTGATTGACAACGCGCTCAAGTACGGTGCCGCCAATGCCATGGTTGATGTCACGCTGACCGTGCCTCCCTCGCCCGCACCGACCATCAGCATTACCGTGTCCAACCCGGTTGGACGCGCTGGCCAGCCCGATCCGGCGCAAGTTTTCAACAAGTATTACCGCTCGCCGCTGGCGCTGGGCGAGACCGGCTCCGGCGTCGGCCTGCACGTTGCCAGTGCCATGGCGCGCATGCTGGGCGGTGAACTGCGTTACCTGCCGAGCGCTGGCACGGTAGTGTTTGAATTGCGCATGCAAGCTATTGCAAGCTTTGGCAAGACTGCAGTGCTGTAATCCGCCCATGTCAGTCAGCCTCAAAATCGCCGTTGTCGAAGACCACACCAATTTGCGTGAATTATTTGTGGACTACCTCAACGCACAAGCGCACGATGCGGCTGGCTTTTTCAGTGCCGATGAGCTTGACGAACATCTTGTAGACAAGTCGGTTGACCTGCTGATTCTCGACCTGAACCTGCCAGGGGAAGACGGCTTTAGCATCGCGCGACGCATGTGTCAGGCGCACCCCGATCTGCACATCATCATGATCACCGCGCGCACAGCGCTGGCAGACCGCATTCGGGGCTACGCCAGCGGCGCCGATCTGTACCTCTCGAAACCGGTGGCCCCGGCTGAGCTTGGTGCTGCCGTGAGCAGCGTAGCGCGGCGCGTGCAGGCTGCGGCCAATCGGCAATCTGCGCTGGTGCTGGATACAGCCCGTTTGACTCTGCGCGGCGATAAGGCCGAAGTCACACTCAGCAAGAGCGACGAACTGATGCTTAAAGGTCTGGCTGAGGCGCCCGGACGCAAGCTTGACTACTGGCGCTTGCTCGAACTGATAGATCTGGAGCCCGACGACAAGGGCAAGTCTGCGCTGGAGGTGCGCATCTCTCGCCTGAAGAAAAAGATGGTGGAGGCCGGCGCGCCCGATCCTGCCATCAAGTCCCTCTGGAAAGAGGGTTACCAACTCTGCCTGCCGGTGCAAATTCAGTCCTGAAACGTCCCGGAGTCGGGATGCAAGCTATTGCAAGCTTTGCCAAAAACGGTTTGATTTAATCAAGCCGTTCTCATTTGGTATAGGCAGAAATCTGCAATGAACTTCTCACTTCGATGCAATGCAAACGGGCTCATGGTGTTGCTGGCTGCGCTCGCGCCATGCGCTTTCGCCCAGTCCCCACCCGACGCCGGCTCCCTGCAGCAGCAGATCGAGCGCGATCGCAAGCCCCTGTTGCCGCGTAAAGCCACGCCAGAGCGACCAGCCGAGCCACCTGCGTTGACGCCACCGAGCGGCCTCATCGTTAACGTCAAAGCCTTCCACTTCGCCGGTAACAGCC
>JBMOJJ010000301.1:0-4590 GCA_049315845.1 Rhodoferax sp.
GATCCTTGATCACCTGCACCGTGAGCGCCTGGCCTTCGAAGACCTGCTTCTCGATCGGGACCTGCGCCAGCGTGTTGCGCGCGATGGCCGGCGGCTCGCCGTCGGGCTGGCGGTGCCAGACATCGGCCACATGCAGGAACGCGGCGCGCTCGAGCCCGATGTCGATGAAGGCCGATTGCATGCCCGGCAACACCCTGGCCACCTTGCCCAGATAGATATTGCCGACCAGTCCGCGCTCCAGCGCGCGCTCCACGTGCAACTCCTGCAAGGCGCCGTTTTCAACAATGGCGATACGGGTCTCCTGCGGCGACCAGTTGATCAGGATATCTTCTTGCATAAGCCTCTAAGTATATTGACCGAAGGCCCGCAGCAGGGCGGCGGTCTCGAACATCGGCAGGCCCATGATGCCCGAATAGCTGCCGCTGATATGCGAAATGAACGCCGCCGCCCTGCCCTGCACCGCATAGGCGCCGGCCTTGCCGAGCGGCTCGCCGGATGCGACGTAGGCGCTGATCTGCCTGGCGGTCAACGCGTCGAAGGTGACACGCGACTCGGACAGGGCCTGGGCGCGCCGGCGCGGCGTTCCCAGGACGACGGCCGTCAGCACCCGATGCGAGCTGCCGGCGAGCTCGGCCAACATGCGCCGCGCGTCGGCCCGGTCGGTCGGCTTGCCGTAGATCGTTCGCCCCAATGCCACGGTCGTGTCTGAGCAGAGAATCGGCGCGGTCGGCAAGCCGCGCAGCTTCAGCCTTATCAGCGCCGCGTCGAGCTTGAGCTGTGTGACACGCCTGACATAGGCCACCGGCGCCTCGTTCGGTAGCACGGCTTCCAGCGCTTCGCTGTCCTCCTCGGGACCCGGCAGCAGCAACTGGTGCCGAACGCCGAGCTGCTCGAGCAGCTGGCGCCGGCGCGGACTCTGCGAGGCCAGGTAGATGAAATCAGCCATAGCTCTCAGGAAGGGAGAGCCTTGAGCGACGCCGGGCCGCCCCAAGGCGCGAGGGCCCCCGCGGGGGGAAGCGCAGCACATGAAATGGCAAGCGTGGGGGCCATGTCATTCGCGGTGATAGGGATGATTGGCGTTGATCGACCAGGCGCGGTAGATCTGCTCCACCAGCAGCACCCGGGCCATCGCGTGCGGCAAGGTCAGGTCGGAGAGCCGGATGCGCTCGTGCGCCGCAAGTTTGAACGCCGGCTCCAGACCATCGGGGCCACCGATGACCAGTGCCACATCGTCGCTTTCGAGCTGCCAGCGCTGCAGTTTGCCGGCCAGCGCCAGCGTTGTCAGCGCGGCGCCACGCTCGTCGAGTGCGACGATGCGACAGCCTCTGGGCAGCGCAGCCTCGATGCGCTCGCGCTCCGCCGCCAGCAGCGCGGCAAGCGTGCGGGATCCGCGCGGCTCGGTCTTGACCGTCTTGAGCTCGACCTTGAGATCGTGCCCAAAGCGTTTGGCATAGTCGTCCCAGGCCACCTGGGCCCAGTCCGGCACGCGCTGGCCGACCGCAACAATGACCAGTCGCACAAGCGCGCCTGTCAGGTCTTGCGCGGCACCGTCTTCTTGGCGGCGGCCGTCTTCTTCACAGCTGTCTTTTTCACCGCCGTCCTGGCCACAGGCTTCTTCAGGCCCGGCTTGGCGGGCGCAGCCGCCGCGCGCGTCTTGCGCTCCTGGGCCTTGGACGGGAAGGTCTCCAGAACGCCTTTCTTGGCGGCATTGGAGCGCTTCAGACTGGCCTGCGGCTTGGCCGCCTCCTTCTTGGCGGCAGCGGGTTTCTCGATCGTCTTGATCGCCGGCTTGACGGCGCCAAATTTCAGACGCACAGGCTTGTCGCCCCAGAGCTCTTCCAGGTTGTAGTAGAGACGGAAATTGGGTTGCATGATGTGGACGACCGCCTGCCCGCAATCAACGATGATCCACTCGCCATTGGTCTCGCCCTCGATCCGGGGCTTTGCAAAACCGGCATCGCGCAGCGCGTCGCGCACGCTGGCGGCCAGCGCCCTGGTCTGCCGATTCGAACTGCCTGAAGCAATGATCACCCGTTCGAACAGACTGGACAGATGCTCGGTGTCGAACACCACAATATTCAGCGCCTTGACGTTTTCCAGCGCGTCGACGATGGTGCGTTGAAGTTTTTGAATGTCTTTTTTTGCAGTGGCGGTGGTGGTCATCAAGTGGTCTGGTAAAGGTGGTGGTGGTCAATATAGCGCGCAACGGATTCAAGAACCAGCGGGGACAGATCCTGATGCGCGGCAACCCGATTGCGGATATCGGTTGCACTGACCGGGATCGACTGCATCTGCAGATGCCGGAAACGCGACTCATACAACTTTGGCGCAATGAAGCGGGGCTTGCCCGATCTCCAGTCGCCACGCTCGGCTACATAAATTATAGCGAGCTGCAGAACCTGCTGCCAGGCACGCCAGGTCGGCAGCGCCCGGGCCTGGTCTTCTCCGAGGAAAACAAACAGCTCGGACTCGGGCCACTGCGTCTTCAACTCACGCAGCGTATCGATCGTGTAGCTCGGACCGTCACGCTCGGTTTCCCTTGCGTCGACAACGACCTTGGGAATATCGGCGAAAGCCAGCCGCACCATGGCCAGCCGGTGCTGCGCAGGACTCAAGGGACGCGCCTTGTGCCAGGCATTGCCAGTGGGAATGACGCGAAGTTCGTCCAACTGCAAAGCGCTCAGCGCAGCGCGGACCAGCGCAATGTGGGCCGCATGCGGCGGGTCGAACGCACCGCCAAAGACGCCGATCCTTGGCTTTGCGCCGGCAACTGGCATCAGCGGCATGTCAAAGCCATTCCTTGCGCACCAGGAACTTTGTGTACAGATCCGCCTCCGGCGATCCGCTTTCGGCCACATTCTGATAGGACCAGCTCGCCAACGGCGGCATCGACATCAGGATGGACTCGGTGCGCCCGCCGGATTGCAGGCCAAAATGCGTGCCCCGATCCCAGACCAGATTGAATTCCACATAGCGGCCGCGCCGGTACAGTTGAAACGCCCGCTCCCGTTCACCGTAGGGCAGTTCCTTGCGCCGTTCCACGATCGGCAAATAGGCTGTCAGGAAGGAATCACCCACGGCCTGCATCATCGCCAGACTGCGATCGAAACCCAGTTCGGAGAAATCGTCGAAGAAAATACCGCCAGCGCCCCGCTGCTCGGAGCGGTGCTTCAGATAGAAGTACTCGTCGCACCAGGTCTTGAAGCGCGGATACTTGTCTTGACCGAACGGCTCCAGCGCCGCGCTGCAGTTGCGGTGGAAATGCACCACATCCTCTTCAAAGCCGTAATACGGCGTCAGGTCCATGCCGCCGCCAAACCAACACACCGGCTTGCCGTCCGCGCCGCTTGCGGCCAGCATCCGGACATTCATGTGGACCGTCGGCACGTAGGGATTGCGCGGATGAAACACCAGCGACACCCCCATCGCCTCGAACGCTGCGCCGGCCAGTTCCGGCCGGTGCTGTGTCGCCGACGGCGGCAATCCGGACCCGCGCACATGCGAGAAACCGCAACCGGCCCGCTCAAAATGAGCACCGCCCTCCAGGATCATCGTGATGCCATCGCCCTGCAGCGGCTCGCCCACCTGCTTGCGCCAGGCGTCGGTCCGAAAGGGACTCGCGTCCAGTGCCGAAATGGCACCCGTGATGCGGGCCTGCAGGTCCATCAGGTAACGGCGCACCTCGGCCGGGCTGGACATATCGGGATCGGGCTTGTTCATTGATGCACCAAAAACTCGGTCGGGGACATGAGGACGGTCAGCTCCTGATCGCACGATGGCCAATATCGGTCCGATACTGTTTGCCATCGAATTGAATTCCAAGCGCGACCTCATAGGCGCGCTGCTGGGCCTGGCGGACGTTGTCGGCAAGCACCGTCACACACAGCACCCGACCTCCCGAGGTCACGGCTACGCCTTCCCTGCACGTCGTGCCGGCATGGAACACAACCGCATCCTCGGACTCCTTGGGCAATCCGGAGATGAGGTCACCCTTGCGCGGCTGCATCGGGTAGCCGTGCGCCGCCAGCACCACCCCCAAAGCGGTGCGCCGGTCCCACTGCAATTCGATGCCGTCGAGCCGCCCGTGCGGACCCGGCTCTGTCGCGGCCAGCATCACATCCACCAGATCGGACTTCAAGCGCATCAGGATGGGCTGCGCCTCGGGATCTCCCATCCGGCAATTGAACTCCAGCGTTTTCGGTCGGCCGCCGGCGTCGATCATCAGGCCGGCGTACAGAAATCCGCTGTAGGGAATGCCGTCCTTTTCCATGCCCCTGATGGTCGGCAGGATGATCTCCCGCATCGCCCGGGCGTGCACGTCGGGCGTCACCACCGGAGCCGGAGAATAGGCCCCCATGCCGCCGGTATTGGGCCCCTGGTCGTCGTACAGCAGGCGCTTGTGGTCCTGGCTGGTGGCCAGCGCGAGCACGTTCTTGCCGTCGCACATCACGATGAAGCTGGCTTCTTCGCCAGACAGAAACTCCTCGATCACCACGCATGGCAACGCGCTTTCGCCCGGGCCCAGCTTGTGCGGCACGCCCGGCGAATCTTCTCCGAGCATGAAATCCACCGCCTGGTGCGCCTCGGCCA
>JBMOJJ010000302.1:0-4580 GCA_049315845.1 Rhodoferax sp.
TGGTGCAGTTGAAGGCCTATGCCAAGCGCAAGCCGAGCCAGCTTTCCGGCGGTCAGCAGCAGCGCGTCGCTTTGGCGCGTAGTCTGGCCAAGCGACCGCAATTGCTGCTGCTTGACGAACCGCTGGGCGCGCTGGACGCCAAGCTGCGCGAGCGAACGCGGCTTGAGTTGGTGGACATCATCGAGCAGGTGGGCGTGACCTGCGTCATGGTCACGCATGACCAGGAGGAGGCGATGGTCGTGGCGACACGCATTGGTGTGATGAGCGAGGGCCGGATACTGCAGGTGGGCCGGCCTTCCGAGATCTATGAAACTCCCAATTGCCGCTTTGTTGCCGATTTCATCGGCAGCGTGAATCTTTTCAAGGGCACGGTGGAGGCGGAGCATGCGGATCATGTGGTGATCAGTTCGGCCGAATGTCGGCATCACGTGAGTCATGGCATGAACCGCACCACAGGCATGACGGTGCACGTTGTGGTGCGTCCGGAGAAGATGACCATACAGCGGGATCTGCCGCGCGACGAAGAGCGCGAGTCGCCGCAACAGGTGGGCTTCAACCTGGTCCAGGGAGTCATCAAGGACCTGGCCTACCTTGGCAGTCTCACCACCTATCACGTGAAACTGGATGATTGCAGCACGGTGGTCAAGGTGAGCCGCGCCAATTCGGCTCGGCACGATGCCAGTCTGACCTGGGGCGATCGCGTCTGTGTCTGGTGGTGCGGCAGCGATGTCGTGGTCCTGACGGCCTGAGGTCGATCTGATGACGTCTTTCAGACCCGCGCCATTCCGGCTTGACCGGATGCTCCAGGCCTGGGGCCCGATGGCCGTGATCGGATTTCCGTTGACGTTTCTGCTGCTTTTCTTCCTGCTGCCGTTTCTGCTCGTGTTCAAGATCAGCGTGTCCGAAATGGACAACGTTGTTTTCAGGGATTTATGGCTCTGGGCCGACGGTGTGCTGCTGCTCAGGATCAAGCTGGGCAACTATGTTTCCATTGCGCTCGACGGCCTTTACCTCGAGACCTACCTCAGCTCGCTCAGGTTTGCCGCAGTGACCTCGGTGATTTGCCTTCTGATCGCCTATCCGTTTGCCTATTTCATGGCTCGCAGCCCGGCCGACAAACGTCCGGCCCTGCTGATGCTGGTGATGTTGCCGTTCTGGACCTCGTTCTTGTTGCGTGTCTATGCCTGGAAGATGTTGTTGGCCGACAGCGGCGTCTTCAACAACATTGCCATCGCGATGGGCTTTCTGTCCGAGCCCGTGAAGATGATGAATACGCCGTTTTCGCTGGTGCTGGGAATGGTCTATACCTACATTCCCTTCATGATCCTTCCGCTCTATGCCAATCTGGTCAAGATGGACCTGAGCCTGCTGGAGGCGGCGCAGGATCTCGGCGCCACACCCTGGCAGGCCTTCTGGCGCATCACGGTCCCGCTTTCGCGCAGCGGCATCATCGCTGGCTCTATGCTGGTTTTCATTCCCTGCGTCGGGGAGTTCGTGATCCCTGAACTGCTGGGAGGACCGCAGACGCTGATGGTCGGGCGCGTCTTGTGGGACGAGTTCTTCAGCAACAACGATTGGCCGATGGCGGCGGCGGTGGCGGTGGTGATGGTGCTTCTGATCATCGTGCCGCTGGCCCTGTTCAACCGGCACGCGGAGAGCACAGCGGGAGGTCGGGCGTGAAGTTGAACGCCGGCCGTGCCACCGCCAGAGTCTGGATGCTCGCGGTATTCCTGTTTCTTTACCTTCCCATACTGACCTTGATTCTGCTGAGTTTTAATGCCAGTCCGATGGTCACGACCTGGGGTGGCTGGTCGTTGCGCTGGTATGCGGAATTAGCGCGGGACGCTGAAATCATTGCCGGCTTCAAGTTGTCCTTGGAAATTGCTTTTCTGACCGCCTGCAGTTCGGTTGTTCTGGGCACTTTGGCGGCGCTGGCGCTGACACGTTTCAATCGTTTTCCGGGGCGCACCCTGTTCATCGGCATGGTGAACTCGCCGCTGGTCATGCCGGAGGTGATCATCGGTCTGTCCCTGCTGCTGATGCTGGTGTCGGTGCAACGCGCTTTCGGCTTCCCGGACCGAGGCTTGATGACCATTTGGCTTGGGCACACACTGGTTGGCATGGCCTACGCGACGGTCGTCGTGCAGTCGCGCTTGCAGGAACTGAACCCGCAATTTGAAGAAGCGGCGCAGGACCTGGGCTGCCGTCCGTGGCAGGTCTTCTTTCTGGTCACGTTGCCACTGATTTCGCAGGCCATTGGTTCGGCCTGGCTGCTGACCTTCACCTTGTCGCTGGACGATGTCGTGTTGTCGGCTTTTCTGTCAGGCCCTGGTTCCACCACCATGCCGCTGACGATCTTCAGTCGGGCGCGACTCGGCTTGAGTCCCAGCGTCAACACGGTCGCGACTTTGACGGTCGCGGTTGTCAGCGTTGGAGTGCTGCTTGGCAGCGTGCTGCTGTCGCGCGCGCAGCGCCGGCGTGCGCGGGAGATGTCGGCGGCATTTCGCAGCGCCAGCGCCTGAGTCTGCGGTCCGGAAGGCTGGCGGGGCATGCGCAATGCTCCGACCCCTGTGCTATTTCATATGGCGGGATGCCTTCTTCGTCTGTAGAAATTGAATTGCTGCAATGCATCAATTGCTATCAAATTAAAGGAAGAGGTTCCACATTACAGAAGGTGTTAAGTAAGCCTATGATTCGATTGAACTTAATTTATCTCTTGTATAAGACATAAGATTGAATAAAGTCTTATAGAAGACCTAGAATCACTCCAGCGCCGCCGGTTCTTCTGAGGACCGGCGGACACAGTTCCAACCAACCCAAGGAGTGACTTCATGCCCCAAACCGTTACCGAACAACCGAGTCGCGAACAGCAGATCGCGGCACTGGAAAAAGACTGGGCCACCAACCCGCGCTGGAAGGGCATCAAGCGCGGCTACAGCGCCGCCGACGTGGTGCGCTTGCGCGGTTCATTTCCAATCGAGCACACGCTGGCCCGCCGTGGCGCCGAAAAGCTCTGGAATCTTGTGAACACCGAGCCTTACGTCAACTGTCTGGGCGCGTTGACCGGTGGCCAGGCGATGCAGCAGGTCAAGGCAGGCGTCAAGGCCATCTACCTGTCGGGCTGGCAAGTCGCCGCCGACAACAACAATTCCGCTTCGATGTACCCGGATCAATCGCTGTACACGGTGGACTCGGTCCCCAAGGTCGTTGAGCGCATCAACAACACTTTCCGTCGCGCCGACGAAATCCAGCATTCCAAGGGCATCGATGCCGGGGACGCAGGCTATATCGACAACTTCGCGCCCATCGTGGCCGACGCCGAGGCCGGGTTTGGCGGCGTGCTGAATGCCTTTGAACTGATGAAGAACATGATCAGGGCCGGCGCCGCAGGCGTGCATTGGGAAGATCAGCTGGCTTCGGTGAAGAAGTGCGGCCATATGGGTGGCAAGGTGCTGGTGCCGACGGCCGAAGCCTGCCAGAAACTGATCGCGGCGCGCATGGCAGCCGACGTCTGCGGCGTCCCGACTCTGGTGATCGCCCGCACCGACGCGGAAGCGGCCGACTTGCTGACCAGCGACTACGATGCGATCGACAAGCCGTTCCTGACCGGCCAGCGCACTGCCGAGGGTTTTTACAAGACGCGCAAGGGTCTGGACCAGGCTGTGGCCCGTTCCATCGCCTATGCCGACTACGCCGATCTGGTCTGGTGCGAGACGGGAACGCCCGATCTGGAGTTCGCGCGCAAGTTTGCCGAAGGCGTGCACAAGGTGCATCCGGGCAAGATGCTGGCCTACAACTGCTCGCCATCGTTCAACTGGAAGAAGAATCTGGACGACGCCACGATTGCCAAGTTCCAGAAGGAACTCGGTGCCATGGGCTACAAGTACCAGTTCATCACGCTGGCCGGCATTCACTCGATGTGGTTCCACATGTTCGACCTCGCGCAGGACTACGTGAAGCGCGGCATGACGGCCTATGTTGAAAGGTTGCAGGAGCCGGAGTTCGCTGCGCGCGACCGCGGCTACACCTTCGTGTCGCATCAGCAGGAGGTCGGCACCGGCTACTTCGACGAAGTCACCACCGCGATTCAGGGCGGCAAGTCAAGCGTCACGGCGCTCACCGGTTCCACCGAAGAAGAGCAGTTCCACTGAGATCGGCCCGAGCCACTGGCGCGGCGTAAAATCGCCGCGTTCCGGCTTCCAGTTTTCAAAGCGCGGCGTGTCCGCGCTTTGTTGTTTATGAAACCTTGCGGGACAGACCGCATCCGCGCAAGGCGTGGCCCGTTCTGTCCGCACCTGATTGTTTGCAGACCATGATTCAAATCACACTTCCAGACCGGTCCAAGCGCGACTATCCTGCCCCTGTGACGGTGGCAGAGGTGGCGGCGTCGATCGGCGCCGGCCTGGCCAAGGCAGCGCTTGGCGGCAAGATTGATGGCAAGCTGGTCGACACGGGCTATCTGATCGAGGCCGACAGCAGTCTGTCCATCATCACCGCGAAAGATCCGCAAGGTCTGGAGATCATCCGCCATTCCACCGCCCATTTGCTGGCCTACGCGGTCAAGGAACTGTTCCCGGAAG
>JBMOJJ010000303.1:0-4523 GCA_049315845.1 Rhodoferax sp.
GGCTTCAGCACCACCTGATACTGGTAATAGTGCTGCAGGCGATTCGGATTTTCTCCGTAGCGGCCATCCTTCGGGCGCCGGCTGGGCTGCACGTAGGCCGCCTTCCAGGGCTCGGGCCCGAGCGCTCTCAAGAAGGTGGCGGTGTGCGAGGTCCCGGCCCCCACTTCCATGTCATAGGGTTGCAACAGTGCGCAGCCTTGCGCGTCCCAGTAGGACTGCAATTTCAGAATGATTTGCTGGAAGGTCAACATGACATGGCGGCTCTGGCGCTCTGGTGTAAAGCGCCGATTTTACGGGTCTTCCGCTGGGCCGCGCGTCTGAAGCAATCAACAGCAGGCTAGCGCTTGCGCAATCTTCCCCGTGCCGCCAGCCAAACCAGCGCCAGGGCCGCCAACCACATCGGCCACAGGCCAAAACGCGCCACCCACCAGGCGTAGGGCGTGACGCCGGTACGGCCCTCGACCTCGCCCACCAGCGCCGATCGGCTGCCGCGGGCAATGGCGCCGACGACACGGGCCCGATGGTCGACGATCGCCGTTGCGCCGGTGTTGGTCGCCAGCACGAACGCGCGTTCGAATTCGAGCGCCCGCATGCGCGTGATCTGCAGGTGCTGGTCGATCGCCAGACCCTGGCCGAACCAGGCCAGATTGCTGACGTTGACGAAGAGGGTCGGCACCAGCGCCGGTTCGG
This sequence comes from Rhodoferax sp., assembly GCA_049315845.1. Lineage (GTDB taxonomy): Bacteria > Pseudomonadota > Gammaproteobacteria > Burkholderiales > Burkholderiaceae_C > Rhodoferax. Next base: position 691 of record JBMOJJ010000303.1, read on the forward strand.
CGAATTGCGACGCGAGTTCCTCGCCGAACAGATTCTCGTAGCAGATGTTGGCGGCCAGTTTTTGACCCTGCCAATCAAAAGGCGGCTGACGCCGATCGCCCCGGTTGAAATCCCCCAGCGGGATGTTCATCAGCGCCGTGAACCATTTGAAAAGCGGCGGAATGAACTCGCCAAACGGCACCAGATGCTGCTTGTCGTAGCGCCAGGCTTGCGCTTGACCGGGCTTCAGGCCGAGCACCGAGTTGGTGTAGCCCTGCCTGTCGTTGCCCAGCGGAATGCCAAGCAGCGCGGCCTGCCCGCCGCTGCCAAAGCGCTGCTGCAGCGCGTCCCAGTAGCCAGCGGGCAATTGCTGCGGCAGCAACGCGATGGCGGTCTCGGGCGCTATCACCAGCTGCGTGCGGCTGGCGTTCAACTGCTGCGCATACCAGTCCAGCGCCAGCGGCACGCCGCTGCCGGGCTCGAATTTTTCATCCTGGGGAATATTGCCCTGCAATAGCGTCACGCTCAGACGCCCGCTCGAGGCCGAAAAGGCCGGCATCGTGATTGCGATCAGGAAGGGCAGTCCCAGCACGAGCAGTGCCGCAGGCAGGTTGCCAAGCCGTTGGCCCGCCGAGCCGGCGCGCCACGCACCGGCCATATGCATCGCCAGCCATGCGGCCAGCGCGCACATGCCGTAGACGCCGAGCCAGGGCGCGTAGCCTGCCAGCGGCCCATCGATATGCGCATAGGCCACAGCACCCCAGCCGAACCCGGTCAGCCAGGTGCCGCGCGCCAACTCGGCCAGCAGCCACAGCGCCGCAAAGACAAGGGCCGCCATGGCGCCCTGGGCTGGCCGGACAGCGGCGTAAAGAGCGCAAGCGCCGGCGTAGAACAAGGCCATCAGGCCAGTCAACACCAGCACCGCCAGCATCGACAGTGACGCCGGCAGCCCGCCATAGGTGTGCATTGCGACAAAGGTCCAGCTGACGGTGCCGGCCAGCCAGGCGATGCCAAACAGCCATCCCAGCAGCGCGCCCTGGCGCGCGCTTCGGCAGCGCTGCAGCAAGCCCGCTAGCAGCGTCAGGGACAGCAGTTGCAACCACCAGACCGGCTCGCCTGCCCGCAGGCCGGCAAGCGCCAGGGCAGGGGCCTGAAAAGCGATCGGCCAGGCCAGGCTGGCCGCCTGCGCGGTGCCGGCGATCAACGCCATCACTGGCGCGCCTAAGCCCCTCAGCCCAGCCGGTGTTTCAAGGCGGTCCATCGACAACCGGTGAGACCTTGAACCATCTCACGGCCCCTCCCTTGGTGTGCAGAACGACGAAGTCCAGCCCCGCCATGGTGTGGCGTTCGCCGCGCTTGGGGACATGGCCCATCTCGTGGGCGATCAGGCCGCCGATGGTGTCGAACTCGTCTTGCGGATCGGTGCTCAGCAGCTTGACCGCAAAGGCGTCCTCGACGCGATCGATCGTGGTGTCGCCGCTGACGCGGTAACTGCGGTCGGCCAATCCGTAAATATCGCCCTCGTCCTGCGCGGTGTCGAACTCGTCCTCGATCTCGCCCACAATCTGCTCCAGCACATCCTCGATCGTGATCAGGCCGGCAACACGACCGAATTCGTCGATCACGATCGCCTGATGGTTGCGATTGTTCTGAAACTCGCGCAACAGGTCATTCAGCCCCTTGCTCTCGGGCACAAAGACGGTCGGCCGCAACAGCGTCCGGATGTTGAGCTCCGGCGCGCGCTGCAGCTTGAGCAAATCCTTGGCCAGCAGCATGCCGATGATGTTTTCACGCTCGTTCTGGTAGACCGGAAATCGCGAGTGCCCGGCATCGATCACCCCGTGCAGCATCAGGTCGTAGGGCTCGTCGATGTTGACCAGATCCATCCGGGTTGCCGGCACCATCACGTCGCCGGCCGTCATGTCGGCCATCCGTATCACGCCTTCGAGCATCGCGCGCGATTCGGCGCCAATGATGTTGTTTTGCTGGGCCTCGACCAGGGTTTCGATCAATTCATCCGTGGAGTCGGGTCCCGGGTGGATGAATTCGACCAGCTTGCGCAAGAAGGTGCGCTTGTCCTCCCGTTCGGGAATTCGCGCAGGATGGGGGTCTGACACAGAGCTGGGCGCAGGACATGCCGTTGTTGATGACCCTCTAGGATAGCGGATCGCGCTGCCAACCGGCTGACCGGGTTGGCCGGCACGCTAATTCGGGCTGTTCTGCTGGGCGTCCTGGGCATCGCGCCGGATCGCCTGGACCTCGGCCAGAAAGTCCCAGAACTGCTTGACCTGGACCTTGACGCGGTAGTCGGTCTGCGCCATTTGCTCGGCGACCATTTCGCTCAGATGGGTGTCCAGCGTGGCCGGACGCAAGAACAGGTGGGCCTCGGATTCGGAGCCGTCCCGCTCCACCTTGGCGCCGGCCTTGCTGGCGATCCTGAGCATCGCCGTGTTCTCGCTCAGCGCATGGATGAAGATCCGGCTGACGCCCTGGTTGCGCGCGTGCATGATCGCGCGGTCAAACAAGCGCGCGCCATAGCCGCGGCCGCGGGCCGACTTCAAGACCGAAACGCCAAATTCGGCGCAGGCGGAAAGATCGGGGTCGACCGAGAACGCCAGATGCGCCATCGCAATCAGCTCAAGTCGGCGGTTGTAGATGCCGAAGATCTCGTCGCGGTCAAAATTCAGCGAGTCGGCATAACGCTGGATCTGCTCGTCGCTGGCAGAAAACCCGAAACGCAGGTAACGGTCGTGCGGCTCAAGCGCCATCAGATGCTGTGCGATGCGGCCACGGTGATTGACGCCCAGCGACCGGATCGGCACCAGCACCGGCGCCGGTCTGGACCCCGGTGACGGAGCCGCGCCTTCGGTCGGCGGGCGCAACAGGCTCTTGCCAGCTTCGAGCGATGCCTTGACCAGATCGATTGTTTCAAACATGAGACAACTATAAGGGTTTTCCCTAGAGGGGTGTGCCCAATATTCCAGACCGCCCGCTCTACAAAGGCAGGGCCGTGGTGGCTTTCACGCGTTCAAGCACAAAACTGGTTCTGCAATCCTGCACGCTGGGGTGCTTCAGCAAGGTGTTCATCACAAAATGTGAGTATGCACTCATGTCGCGGACCATCACCTTCAAAAAATAGTCCATTTCACCGCTCAGGGCGTCGCATTCGACGACCTCGGGCCAGGTTTGAACACCAGCCCGAAACAGATCGCGCGGATTGCGCAACGGGCTGTCGTTGTTCTTTTCCAGTCGGACATTGATGTGCGCGGTCAGGCCCAGGCCGACCGCCTCGGGCCTGAGCAGGGCCACATAACGGTCGATCACGCGCTCCGCTTCGAGTCGCTTGACCCGGCGCAGCACCGCGCTGGGCGACAGGTTCACCATCTCCGCAATCTGGTCGAAGGTCGCGCGTCCATTGTCTTGTAGTCTGCTCAAAATGAGCCTGTCGAGCTTGTCCAATGTTTCCATTGAGAGAATTTTGCAGTTTTATTGCGCAAAATGCAAACTTCCCGCGAAACGGGAACCTGTGTCGCCTTCATGGACCGCGAACTGCCGGCGCTTCAGTTCCAGCAACCCTGATCGACCGGCAAATGCGCACTGCGATTGCGCAATATTTGCGCACTTTGGCGCCGCAGCTCTTGAAAAGCCGGCAAACTGCCTTATCATTAGCACTCACAAGAGTTGAGTGCTAACAGACATTTGTTCTGACAGAACACTCGCTTTGGTTACGGGGTGCCAGCCTTGCCGGGTTGGCATCTGTATTTTTTGACCTCTGTTTCAAATTCAAGGAGATCCCATGAAACTTCGTCCTCTGCACGATCGCGTGATCGTCAAACGCGTGGAAAACGAAACCA
>JBMOJJ010000034.1:0-19782 GCA_049315845.1 Rhodoferax sp.
TGATCGTAGATGTAGATCAGGTCGATGTCGCTGGAGACGTTGAGCTCGCGCGCGCCCAGCTTGCCCATGCCCACGATCCAGAGCTGGGCCCGCTCGTCACCCGGCGCGCAGGGGTTGCCGTGGCTCTCGTCGAGGTCCCGCTGCGCCTGCGCGCAGGCCTGCTCCAGCGCAAACTCCGCCAGATCGGTCATGACCTGCGTGACCTGCTGCAGCGGCGCCTGTTCGTCGCAGTCCAGCCGCAGCAGGCGCTCCAGCACCAGCTGGCGGACGATCCGCAGCCCGCCGCCGACATCGGCGCCGCCGGCCCGCAGCGCCCCCATCGCGTCTCGCATCGAGCTCTGGTCGGGCACTCCGGGGGGCAGCAAATGCAGCTGACCTGCAAAGCGGCGCTGCAGTCGCTGGCACAGGCGCGAGTGCGACGACATGACCGGGCGGGTCATAATTCCTGTCATGGTTATTGCTTCCAAATGATTGACGCCACGCCGGTACCCTCATCATTGCTGAAAATATCGACAGCCGTGGCCCGCTGGTCACTGGGTCTGGTGTTGGCTGCCTGGTTTCTGTGCGGCGCGACCTGGAGCGCCCTGCACTGGCTGATTGTGCCGCGAATCGGCGAATTCCGCCCGCTGCTGGAAGCGCATGCCACAAGGGTGCTGGGTGTACAGGTGCGTATCGGTGCGGTGGTCGCCCATTCCACCGGCATGATCCCGTCGGTCGAACTCTCCAACATCCAGCTGTTTGACGCCCAGGGTCGTGAGGCCCTTCTGCTGCCGCGCGTGCTGGCGGCACTGTCGCCCCGTTCGCTCTGGTACATGGGCTTCGAGCAGTTGTATGTGGACCGGCCGGAGCTCGATATCCGTCGCGATCCGCAGGGAAAGATCACCGTCGCCGGGCTCGATATTTCCCGCGATGGAGGTTCAGACACGGGCGCTGCCGACTGGTTCTTTTCACAGCTCGAGTTTGCCATTCATGATGGCACGATTCGCTGGACCGATGAACTGCGCGCGGCGCCGACGCTGGAACTCAAGCAGGTCAACCTGGTGGTGCGCAACCGCTCGCGCCTGCACAATATGCGATTCGATGCGACGCCGCCGGCGCAGTGGGGCGAACGCTTCAGCCTGCGCGGCATGTTCCAGCAGCCTCTGCTTTCAAGCCGCAAGGGGCGCTGGCAGGATTGGGACGGACAGCTTTACGCCGCATTCACGCGGGTTGACCTGACCGAACTGCGGCGCTATGCCGATATCGGCATCGACTTGCGCCAGGGCAATGGCGCGCTGACAGCCTGGGCCGACATCAGCCGCGCGCAAGTGATGGGGGTCACGGCCGACATTGCGTTGGGCGAGGTCAGTGTGACCTTGGGCCATGGGCTGAAGGCGCTGGAACTGCAGTCGGTTCGTGGGCGTCTTGCCGGCAAGACGATGGCGGCCGGCTTCGAATTTTCGACCCGGGAGCTGCAGTTCGACACCGGCGACGGCCTGCATTGGCCAGGGGGCAATGTCAGCGTCAGCTACCTGGGTTCCGAGGGCAAGATGGCGGCGCGCGGGGAGCTGAAGGCCGACAAGCTGGATCTGAACGCCCTGTCGCAGATTGCCAACCGCCTGCCGCTTGACCCGGTGGTGCGGGCGGCGCTGCTGGCGCGCGCGCCCAAGGGGCTGGTCGAGCGCTTGCAGGCGAGTTGGCAGGGGCCGCTGGACAACTTGAGCAAATTCGAGATCAAGGGGCTGGCGAGTCAGATCGAGATCGCCTCAGCCGGGAGCTCTCCGGGCGTCAAGGGGGCCGGCATCGAGTTCGACTTCAACCAGTCGGGCGGACGCGCCGGCGTCAGTCTGGTCAACGGGGCGCTGGCGCTGCCGGGCATCTTCGATGAACCGGTGATTGCCGTCACGCAGTTGTCCACCGATGCGCGCTGGCAGATCAATGGCGACCGGATTGCGGTGCAACTGCCGAACCTGAAGTTCAGCAACGTCGACGCCCAGGGCGAGGCGCAGATCAAATGGGAAACCAGCGACCCGCTCAAGTCTGCCGGACGGGCGCGCTTTCCGGGACTGCTCGACCTGCAGGGCGCATTGAGCCGCGCCGACGGAACCCGCGTACACCGCTATCTGCCAACCCTGATCGAGCGGCCGGTGCGTGACTATGTGCGGGACGCGGTTCAGGGCGGGACTGCCAGCGGCGTGCGCTTCAGGGTCAGGGGCGATCTGCACAACATGCCGTTTGTCGATCCGAAGCAGGGGGAATTCAGGATTTCAGCGGACGTGCTCAACGCCAACTATGCCTATGTGCCGCGCGGACTGCAGGCCAGGGATGAGTTGCCCTGGCCAGCGCTGACGCAGCTCAGCGGTGAACTGGTGTTTGAACGGGCCCAGATGCAGGTCCGCGCTGCGAACGCCAGGATGGGCGCCGGCGCCAGTTTGCAGATCACCAAGCTGCAGGCGCTGATTTCCGATCTGGCGCACCCGGTGGTGCTTGTCAGCGCCGAAGCGCGTGGCGCGCTGACCGATGGCCTGGGCATTGTCAGCGGGTCACCGCTGGCGGGATTTACCAGCCATGCGCTGGACCGGGCCACGGGCAGTGCCAGCGCAGACTACAAATTCAAGCTGACGCTGCCGATTGCAGCGCTTGAAAAATCAGCTGTGCAAGGCAGCGTGACCCTGTCCGGCAACGATATTCAGATCACGCCGGACACGCCGAAATTGACGCGTTCACGCGGCGTCGTGAATTTTTCCGAAAGCGAGTTTTCCATTGCCGGCGCCCAGGCGCAGATGCTGGGCGGTGAGGTGCGTCTGGAGGGCGGCTCGGTGCCTGCAGCGGGCGCCGCTGCCGGTGCTGGTCGGATCGCGCCGACGATTGTGATTCGCGCCAGCGGAAAGGTCTCTGCCGAAGGGCTGCGCCAAGCCGGGGAACTGGGTTTTGCGGCCCGACTGGCGCAGCATGCCAATGGCAGCGCCGCGTACTCTGCCGTGCTCGGCTTTCGCCGCGGGGAGCCCGAGTTGCTGGTGTCGAGCAATTTGCAGGGCCTTGGGCTCAGCCTGCCGGCGCCCTTCAATAAAGCTGCCGAGACGGCAATCCCGTTTCGGCTGGAGACCGCGCTGCTGCGCGAATCGTTGCAGCCCGGGCCCACAGGGCAGGTGCGTCTGCGCGACCAACTGACGCTTGACTATGGACGGCTGGCCTCGATTGTCTATATCCGTGATCTGTCGGGACCGGTGCCGCGCGCGCTGCGCGGCAGCATCGCGGCCGGACTGTCGCCCCAGGAGTCGGCTCCGCTACCCGATGAGGGCGTGACTGCCAACATCAATCTGAACTTCTTCGATATGGATGCCTGGGGCAGTGTGCTGTCGGAGGCGACCAGTACATTGCTGGCGGACGCGAGCCAGAACAGCACGCCGCTGGGCTATCTGCCCACGACGGTCGCGCTGCGGGCGCGGGAATTGAATTTTGCCGGCCGCAAGCTTCACGACATCGTGGTTGGCGGATCCCGCGAGGGCCTGCTGTGGCGCGCCAATCTGGATGCCAGCGAACTCAACGGCTATCTGGAGTATCGCCAGCCATCCGGCAATGGGGCCGGGCGTGTCTACGCGCGGCTTGCCAAATTGATCGTCGCGCCAGGCGCCGTCAGCGAAGTCGAGGCGCTGCTGAACGAGCAACCGGCCAGCATCCCGGCGCTGGACATTGTGGCGGAGGACTTTGTATTGCGGGGCAAGCACCTGGGACGTCTGGAGGTGGATGCGATCAACCGCAACGCGTTTGCCACCGCGCTCGACGGGCGCTCGCGCGAATGGCGGCTCAACAAGCTGAACATCATCACACCCGAAGCAGTGCTGGCGGCGAGCGGAAGCTGGGCCAGTGCCGTCGCGCCGGGCGCTGCGCCGCCGGCGCAGTCATCGGGAACCACTCCCGAGCGACGCCGCACGCAGATGAATTTCAAGCTCGACATTTCGGATGGCGGTGAACTGTTGTCCCGTCTTGGCATGAAGGACGTGATCCGAAGAGGGCGCGGCAAGATGGAGGGGCAGGTCGCCTGGCTGGGTTCGCCTTTCAGTCTGGACTACCCGTCGATGACGGGCGCCTTCACGGTCAATGTCGAGAGCGGGCAGTTCCTGCGGGCGGAACCCGGCATTGCCAAACTGCTTGGCGTGCTCAGCCTGCAAGCGCTGCCGCGGCGCCTGACGCTGGACTTCCGGGATGTGTTCAGCGACGGCTTTGCCTTTGACTTCCTGCGCGGGGACATCGCCATCGAGCATGGCATCGCCATGACCAACAATCTGCAGATGAAGGGGGTCAATGCGGCGGTCCTGATGGAGGGCCGGGCCGATATCGCGAAGGAAACCCAGGACATCCGGGTGGTGGTGGTTCCGGAGATCAACGCCGGCACGGCCTCGCTGATCGCATCGGTCATCAATCCGGCGATCGGTATCGGCACCTTTCTTGCCCAGTTGTTCTTGCGCCGCCCGATGATCGAGGCGGCGACGCAGGAATTTCATATCGACGGCAGCTGGGCCGATCCAAAAATAGCCCGGGTGGCGCACGAGCCGATGGCCGGGGCGCACAGTCCCGATGCCCCGCCGGCCAGCCCGAATCCGCCGACCCGCTAGGGCGGCTCGCAGCGATCGCAAAATGATGTGCCATCTTCCATCCGCCATGCTGGCGGTCGTCGTTGCATCGTTGCTGGCGGCCTGTGGGAGCCGGCCGGCGCAGCCATCGGCGCCCGCTTTTTCAAGCTCCGCGTTGCCAGCTCCCATCCTGCAGGCCAGGAGCCGCTGGACTGCGGTGCATTGGGCCGACCTGCCCGGTTTCCAGGACGATTCCCTGCACGAGGCCTGGAACGCCTGGCTGAAGAGCTGTGAGCGACCGGGCCCGGTGTTCGCTCCCTTGTGCGCCGAGGTGAGGCGCCTGAGCATCAGCGACGGCGCCGAGCAGCGCGCCTGGCTGATGGCGCGTCTGCAGCCCTATCGGGTGGAAGCGCTGGCGGGCGGCGCCGATGGCTTGCTGACCGCCTACTTCGAGCCAGTGCTGGAAGCGTCGCGAAAGGCCAGTGCCCAATTCTCCGTGCCTCTGTATCAGCCGCCGGCAGGTCTGGCGCAGCGCCGGCCCTGGTACACGCGCCAGGAGATCGACACCGTGGCGCAGGCCCAGTCGGCCCTCAGGGGCCGGGAAATCGCGTTTCTGGCAGATCCGGTTGATGCGCTGATGTTGCAGATTCAGGGCGGCGCCCGGGTCCGTATCAGCCAGCCCGACGGCAGCCAGCTGCTGGTTCGGCTGGTCTATGCCGGCTCGAACGAGCAACCCTTCAGGAGCGCGGCGCGCTGGCTGCTGGATCAGGGCGCGGTGCGCGATGCATCCTGGCCCGGGATCAAGGCCTGGGCCCGGAAAAATCCGGAACGCGTCAATGAATTGCTGTGGAGCAATCCCAGAATCATCTTCTTCCGGGAAGAGGCGCTTTCTGCGCAGGATGCGGCCTGGGGTCCGAAAGGCGCGCAAGGGGTGTCGCTGACCCCGGGGCGCTCGATTGCCGTCGATCCCGGCAGCATTCCCTATGGCACACCGGTCTGGTTGCAGTCCAGCGGCCCGACGGTCCGGATGCAAAAGCTGGTGTTGGCGCAGGACACCGGCAGTGCGATTTTCGGCGCAGTGCGTGCCGACTACTTTGCCGGCTGGGGCGCTCAGGCGGCGGAGCTGGCGGGGCGCCTGAAGCAACCGCTGAAGATGTGGGTGCTCTGGCCCAGGCCGGGCTAGGCGCGCCCGAAAAACCGGCCGGCGCGCTGTTTTGCTGCGCCGTTTACAATGCACGGCTATCCATTTTTTGCATTTTGTGTGCCGAAAACGGTGCCTGGTCCCTGTACGCCTTATCCTGGAGTTCGCCGTGTTTATTTCCTCCGCTTTTGCGCAAGCCGCCACCACTGGCGGCGATATGCAATCTTCTCTCATGAGCATGTTGCCGCTGGTCCTGATGTTTGTCGTGCTTTACTTCGTGATGATTCGTCCGCAGATGAAAAAACAGAAAGAGCACAAGACCATGATCGACTCGCTGGCCAAGGGTGACGAGGTTGCCACGGTCGGCGGGGTGCTGGGCAAGGTCGCCAAACTCGGGGACAGCTACCTGAGCCTGGAGGTGGCCAGCGGCGTCGAGTTGCAGGTGCAGCGAAGCGCGGTGGTGCAGGTGCTTCCCAAGGGAAGCATCAAGTAGTTCGATTTTTCAAAGCCACACAACGTAAGAACAGCGATCATGAATCGTTACCCGATATGGAAGTACACGATCATTCTGATCGCACTGATGGTGGGGTTCCTGTACACCCTGCCGAATTTTTTTGGCGAGGCGCCGGCGGTACAGGTGTCTTCGGCCAAGGTGACCTTCAAGGTCGACGCCAGCACCAAGGCCAGGGTTGAAGAGGTCCTGAAGACGGCCGGCATCGAGGCTGACTTCGTGGCCCTTGACAACACCTCGGTGAAGGCGCGCTTTGGCAGCACCGAGACCCAGCTCAAGGCCAAGGACGCGATACAAAAGGCGCTGATTCCCGATCCGGCCAATGCGGGCTATGTGGTGGCGCTCAATTTGCTGTCGCGCTCGCCGACATGGCTCACTTCGCTGCACGCTTTTCCCATGTACCTGGGGCTGGATCTGCGCGGTGGCGTGCACTTCATGCTGCAGGTTGACATGCAGGCCGCACTGGCCAAGAAGGCGGAATCGCTGGCCGGTGACATCCGCACCAGTTTGCGCGAGAAGAATGTGCGCCACAGCGGCATCAACCGCAATGGGCAGACGATCGAGATCCGATTCCGCGACCAGCAGACGCTGGCGGCGGCCAAAGCGGTCCTGCTGGACCTGTTTACCGACCTGCAGTCGGTCGATCTGCCGGACGGCTCCGAGTACAAGCTGACCGCTTCGATCAAGCCGGAGGCGGCGCGGCGCGTGCAGGACCAGTCGCTCAAGCAGAACATCACCACCTTGCACAACCGCATCAACGAACTCGGTGTTGCCGAGCCGGTGATCCAGCAGCAGGGACTGGACCGGATCGTGGTCCAGTTGCCGGGTGTGCAGGACACGGCCAAGGCGAAAGACATCCTGGGGCGCACCGCGACGCTGGAAGTGCGCATGGTCGATGAGAGCACCGAGGCGCGCGCCGCCGAGAGCGGCGCAGCCGCGGTGCCGTTCGGCGCCGAACGCTATCTGGAGCGCACCGGGCAACCGGTCATTGTCAAGAAGCAGGTGATTCTGACGGGAGAAAACCTGACCGATGCGCAGCCCGGTTTTGACAGCCAGACGCAGGAGGCGGTGGTCAATCTGACACTGGACGCCAAGGGCGCGCGCATCTTCCGCGACGTGACGCGGGAAAGCGTCGGCAAGCGCATGGCGATCCTGCTGTTCGAAAAGGGCAAGGGTGAAGTCGTCACGGCCCCGGTGATCCGCTCCGAGATCGGCGGCGGTCGGGTCCAGATCTCCGGCCGCATGACCACCATGGAGGCGAACGACACGGCTCTGCTGCTGCGGGCCGGTTCGCTCGCGGCACCGATGGAAATCATCGAGGAAACCACGATCGGGCCGAGCCTGGGTGCGGAAAACATCGCCAAGGGCTTCAACAGCGTCACTTACGGCTTTGCCGCGGTCGCGATCTTCATGTGCATGTACTACGTGCTGTTCGGGATGTTTTCCAGCATTTCGCTGGCGGTCAACCTGCTGCTGCTGGTGGCGGTGCTGTCGATGCTGCAGGCCACACTGACACTGCCGGGCATGGCGGCGATGGCGCTGGTGCTGGGCATGGCGATCGACTCCAATGTGCTGATCAACGAGCGGGTGCGCGAAGAACTGCGCAACGGCGCTTCCGCGCAGGCCGCCATCAACGCCGGCTATGACCGCGCATGGGCCACGGTTCTGGATTCGAACGTCACCTCGCTGATCGCCGGACTGGCTCTGCTGGCCTTTGGCTCCGGACCGGTGCGCGGCTTCGCGGTGGTCCATTGCCTTGGCATCCTGACCAGCATGTTCTCCGCAGTATTCTTCTCCAGAGGCTTGGTCAATCTTTGGTACGGTCGGCAGAACAAGCTCAAAAGCCTGTCGATCGGCACCGTTTGGCGCCCTGAAGCCGAGATAGTGGTCACGCCAAAGTAGCGAAGGTATTTCATGGAATTTTTCAAGATCAGGCGCGACATTCCGTTCATGCGGCATGCGCTGGTATTCAATCTGGTGTCGCTCATCACCTTTCTTGCGGCCGTGTTCTTCCTGTTCACGCGGGGACTGCACTTGTCGGTGGAATTTACCGGCGGGACGCTGATGGAAGTGAGTTACGCGCAGGCTGCCGATCTGAGCGGTGTGCGCAAGGCGGTGGCGTCGCTGGGCCTGCAGGATGTGCAGGTGCAGAATTTCGGCACTGCGCGCGACGTGCTGATCCGGTTGCCGGTGCAAAAGGGAGTCAGCTCGGCCCAGCAAAGCGAGCATGTGATGGCCGCACTCAAGGCTGCCGATGCAAGCGCCTCCATGCGGCGCACCGAGTTTGTCGGGCCCCAGGTCGGCGATGAGTTGGCCACGGACGGCCTCAAGGCGCTGGCTTCGGTCGTGATCGGCATCATGCTCTACCTGGCGATCCGGTTCGAATGGAAGTTCGCGGTGGCGGCCATCATCGCCAATTTGCACGATGTCATCATCATTCTCGGTTTCTTTGCCTTTTTCCAGTGGGAGTTTTCGCTCCCGGTGCTGGCCGCGGTGTTGGCGGTGCTGGGTTACTCGGTCAACGAATCGGTGGTCATTTTTGACCGTATCCGCGAGAATTTCCGGCGCTATCGCAAGATGACGACGGTGCAGATCATCGACAGTTCGATCACCTCGACCATCAGCCGAACCATCATCACGCACGGATGCACCCAGTTGATGGTGTTGTCGATGCTACTTTTTGGCGGCGCCACGCTGCATTATTTTGCGTTGGCGCTGACGATCGGCATTCTGTTCGGTATCTATTCTTCGGTCTTCGTCGCGGCAGCGATCGCCATGTGGCTCGGGATACAGCGGGAGGATCTGATCAAGGGGGGGGCCAAGAAGGAAGGCGACCCGAATGACCCGAATGCCGGGGCCACAGTCTGACAGGAATCCGAGGTATGGTTGCCCAATTTCCCACCGAACTGCGGGAGCAGCTTCTTCAGGAGACACGCAAACGGTTTGTCGCCGACGCCGGCCGCGCGATGGCAGACCTTGGCCACGCGGTGATGGACCGGATGACCGAGTTGATGAGCGAGGCGGCGCCATCGCGGGAAATGCAGAATCGGCGTGACGCCTGGACGGCCTACCAGCGCGAGCGCCAGGCCTGGCTCGATGGCACGCTGAAAAGCTGGGCTGATGCGCTGAAGCCGCGGCTGCCCAAGCCGAAGTCGGCATTCACTGGCGCGTTCGAGCTGGTCGCAACCGATGTGGCGGAAAACAAGATTCTTGCCTCGCGCCTGGCGCTGGGCGTGCTGGAACAGTCGGGCTCCGAGTACAACGACCTGCTGTTCCGCGTCAAGCATCTTCAGGCCACGCAGGACCTTGAAGCAGACGATATCGTTCGACCTGAGGTGCTGCTGCTGCTGCTGGTCGAAAGCTGGGTTGGCGCCGGATTGACGCGCGAGGCCTGGAACATGGTCAACGATGCAGCGCAAAAGCTGCTGACCGAGCGTCTCAAGCAGGCCTATGCCAACGGCAATGCCTTCCTGATCAAGCAGGGCGTGCTGCCCACGATCGATTTTTCCGATCGCATCACGCGCGCGCCATCGGCGAGCGGTCGAGCGGCCGGCGCCGGCAGGTCGGGTCCGGAGCCCGATGCGGCGCCCGAGGACCCGCCGTCATCCAGCGGCGCGCCGCAGCTGCGCCAGGATGGCCAGCACGAGCAGCGGGCAGCAGCGCCGTTTGCCGGACGCTTGGGATGGGAACGCGATGGCGGCAGCTCGACCGGCGCGCCCGGCGCGGCTTTCCACGGCCCCGCGACTGGCGCACCGGCGCAAGCGGGAGGAGCGGCGCCGCGATCGATGCCTGGTTCCTCTGCAGGCCGCTACAGGTCGGATGCTTTCGGTGCCGCTGACGAGACCCGGATGATGACCGGGACCACGCCACTGGCGCGGGCGCGCAGCCGCGCGGTGGGCGTGATGGGGCAGATCAAGCGCTTGCTGGGCGGTGCTGCCGGCGTCGATTTTGATGCCACCGTGCACCACGCACCCTCGCCGGCGCTCGCCGCTGCGATCGCCGTGCCGACTGCGGCGACGCCAGCGACTGGCGCCATTGACGCTGGTTCCGACGGCGATACGGTGATGGAGGATTACAGTCCGGCCGGCGTCGCCAAAGTGTCGGCCGACTTGCGGCGCCGGACCGCCGATCTGAAGAGCAAGGCCGAAACCAAGGGCGAAAAGGCGGTGATCGAGATCGTTGCCCTGATGTTCCAGGCAATCTTGCAGGAAGACCGGATCCCGCCCGGTATTCGCGTCTGGTTTGCCCGCCTGCAGATGCCGGTGCTGCGGGTGGCGCTGGCAGAGCCCGATTTCTTCGGCACCATAGACCACCCGGCCCGCCAGCTGATCGATCGCATGGGCTCCTGTGTGATGGGCTTTGACGCCAGCGGCATCAATGGCAGCGCGCTGGAGACCGAAGTCAAGCGGATCGTGCAGGTGATCGAGCAGTACCCGGAGACCGGCAAGCGGGTCTATCAGCTGGTCTATGACGAATTTCAGAAATTTCTGTCGCAGTTCCTGACCGGACGGGCTTCGACCCAGAAGGTGGTGGGCGTGGCCCAGCAGATCGAGCAGAAGGAAACGCTGACGATACAGTACACGATCGAGATGCGCAACATGCTCAAGGAAATGCCGGTGCGCGAGGAGATTCGCCAGTTTCTGTTCAAGGTCTGGGCTGAAGTGCTGGCCGTCGCCGCGGTGCGCAAGGGTCCGCAGCATGAGGAGACGCTGGGTCTCAAGAAGCTGGCATCGGACCTGGTCTGGGCCGCCAGCGCGAAGCCGAATCGGGCTGACCGCGCGCGCGTGATCCGGGATTTGCCCGCGCTTTTGCACAAGCTGCGGTCCGGCATGACGCTGCTGGGCATTGCGACGGCCCAGCAGGACGCGCATGTCAAGACTGTCAGCGACGCGATGGCCGATGCTTTCGTGTCCAAGACGCAGGCGATTCCAACCGAGCAGATAGCCGCGATGGCAGAGCGGCTGGCCCGACTCGAAGACTTTGTCAGCGACGAGGGAACAGCCGATCTGCCGCTCGATGCCCAGAGCATTGAAATGATGCTCGGGCTCGACGCATCGAATATCGATGTGGTCACCGACGGCGGCTCCAAGCCGACCGGGGCCATGCTGGCCTGGGCGACGCAGTTGCAGGTCGGCGCCTGGTTCACGCTGGACCACAACGGACGCCAGGCGCAAGTGCAGTATGTCTGGCGCAGCGAGCGAAGACATCTGAACCTGTTCGCCTCCACCGATGGGCGCAGTTACCTGATCCAGGCCAGGCGCCTGGCCGCCTATCTGCAGGCCGGCTTGCTGCTGCCGCAGGAACAGGAGGCGCTGACCGTGCGCGCCACGCGTGACGCGCTTACCAAGTTGAACGCTAATCCGGAGCGCTTGCTGGGTTGACAGGGTTCAGGCGCTGGAACAGTCCGCCCGGCAGGCGCGCCACCAGCCCGGCCAGCTCCAGCGTCATCAGCTGCGCCTGCAAGCCGGCGGTATCGAGTTGCGAGCGGGCCTGCAGCGCGTCCAGTCCGACCGGATCAAAGCCGAGCAGTTCCAGCAGGCCAAGGGCCGGGTCGGGCAGGTTTCCGCGCTCGTGGCCCTCTGGGCTGTCAACGCGGAGCCCGGCGTCAGAGCGGACAGCGACTTCGATCTTCAGTTCTTCGAGCACGTCCTGCACCGATTCGACCAGCTTGGCGCCCTGCTTGATCAGCGCGTGACAGCCGCGCGCCTGGGTCGAGTGAATCGAGCCGGGAATCGCGAACACTTCCTTGCCTTGCTCGGCCGTCAGCCGCGCCGTGATCAGCGAGCCCGACCTGAGCGCCGCCTCGACCACCAGAGTGCCCTGCGCCAGGCCGGCAATCAGCCGGTTGCGCCGCGGAAAATTGGCGATCAGCGGCGGCGTACCCAGCGGGTACTCGCTGATCAGCAAGCCATGCCGGGCAATGCGGTGCGCCAGCTCCAGATGGGCCTTCGGATAGACGCGGTCCAGACCGGTGCCGACCACCGCCAGCGTGGCCAGACGCGGTGAGCCGTGCTGCACACTGTCGAGCGCGCCTTCGTGCGCGGCGCCGTCGATGCCCAGCGCCAAACCCGAGACGATGGTCAGGCCGGCCTGACCCAGGGACTTGGAAAAATGCCGCGCATTGGCCAATCCTTGCGGCGTCGGATTGCGACTTCCGACCACCGCAATGCTTCTGTGCAGTTCATGGCCCGCTTTGTCGATGCCAAGATCGCCGGCGCCCAGCAGGTACAACATCAGCGGAGGGTCTTCAATCGTCAGAAACGATGCCGGATACTCGTCCTCGCCGAGCACGGCAATCCGGCGCCGGGCGCTGCCCGGGCCCGAGCCCTGCAGCCATTGCCAGGTCAGCTCAAGCAGAGCGGGCAGTTCGGCCGGTGCGGCGCGAAGCGCGCCGGCCTGAATCTCATGCACGACCTGCCGCAGCGCGACAAGCGGCTGCTGGAACACGGCCGACGGCAAACCAAAGGCCGACAGCAATTTGCGTGCAGTGGCATTGCCGATGCCGGGCGTCAGTGTCAGGCGCAGCCAGCTTTCGAGTTCGAGCCGCTCCATCAGCTGCTTTGTCAAGCTATCTCGGGTTGACCAACCGGTCGCCGACCCGCGCGACGTCGGTTATTTCCAGCACCAGGCCATAGGAAAGCCGATCGAAGGCCCGATAGACGATCAGCAAGCCATTGCGCTCATCCGGCAGTTTCAGTTCGGTTCGCGCTTCATCGGTCTTGTCTATCAAGCGGCCACCGTTCTTCAGGATGGCCAGCACATGTCCGTTCTCGACCCCGTCGAGCGTGCCGCGGTTGATCGCGACCACCTGGCTTTGGGCCGCATTGACAACCGCATTGCCGTAGACCGAGACGATCCGGGCGTCGACAACGCCCTGCGGCGCGTGCGGCACGTAATGGTGCAGCTGCCGTTCGGGCTCCGGCAGCAGGCGGTCGCCGGCCCTGATCTCTTCTTTTGCGGCAACGATGTCGATCGTGGCCGGAATGACATCGGTGCGACTCTTGCCGTCCTTGTCGGTGGACTGCCCGGTCGACTCGCCGCGCACCAGCAGCGCCTTGCCAAGGTACTGCGCTTCATAGCCCAGAATTTCACCGGTCACCGGGTCCTTCAGCGGGGTCGCCTCGCGAAACACCCGGTACGTCTTCTGCTTCTGACTGGTGTCATCAAGCAGCACAGCGTCGCCCTGGCCGCGTGCGTAGGCGCGGTCGCCGCGCGTGATCAGCACGCGGCCTTCCTGCGCCGCCACAATGCGCGCGGCCGACAGGACCCCGTTCTGGTCGACGATGATAGGCTCCGCCAGATACGGTTCGATCAGCTGGATCTTCCATGTCGGCAGCGCGTCGCTGGGCACCGACTCATAACGGGTGCGCGGCGACAGGCGGACCGTGCTGACAGGCCTGCCCGCAGCCGCGTCAAGGCTTGAAGGCTGGGTCAGCAGGGTCGCCCGTCCATCCTTTTTTTCCAGGTACAACTTCTGCCCCGGGTAGATCAGGTGCGGATTCTTGATGTCGCTGAGGTTCATGCCCCACAACTCGGGCCAGCGCCAGGGGCTCTTCAGGAACAGGCTGGAGATGGCCCACAAGGTATCGCCGCGCTGCACCGTGTGGCTCTCGGGCGCATTCGACGCCAGTTCGCTCAGCGCGATCCCTGCGCGCGCGACCTGATCGGCGGTGGCCCTCTGGCCCTGCGTCACGGCGGGCCCCTGGGCCGATGCCGGCACAGCGGGGACCAGCGCGAAGGCCAGCGCGTTCAGCGCGATCGCCGCGCCCCGGGTCGTGGCCTTGAATTTCACCATCATGCTTATCTTTGTATCTGGCTGCACTGGAATGCCTTATGAACGTTTCAGGAAGATCAATCGTGATCTCGTCAGGCCGCAGAAAGCCTTGTCAAATCAGCCCCAATTTTGCTCTCAAGCCCTCGATAGGGCAACGTCTTTAGGGGAGAAGCGCCAACAGGGCTCGCAAAAGTAGCGAAAATAGCGACATCCCGAAACTGATTGAAACATGGCTTTACTCCCGCTTCTTTTTTACCCCGACCCCAGATTGCACACCGTTGCCAGGCCGGTCGCTGCGGTCGATGCCCGGATCCAGACACTGGTTGCCGACATGCTGCAAACCATGTACGAGGCCAAAGGCATCGGCCTGGCGGCGACCCAGGTCGATGTGCACGAGCGTCTGATTGTCATCGACGTGTCGGAGCAGCGCGACCAGCCGCTGGTGCTGATCAATCCGCAGCTGGTCTGGACCAGCGCCGAAAAGCACAGCAATGAGGAGGGGTGCCTGTCGGTGCCGGGCATCTACGACGGCGTGGAGCGCTTCGACGCGGTCACGGTCAGCGCGCTCGATCGCGATGGAAAATCCCGTGTCGTGCAGGCTGAGGAACTGCTGGCGGTGTGCATCCAACATGAGATGGACCACTTGCTGGGCAAGGTTTTTGTCGAATACCTGTCGCCGCTCAAGCGCAACCGCATCAAGAAGAAAATGATCAAGGCGCAGCGCGAGGAAGCGCGGTGAGGCTGGTCTTTGCCGGCACGCCAGAGTTTGCCCGTGTCGCCCTCGAGCACCTGCACAAGGCGGGCCACGAGATTGCGCTGGTGCTGACGCAGCCCGACCGTCCGGCCGGGCGCGGCCTGAAGCTGCAGGCCTCCAGCGTCAAGCAGTACGCGCTTGAGAAGGGCTTCGCGCTGGCGCAGCCGCGCAGCCTGCGACTCGATGGCAAATACCCTGACGACGCGCTGGCCGCCCGAGCCGCCATCGAGGCGGCGCGGGCCGATGCGATGGTGGTGGCGGCCTATGGCCTGATCCTGCCGCAGTGGGTATTGGATCTGATGGCCGCCGCGCCGGGCCGCGCAGCCGATGAAGTGGCAGGCGCGGAGGCCCCTAAACACGGTTGTTTCAACATCCACGCCTCGCTGCTTCCGCGCTGGCGCGGTGCGGCGCCGATCCACCGCGCGATCGAGGCCGGCGACAGCGAGACTGGCGTGACCATCATGCAGATGGATGCCGGGCTCGATACCGGTGACATGCTGATGGCCCACAGCACGCCGATAACGCCCGCCGACACCACTGGCACGCTGCAGGACCGATTGGCCCTGCTGGGCGCGCGCCTGATGCTGATGACGCTGGAAAAGGCGGCGGCGCACACGCTCAGGCCGGTGCCGCAGCTGCCCCAGGGCGTCAGCTACGCCAACAAGATCGAGAAGCACGAGGCATCGATCGACTGGGCGCAACCGGCATCCGCGATTGCGCGCAAGGTGCGCGCCTTCAATCCGTTTCCAGGCGCCACGGCGACGCTGAACGGCGAAGTCCTGAAGGTCTGGATGGCGATGCTGGCGCCGGCCGCGCCGGCGCCCCACGCTGAACCGGGCACCGTGCTGCTGGCGCAGGACCAAGGCATTGCGGTCGCGGCCAAGGACTCGATCGTCCTGATCACCGAATTGCAGCGTCCGGGTGCCAGGCGGATGGGCATGGCCGAGTTGCTGCGCGGCTTTGATCTGCGCCCGGGTACGGTCTTTCAGCGACACCGGACCTGATGTTCTTTCTGCGCAGCAACTACCGTCACCCGGAATTTCGCCAGGGCGTGCTCGATTCGCTCGGGGTCGCGCCCGGCATTGCGGCCTGGGGCTTGATGACCGGCGTGGCGATGATGAAGTCGGGCATGAGCACGCTGGAGGCCTTGCTGATGAGCGTCATCGTGTTCGCCGGCAGTTCGCAGCTGGCCGCGATTCCCCTGCTCTCGGCCGCCGCCCCGATGTGGGTGGTGCTGGCGACCGGCTTCTGTGTCAACCTGCGCTTTGTCGTGTTCAGCGCGCACATGCGGCCCTACGTGATGCATCTGCCGCTGTGGCAGCGCCTGGTCTGCGGCTATCTGACGGCGGATCTGAGCTACGTGCTGTTCACCAAGCGCTATCCCCACTCCGGCGGAGACGCCGCGCAATTGCGCGCGCAGCAGGCTTTTCTGGCGGGCAATTGTGGCGTCAGCTGGGTCGCCTGGGTCTTCAGCAGCGTCGCGGGCGTGCTGCTGGCGAATCTGATTCCGACCAACTGGGGCCTGGGTTTTGCCGGCATCCTGGCGCTGCTGGGCATCTTGTGCTCGCTGGCATCGAGTCGCCTGCGTCTGGTCTCGGCCGGTGTGGCTGGCGCGGCCGCAGTGGTGGCCTTTGCGTTGCCGTTCAAACTCAATATTCTGGTCGCCATTGCGGCCGCCGTGGCCCTGTGCCTGACGCTGGAAAAAGCATGACCGGCAACACCGACCCCTGGACCCTTGCGATCATTGTCGGCCTGGCTGGCGTGACGGTGTTGACGCGCTCTTTCTTCTTCATCTCCAGCAAGCCTTGGACGCTGCCGCCATGGGCGCAGCGCGGCCTGCAATATGCGCCGATTGCCGCACTGGCTGCGGTGATCGCGCCGGAAATGGTGATGACGCAGGGCCAACTGATCAGCAGCTGGCAGGACGCCCGGATCTTTGCCGTTGCCGCCGGGGCGCTGTGGTTCTTGTGGCGCAAGGGCGCCGGGCAGGCCGTGCTGGGCACCATCATCGTCGGCATGGCGGTCTATCTGCCGCTGCATCTCGGTCTGGGCTGGTAGAGCCGCGCCGCGCTTCTACAATCGGTCCAGATATTCTTACCGACAGGGTTTTCCATGAACGTCATCCGCTTCTCCGACCTGTGTGCCAGTGGCCAGGTCACCGGCAAACGCGTCTTTATCCGGGCCGACCTCAATGTGCCGCAGGACAACGCCGGCCGCATCACCGAGGACACGCGCATCCGCGCCTCCATTCCCTGCATCAGACTGGCGCTGGACGCGGGTGCCGCGGTGATGGTGACCTCGCATCTGGGCCGGCCGACCGAAGGCGAGTTCAAGGCCGCGGATTCGCTGGCGCCGGTGGCCGCGCGCCTGGGTGAACTGCTGGGCCGCGAGGTGCCGCTGCTGTCGGACTGGGTCGGCGGCGTAGCGGTGCAACCGGGCCAGCTGGTCATGCTGGAGAACTGCCGGATCAACAAGGGCGAGAAGAAGAACAACGAGGAGCTGGCGAAAAAAATGGCCAGCCTGTGCGATATCTTTGTCCATGACGCGTTCGGCACCGCGCACCGCGCCGAAGCGTCCACCTACGGCATTGCCCAGTTCGCCAAGGTGGCATGCGCCGGGCCGCTGCTGGCGGCCGAGATGGATGCGATCACGCTGGCGCTGGCGAACCCGAAACGCCCGTTGGTGGCGATCGTGGCCGGCTCCAAGGTGTCGACCAAGCTGACCATTCTGAAAAGCCTGGCAGAGAAGGTCGATCAGCTGATCGTCGGCGGTGGCATCGCCAACACCTTCATGCTGGCCGCCGGTCTCAGGATCGGCAAGAGTCTGGCCGAGCCTGATCTGCTGAGCGAGGCCAGGGCTGTGATCGACGCGATGAACGCCAGGGGCGCGGCGGTCCCGATCCCGACCGACGTCGTCACCGCCAAGACCTTTGCAGCTGATGCGGTGGCGACCGTGAAGGAGGCGACCGAAGTGGCGGACGACGACCTGATTCTGGACATCGGTCCGCAGACGGCGGCAAGGCTTGCGGCGCAGCTCAAACTGGCCGGCACCGTGGTCTGGAACGGCCCGGTCGGCGTCTTCGAGTTTCCCGCCTTCGAGAACGGAACACGTGTCATCGCCGATGCGATTGCCCATTCCGGCGCATTTTCGATCGCCGGCGGTGGCGACACGCTGGCGGCGATCGCCAAGTACGGAATCGAGAAACAGATCAGCTACATCTCGACCGGCGGCGGCGCCTTTCTTGAGGTGCTGGAAGGCAAGACCTTGCCGGCGTTCGAGATCCTGACCCGGCGCGCCGCGGGCTGAGGTGCAGATGATCACCCAAGGAGTCAATCCGATGCCCCGTCGCGCCACCAAGATCGTTGCCACGCTGGGGCCGGCCTGCAGCGAGCCGGCGCTGCTGGAGCAGATGATCCGCGCCGGTGTCAATGTCGTGCGCCTGAATTTCAGCCACGGCAAGGCAGAGGATCACATCGAGCGCGCCCGCATGGTGCGCGAGGTGTCGCAGCGCGTGGGCCGCCAGGTGGCGATCATCGCCGACCTGCAGGGGCCCAAGATCAGGGTTGGCAAGTTTGCCGAGGGCAAGGTCTTTCTTCAGCTCGGCCAGAGTTTTGTGCTGGACGCGGCGCGCACCGAGCCCGGCGACATCGATGCGGTCGGACTCGATTACAAGGCGCTGCCGCGCGAGGTCAAGACCGGCGACGTGCTGCTGCTCAATGACGGCCTGATTGTGATCACGGTCGAGGCGGTCCGGGGCGAGGCGATCCATTGCAGGGTCAGGCAGGGCGGAGAGCTGTCGAACAACAAGGGCATCAACAAGCAGGGCGGCGGCCTCGCCGCCGCCGCGTTGACGGCCAAGGACATGGATGACATCCGCACCGCCATGAGTTTTCAGGCCGACTACGTGGCGGTCAGTTTCCCCAAGAGCGCGACCGACATGGAAATGGCGCGGCAGCTGTGCAATGTGGCGGCGGGCGAGTACGGGCACAAGCCCGGCCTGATCGCCAAGATCGAGCGCGCCGAGGCGATCCCGAGGTTGCAGGAAATCCTGCTCGCCAGCGACGGCATCATGGTGGCGCGGGGTGATCTGGCGGTCGAGGTGGGCAACGCGGCGGTGCCGGCGCTGCAAAAACGCATGATCAAGATGGCGCGCGAGTACGACAAGGTGGTGATCACGGCGACCCAGATGATGGAGTCGATGATCAGCAACCCGGTGCCGACCCGGGCCGAGGTCAGCGACGTGGCCAACGCAGTGCTCGACGGCACCGATGCGGTGATGCTGTCGGGCGAGACCGCGGCGGGTAAATATCCGCTCGAGACCGTGATCGAGATGGCCAAGATCTGCCATGCCGCCGAAGCCAACGAGGACTTCGTGCTGGAGGCGGACTTTACCGGCAAGACTTTCAAGCGCATCGACCAGTCGATCGCGATGGGCGCGCTGTTCACCGCCCATCATCTGGGAGCCAAGGCGATCGTCGCGATGACCGACAGCGGCTCGACCGCGCTGTGGATGAGCCGGCATCTGATCCAGTTGCCGATCTACGCGCTGACCTCCAAGGTTGCGACGCAGCGCAGGATGACGCTGTACCGCAATGTGCGTCCCCTGTTCATGGACACCAGCGCCGACCGCGACACCGCCTTGGCCGAGGTCGAGAACAATCTGAAGGCCCGCGGCCTGGTGCAAAGCGGAGACGTGTACGCGATCACCTGCGGCGAACCGATGGGGGCGCCCGGCGGCACGAATATGCTCAAGATCTGCCAGGTCTGCTGAAACCTCGTCCTGTCCCGAACGCGAAACGGGATCAAACCCGATAGACCGCAGCCGTCACCGGCTCGGCCTTTCCTTTCGCGCGAAGGTTGATGTGGCGCCCGGCGCTGCTGGCCACGGCCTGCACCGGACCCGCCAGCAACTCGCCGCCCTGCGCCTGATCGCACAGGCGTTTGGCGGTATTGACGGTGTCGCCGATCACGTCATGGATCTGGGCCGTCTCGGTGCCAAAGAAGCCCTCCACCACCGGTCCGACCCAGAGGCCGGCGCCGGCCGACAAC